>DFBN01000051.1:1478-4341 GCA_002366635.1 Caldifarciminota bacterium UBA3079 | reverse complement strand
ATTCCAGTGAGTTCCGAGATTTCATTCCGGATTAACTTCATTCCGGTCCTCTTCGGTGCGCTTTCCTGTGGGTTGATATACCTTTTGGTAGTGAAGCTCATTTCGCTTTACCGCGAGCGAGACCGCTACCCATGGGTCCGGCATGTAGCCGGGGTTACCGGTGCGCTGGCGTGTGCGTTTGCCTATTCTTTCTGGGACAACTGTGTTGAGGCCGAGGTTTATGCACCTTGTGCAGTAGTGGCTTTGACAGTTCTGTATATTGCGATGGTTTGGCGTGATAAAGTGGAAAAAGGGACAGGTGACAACCGGCTGATACTTCTGACTATCTTTATGCTGTTTCTGTCTACCGGCATTCATTTCACCCCGATGATAGTGGTTTTCTCCGTGCTCATTTTCGGGCTTGTAGTAGACCGTAAGTCGATTCTCCGGCTGCGGATGTTCGAGCTCATAATCGGATTTCTGGTGATTATTTCGATCACGGCCATGCCCGGTAGGGGTGCAGATACAGTGGTGCTCAAAGTTGTAGTAGCCGCTTTGATGCTCGGGTTTGCATATTTTGGCATCAGGGTGATCGAGAGGTCGGACAAGGCTGGTTCCATAATCTGGGGGCTGGCACTCCTGTTTTTATCGATTGTTATCGGGCTTATTGCATCGGGCGGAAAGTCAATGGATAACACCGTCCTTCTTCTGGCATCTCCTACCGTGACTTTTGTCGAAATGTGGGTTCACGCGCGGGGCCTCGTGATTCTCTTTATCCTCGGATATGCGGCGTATCTCTACTGGCTGCATTTGCACAGGAACCTGCATCCGAAGTATGTCGGTCTGATGCTGGGGCTTGTGCTTCTAGCAAGTTCGGTTCAATTCATAATGCTCATCCGTGCCAAGACCGGGCCGGCCATCAATGAAGTCAATCCTTCGAACTGGCATGACTTTGTGAGCGTGCTCCGCAGGGAGCAGTATGACCCGATGAAGCTTTATCCGCGCAAGACGATGTTTCTTACAGAAAATGATTACCGGCAGGGCGTCAATGCACGCTTTGGCCTGGTGCAAGGCTATTATGAGCAGGTAAAGTATTATGTGCGCTATTTCTTCTGGCAGTGGGGGAATGAGCGGTTCTTTGATATTTTCCTGCATATAAAGTGGCAGGCGTTATTGGGTCTGATTCCGCCCCTGCTCGGGCTCTGGGGCATCTGGCACCAGTTCAAACGGGAGAAGAAATCCTTTGTGCTAATTTTCGTGGCATTTCTCGTTGCATCGCTCGGGCTTATTACTTATCTCAATCTGAAGTATTCGCCTTCAGACCCGAGGAGGTTCAGCCAGGACCCGACGCGGCAGTTGAGGTTCCTTGAGGTGCGCGAGCGTGATTATTTCTTCGCTTTCTCTTTTGTATTTTACACCATTTTCATAGGGTTAGGTGTTTATGCCTGGTTGCGCTGGCTGATTAGTCGGCTCAAAGGGAAGATGGCACTGGTCTATGTGTTGAGCGGTGCTACGGTTGCGTACGGGTTTGTGCCGATGTTTCTCAACTATGAGACCGTCACCAGACGGCACAACTGGATACCGGCTGAATATGGATACAATATGCTCGTTTCCTGCCCGGGGCAGCATGCAGTGATTTTCACGAACGGAGACAATGATACATTCCCTTTGTGGCTCATGCAGACCGTGCCTTCCAGGGTTGCCGGGCTCGACCCGAATTTCGGCAAGAATGTGGCGGTTGCCAACCTTTCTCTTTTGAACACCAACTGGTACTGTAAACAGCTCAAACGCTGGGGTGCTCCGGTTTCATTCACAGAAGCGGAGATTGACCGATTGCCCCAGGGTTTCAGGGGCAAAGCAGGACGCACATTCCTGCTCAAGGATATCATGATTCGTAACATCGTTGCCACGAGCGGCGGAGTGAAACTGAAATGGCCGGATGATTACGGGTCTACTTCCAAGGAGTTCATGGCAAAGGTGTTTACCCAGAATTACAAGCCCAGAACCCCGGTTTATTTCGCTACCACGGTATCGGGCGATAACCTGGTTGATGTCCAGCCTTATCTGAAGCTTGAAGGCCTGGTAAACCGGGTGGTGCCGGATTCAGGTGAAAAACTGGTGGATGTTGAGCTCACCCGTCATTATCTCTTCGATGTTTACAAGATGCACTCGATGCTTGACCCGAGGGTTTCCAAAGACGAGAACACGCGTGGGCTTCTTATCAATTATGCAGCAAGCTATCTGGCATTGGCGCTTGAATACCAGAAGCTGGGTCGGACCAGGCAGGCTCAGGATGTCATGACCCGGGCTCTGGCATTCGACCTTGACCCGAAGCGTAAGGTTCCGCTTTTCTATCACCTTTCCGTGTTTGCGATGCTCAATCGTGAGTATGATAATGCACTGGTGTATCTTGATTCGATTCAGGCTTACGGATTCAGTGACCCTGAGATTACACTCCGCCGTGGTCTGGCATATCAGGGCAAAGGGGATTTTACCAAGGCGGCACAGGCTTACGAAGAAGCAGTTGCAAAATCCCCTGCCCGTCCTGAACCGGTGCAAGCGCTTTATAAACTCTATCTTGAGGAAATGCACGATACGGTCCGTGCGCGAAGGGTGCTTGAGAACTGGCTCAGGCGGGCACCAAGCGATTCCGTTGCCCACAAACTGCTTAAGCAGATTTCCTGATGCATGAATATTCGATTACAGACAGTATGCTCAAAGAAGTATTGTCCCAGGCCGATGAACACGGGGCAAAACGGGTTACCAGAATAAAGCTGCTTGTCGGTGAGGCCGCAGGGGTCGTGCCTGAATGCGTTCAGTTCTATTTCGATGTGATGAAGCAGGGAACCATTGCCCAGGATGCAAAGCTTGAGTTTGAACGGGT
>DFBN01000051.1:0-1364 GCA_002366635.1 Caldifarciminota bacterium UBA3079 | reverse complement strand
GCATCCTCCTGATGTTCCTGACAAACCGCAGGGCCCGACTCAGGGTTTTCCAAACCACCCTTATTTTTTCAGCGCCAGGACCACCGACCCTGATGAGGACACGGTTTCATACCAGTTTGACTGGGGTGATGGCAATTTTTCAGAATGGAGCAGGTATGTGCCTTCGGGTCAGGCCGAAAGCGCTTCTTATTACTGGGGAACCGAAGGCAAGTATGCTGTCCGGTGTCGGGGCAAGGACCAACATACCTGGACAGATTGGTCCCAGCCCGTTCTGATTTCGATTGCCGATGACGGTAGTATGTTCTGGGAAGCAGGACTTGGCGCTGATGCTGCGGGTTCTGTGGCGATGCTTGGCCAGGGGATGGTGTATACAACCATAGACGGCCAGGTTGTTTCAATCGGGTATTCGGGCCAGGAGCGATGGCGGGTTTCTCTTGGTGGTTCGATTAACAGCACGCCGGCAGTTGCCGGTGACAGCATCATTTATGTGTCGTGCCAAGATAGCAGAATCTATGCACTCGGCACATCGGGCGGAGAACGGTGGAGTCGGCTTCTGGGGTGCAGTTGCTCTTCACCGGCAATCGGGCCGGATGCGAAGATATATCTGGGTGGAAAAGACGGCAAGCTGTATGTTCTTGACCCTGGTGGAACTATCGCCTGGTATTTTCCGGCAGGTGATGCAATCAGGTGTCCGGTAGTATTGAGTGCGGACACGGTTGCCATTTTCGGATGCGATGACGGCAAGGTTTATGCGGTCGGGCCGGACAACAGGTTGCGCTGGAGTTTTACTACCGAGGGCAAAGTAAGGACATCGCCGGCTCTGGGTGCAGACGGCACGGTCTATGTCGGGTCTGGGGACAGACGGTTGTATGCGATTGGCACGGATGGTCATGAGCTCTGGCATTTTGATGCTCAGGCCGATGTGCGCGGTGCTCCGTCTGTTGGCCCGAACGGGGATGTGTATTTCGGTTCGGATGACAATGTTTTATACTGTCTGAATCGTGAAGGCAATCTGGTCTGGCAGTTCGTAGCGGCCGGATATATCCGGACCGGTCCGTGTCTGGCTGATAACGGCAGGGTGTATTTCGGGTGCAATGACAACCATCTCTATGCGGTTGATTCTACCGGTGACCTTTTGTGGAAAGTGGAAACCGATGGGCCGGTTATCGGTGCGCCGGTTCTGGATGAGAACGGTGTTATCTACTTTGCAGGCGGTGCAAAGGCATATGCAGTTTCCGGTTCCGGTATTCTGGCTGATTCTTTTTGGCCGACATATCGTCATGACCAGAAGCGCACAGGCCGGGCTGACTGAACCATACGAGACACCGGGTAAGGCACGTCTTGACACCGGCCGAATCCAGCGG
>DFBN01000110.1 GCA_002366635.1 Caldifarciminota bacterium UBA3079 | reverse complement strand
CCGATGACAGTCGGGGCCGACACCATGACGATGTCAATGGGCAGCGCCAACAACTACGTGCTGCGCGGCACGGCCCAGCAGACCCTGTTCACCTGGGGTAAACTCCTGAATGCATACCGCATCGCCGGGCTTTCGCTAGACATGGAGAAGGAAGGGCTGCGCCTGGCCAAGTCCCGGGTCGAAGTTCAGGCAATCGGAGGGTTCTACAACGCGCTGCTGGCCCACAGGATGGCCGACCTGATGCAGGAATCCTATGACCAGCTCGAACGTCATGTTCACCAGGTCCAGACCCTTTATGACAACGGCATGGTCACGAAACTGGACCTGATGCGGGCTGGTGTCGGCCTGACCAATCTCCGGTCCCAGTTGTCCAAGGTCACAAGCGGTGCTGATTTGGCCCTTGCCGCGCTACGCAATACCCTGGGCCTCGAGCCCGACACCCCGATTGAACTGGCCGGCGAGCTTGAACTCGAAGAATGGGAAATCGACCTGAGCGCGGCGACCGACTCGGCTCTGAGCAATCGGCCCGAACTGAAGCAACTCCGCGACGCAACCCGGATGGCCAACCTCGGGGTGAGAATCGCCCGCACCGCGAACCTACCGGTCGCGTTCGCCCAGTTCAACTACGACTATAAAAGGCCGGTCGGCTTTAAGGACGAGTGGGGAACCGACTGGAACGTGACCGCCGGGGTTTCCATGCCGCTGTTCACCGGGCTCACGAACACCAACAAGCTTAAGCAGGCGACAGCAAGACACCGGCAGGCAAAGGTCGCGCTCACAATGGTCGAAGATGCTGTCCGGCTCGAAGTCAGAGCCTTGCACAGCACTCTTAAACAGGAAAAAGAAAACATCGCCTGTCAGACCGAGAACGTCGAGGTCGCCGAAGCAGCCCTTGAAATGGCCGAAACCGGATACCAGAACGGCCTTGTCACCAATCTTGAATATCTTGACACCCAGCTCGCCTTAACACAGAGCCGGGTGTCATACCTGAATTCTTTGGCAAACCACAGAATCGCCAAGGCCAAGCTGGGCCGGGCGATGGGACTTTTCTAGGAGGAACTGTGAAAAAGGCAATAGGATGGATTATTCTTGGACTGATTGTTATCCTGGTAGGGTGGCGCGTGATTCACGCCATTTCGACCCGCCAAAGAACCTACCAGAAACTCGCCGAACAGACCGAGACCAAAACCGTGGTCAAGACCATTACCGCTAAGCAAGGAGAAATATCCTCAGAGCTATCTTTTACCGGCACAATTGTCGGTGAAGACCAGGCAACCGCGCATTCGGATGTTCCGGGTAAGCTGCTCAGGTACAAAGTCCAGGAAGGACAACATGTCAGTCGGAATCAGACCATCGCCCTGATTGACCGTTCAATCCCGGGCATGGAATACAAACCGGCAAAAGTCCGCTCACCGATTTCCGGAACCGTGAGCAGAATTCTGCTCGACCGGGGTGCGATGGTTGCACCACAAATCCCGGTCGCGATGATTGTCAATACCCGCCGCCTTAAAGTCGCGTTCAATGTCAGTGAACGCTTTCGGCCAATAATACGCAAAGGAATGCCGGCAACAATCAGCATTGACAACCTACCGGACCAGGAATTCAAGGGCACAATTGACCGGGTCAGCTCTTTTGTTGACCCGACATCACGTGCCGCATACGCTGAAGCCCTCATCCACAATCCCCGCGACCTTATGCCCGGCAACTTTGCCGATGTCCGAGTTGTTACTGAAACACGCACCAACACGTTCGTTCTGCCCAGGGAAGCGGTCATCGAAAACCTGGCTACCGGGGAACATTTTGCCTTTGTAATAGAAGAAGGCAAAGCGGTCCGCCGGCAACTAACGCTTGGCATCGCCAATGACCAAGCGGCCGAGGTTCTGGACGGAATTTCACCTGGAGACCAGGTTGTCACCGCTGGAAAAGAGTTCCTAGAACACGACACTGAAGTCGAAGTCGTAGATTAGAGGATACCATGTGGAAACTGGCGATTCGCAGGCCTGTCACCTTCCTGATGGTCTTCCTGGTGGTGCTGGGTTTCGGCTTCTTCGCACTCCAGCGGCTGAATCCCGAGCTTTTGCCCGACATATCCATCCCAATCGCCGGGGTCATCACCACTTATCGCGGAGCTGGTCCACAGGAAATCGAGAACCTAGTTACCAAGCCGATTGAAGGTGCGGTCGCATCTGTCACCGGTGTGACCGATGTCCGTTCCATCATCCGGGAAGGGCTTAGCGTTACCATCCTGGAATTTGACTGGAACCAGAATATGGACCAAGCCGCAATTGACATTCGGGAAAAGATTGACCTTATTGAAGGTTTTCTGCCCGAGGATGTAAGCAAACCAATGGTCATCAAATTCGACCCAACCATGATGCCGGTGGCTATGGTGTCGCTGTCCGGAGACCGGCCCCTTGTTGAACTGCGCCGGGTCGCTGAGGACAATGTGAAACCCCGTTTGGAAAGAATTAAGGGTGTGGCATCAGCCTCGGTAATCGGTGGGCTCGAACGCGAAGTGCAGATAAGACTTCATGCCCAGCGGCTCGAACTCTATGGCATCGGGGTTTCCGATGTCATCAATGCCCTGCGAGCCCAGAACCTGTCGTTTCCAGGTGGAAGCGTTGAACGGGGTGGTCTCGAATACACAGTCCGGACTTTGGGCGAGTTCACCTCGACAAAGGAAATCGAGGATGTAATCGTTGGTATCAACGGCCGAACACCGGTCAAAGTCCGGGACATCGGGGATGTGGTGGACACGCACGAAGAGAAAACCTCCGAGGTCCGCATCAACGGCAAGACCGGACTCATGTTAATGATTCAAAAAGAGTCCGGAGCCGTGACCGTTGATGTTTCCAAGCGCATTCAGGCCGCACTGGCCGAGATGACCACAAATAAAGACATCCCCGAGGATTTGACGCTCGATATCATGATGGACCAGGCCGACTTCATCAACCGTTCGCTCGGCCACATTACCAGCAACCTCCTAGTCGGCGCGCTGCTGGCGGCTCTGATACTCCTGCTCTTCCTGCACAACATCCCGAGCACTATCATCGTCGGGCTCGCCATCCCGATGTCGGTTATCGGAACCTTTGTGGCTATGGACGCTTTCGGCCTGACTCTGAACATGATGAGCATGGCCGGCCTGGCTCTGGCTGTCGGCATGCTGGTGGACAATGCCATTGTGGTGCTGGAGAACACCTTTCGTCACCGTCAGACCGGGCTGGGCAAGAAAGAAGCGGCCACACTTGGAACCTCAGAAGTGGCGACCGCAGTCACCGCTTCCACTCTGACGACAATCTCCGTGTTTGTTCCTGTAATTTTCATCCCCGGAATAATCGGCATCATGACCAAAGACCTCTCCTTGACCGTGGTCTTCTCCTTGGCGATATCCCTCCTCTTTGCCCTTACCCTGATACCGATGCTTAGCTCGCGGTTTCTCAATGTTAGGCCCGTGGAACAGCCGGCACGCAACTCGTTTGAGAAGCTGTCAGATTGGATTGGCCACAAGCTCAAAGGGCTGGAGGATGTGTACCGGCGGACACTGGGCTGGTGCCTGAAGCGGAAGAAACTGGTCATTGGCCTGGCCGCAGCCGCACTTGTCGTATCGGTCATGCTGGTATTCCCATTCCGACTTATCGGCACCGAATTCATACCAACAGGCGATATGGGCCGGATTTCAGTCAACATCGAGCTGCCTCCGGGCACCCCTTTCGAGCAAACCGAAGCCATTGCCAGCCAGGTCGAGCAGATTGTGTTCGAACAGGTGGCCGAAGACGAACTGGAAGCTGTTGCCGTACAGGTCGGCGGTGGTGCCGGTGGAATGGCGATGTTCGGCGGCATGAGCGGCGCACGCAGCTACCGGGCCAGTGTAGATGTAGAGCTGGTCGAATCAACCGAACGCAGCCGCTCTCAAGAGCAAATCGAAGAAACGTTGCGTCCAATCCTCGCCCGAATACCGGGTGCGAAAATCACCCAGGCCAACTCTCAGCAGATGAGCTCACTAGGTATTGGGACCCCGGTTTCGGTTGAGATTTATGGCAACGACTTTTCGCTCCTAGAGCGAATCGCCGAGGCGGTCAAAGATTCAATCCAGCAGGTTCCAGGAACGCGGGATGTTGAGACCTCCCTGGAAAAGAAGTCACCTGAACTCAGGCTCAAAATATCCAAAGAAAAGGCCCAGTCTGTCGGCCTGCCGGTCGCCCTGATTGCCAACGCGGTCAACGCTTCAGTTCAGGGAAAGGTTGCCAGTTTCTACCGCGAAGCCGGAAAAGAATACAACATCAGGGTACGGCTCCGGGAACAGGACCGCATCAATACTGAAAGACTGCTCGCGCTCCCGATCAAGACCCCACTCGGCAAAGTGGTAACCCTGGCTTCTGTTGCCGAAGCCTTGCCGGCCGAAGGCCCGATGAAAATCGACCGCAAAGGCCAGGAGCGGATGGTCACGGTGGATTGTGACATAGGCGGCCGGGACCTCGGCAGCATCACGCGCGAAGTGAAACACAAGGTTTCCCAGATACCCATCCCTGAAAATTATCGAATCCATGTCAGCGGTCAGGCCGAAGAACAGCAAGAAACATTTAGCTGGCTCTTTATCGCCATGCTGGCCGCGGTGGTCCTGGTCTATATGGTGATGGCCGCGCTCTACGAATCGTTCCTTGACCCGTTCGTCATCATGTTGACTTTCCCGCTTTCCTTAATCGGCGTCATCTGGATGCTATTTTTAACAAACACCACCTTGAGCGTGCTTTCTCTGGTCGGTGCAGTCATGCTGGTCGGAATTATCGTCAACAACGGCATCGTTATGGTAGATTATATCAACCTGCTCAGAAAACGGGACAAAATGCCGCTAAGAGAAGCGGTGGTTACCGGCGGAACCCGCAGACTGCGACCGGTGCTCATGACTGCCTTGACCACCATCTTCGCCATGATTCCGATGGCAATCGGAGCCGGTGCCGGCGGCCAACTTCGCGCACCAATGGCCCGCAGTGTGATAGGGGGGTTAATCGTTGGAACATTCATGACCCTGTTCGTTATCCCGGTGCTCTACACGGTGTTCGAGATGGTCGGTGAGCGACGCCGGCTCAGGAAGGAAGCGCAAAAGCGTAAGGTGTAGTCCCTACACTACTTCGCCCCCGGCTTCGCGGAATGCCCGGTTCGCCAGGTTCTGGGCCGCGGCTGGGCTGGCGTAGTTCGCACCTTCGTAGATATAGGTTCTTATGTACCGCAAGGATTTGTCAAGAAGCTCAATCTCGGGCTCATCAAACATTTCTGTCGCTTTCTGGAACAGTGCTATTACTGATAAATTCAGAACATCGTTGTCAATGCTCGGTGGTATCTCAAGCGCCAGGTCAAGGTCATCAGCCAAGAGAGTTCTAAAAAGGAAAGCATGAATCTTCTTTCCTTCCGATTCCTCCGACCCCAAGAGCAGAACCTTGTCCTGAACCCCGGCGTAGCGCAGCAGGTCAGAACCAGGCCAGATACCTTGTTCTATTATATCCGCAACCATCTGGCGCAGTTTCATACCGAACTTGTCAAGTTGAAGGTCTTCACGCGGATACCCGGACAGGATATGGGAGTAATAATGCATCGCCAGCAGCGCATAGTCGGATTTTCGCACTTTCCGCTTCAAGGATGCCGGAACCACGCTGAAACTGAATTTCCCATCCACAGGTTTACCAATCGTTACTGTAACCCCGCAGAATATCGTAACGCCGTTAGTCTGTTCCAATTTGGAAAACAGGTCCACTATTACCTCCTGGTTCTCAATGCTCAGCCGCTTTTTTCTGTGTCTTCTGGAGTCTGGCCCAGGTATCGCGCAATGATACTGTCCGATTGAACACAAGTAATCCATCAGAAGAATCAGGGTCCACACAGAAATATCCCTGTCTCTCGAACTGGTATCGTGCGCCTGGTGCAGCATCCGCAAGGCTCGGCTCAACCCGGCATTCCTTTAATACCTTCAATGAATCCGGATTCAGGTTCGACTTCCAATCCGCACCATCCCGTACTTCAGCCGGGTCTGCTTTTGTGAAAAGATGGTCGTAAAGCCGCACTTCGGCTGGAAGCGAATGCTCAGCCGAAACCCAGTGCAGTGTTGCCTTGACTTTGTGGCCGTCCGGCGCATCACCGCCCCGTGTTGCCGGGTCATAAGTGCAGTGCAGCTCGGTCACCTCTCCGGTCTTTTCATCCTTTACTATATCCTTGCAAGTAATGAAATATCCATATCGCAACCTGACTTCACGGCCCGGTGCCAGCCGGAAAAACTTCCTCGAAGGTTCCTCTTGGAAATCCTCTTGCTCGATATCCAGCACCCGTGAAAAAGGAACCTTCCGCATTCCCATACCAGGGTCTTCGGGATTATTCACCGCGTCGAGCTCTTCCACTTGGCCTTCAGGATAATTATCAATCACTACCCGAAGCGGCCGCAAAACCGCCATAACCCGTGGCGCCCGCCGGTTCAAATCCTCCCGCACGCAATGTTCCAGCATTGCAATGTCTACCAGATTATCCCTTTTTGCTACCCCGATTCGGTCACAGAAATTACGGATTGATTCTGGTGTGTATCCCCGTCGCCGCATGCCCGATATTGTCGGCATCCTCGGGTCGTCCCAGCCGCTTACATACCCTTGGTTTACCAGTTCTAAGAGCTTCCGTTTGGTCACCACCGTATGGCTGACATTAAGCCGGGCAAACTCAATCTGCTGTGGATGGTGAACCTCGAGCTGGTCCAGATACCAGTCGTATAATGGACGGTGGTCCTCAAACTCCAGTGTACAGATAGAATGGGTAATCCCTTCAATCGAATCTGATTGGCCGTGGGCCCAGTCATACGTCGGATAAATGCACCATTTGTCACCGGTGCGGTGATGGGTTGCATGTAAAATCCGGTACATTACCGGGTCCCGCATGTTCAGGTTCGGAGCCGCCATATCAATTTTCGCCCGCAGAACCTTGGACCCGTCTTCAAATTCACCGGCCCGCATCCGGCAGAACAAATCCAGATTTTCTTCGACCGAGCGATTACGATACGGGCTATTCCTGCCCGGCTCAGTCAATGTGCCGCGGTATTGCCTGATTTCTTCTGCACTCAAATCGCACACATACGCCTTCCCTTTCCTGATTAACTGAACCGCCCACTGATAGAGCTGCTCAAAATAATCAGAAGCATAAAATTCCCTGTTCTCCCAGTCAAATCCAAGCCATCTGATATCTTCCTTAATTGATTCCACATATTCTGTCTCTTCCTTGCTTGGATTGGTGTCGTCAAACCGCAGATTACAGACCCCACTGAATTTTGCTGCAATACCGAAATTCAGGCATATCGATTTGGCATGTCCGATATGCAGGTAACCGTTCGGTTCGGGTGGAAATCGCGTATGAACCCGTCCCCGATATTTATTTCGCCTCGAATCTTCAGCAACGATATTCTCGATAAAATTCAGCGGTGAAACAGAATCAACCGGTTTTATGTTTCCCGTGCTTTTAACCTTCTTCAGTGCCCGATTGATTCGTGCAATGCAGCTTGCTCTGCCCAGAATAGCCAGGCAATCGAACAGACCAAAACCTACCGGCTTGCCGGTCACAGCGATCCGGAGCGCATGGATGATTTCGCCGACCTTGATGCCTTCTGATTCGACGAATTCGCGCATCAACCTGTCAAGCGCAGCAGCATTGAACGCATCGGCTGTTGCCAGCCGGTCCCTGAATTTACCAAGCAATTCACCGACCCCTGGCCGGCGCATCGCTCGCTCAAAGGCCCGCTCATCATAAGGCAACCGGCCATCAGCGACAAAGAAATCCGAATAGTCCAGAATATCACCGGCAACTTTGACCCGGTCACCGGCCGCTTCAAGAACCTGTGCCACTTTTGACCTGACATCATCGCTCGAAGCCGGTGAATCAACCAGCCCGGCCTTTTCCAGATAAGGCATAACCATGGCAACCTTCTGCTCGGTCGGCATCTCCATCATGTAGTGCACCTGGAAAGCCATCAGCCGCTTCGGGTCAAAACTGGCCGGCGCCCTAATCACCCTTTCAAGAGAGAAATTCGCTATCAACTGCCCCCGTGTGAAATATTCGGTCCGGTCATCCAAAGACCAACCCAAAAGAACCAGATAGTTGAGAACCGCTTCTGGCACAAAGCCAACCTTTTCATAGAAACCGATAACCACCGGATTGAAGCTGTCCGCCGCTGTCTCCAGGCCCAACGAATCCGCAATCCTCCTACCATGCTCAACAAGCTGAACAAAATCACGGCCCTTAAGATATTTCTCCAGCCTCCGCTTGCTTAATTTATTCTTGGTTCCAGGTTCGGCAACATATGGCAGATGCGCATATCTGGGCAGGTGATATCCCAGTGATTGGGCGATAAACGACTGGCGCGGTGTATTGGACAGATGCTCTTCACCGCGAATCACATGGGTAATCTCGAAATCATGGTCATCCACAACATTTGCCAGATGATACAAGCATGAGCCATCGGCCCGCTGAATCACATGGTCCTGTTCCCTGGCCCACTCGAATTCAACCCTTCCCCGAACCAAATCATGAATCACCAGTTTCCCAGCCCTGGGCATCTTCAGTCGCACAACAGGTTTCCGGCCTTGGGCCTCAAACCGTGCCTGCTCTTTTCTTGTCTCAGCCATCCAGCGCCGGCTATACACCCAGGAAAGTTTTTTAGCCAAGGCTGCTTCGCGTTCAGCCTTGACTTCCTCAAAAGTTGCATAGTCGCGGTAAGCAAACCCCTTCTCAAGCAGTTTCTGGACTGCGGCCTGATAAAGCCCGGCCCGCTGCGACTGATAATACGGCGCATGCGGCCCTCCAATATCAGGCCCTTCATCCCAATCAATACCCAACCAGCGCAGACCACGCAGGATTGGTTCCAACGCCTCTTCGATATTCCGTTTCAGGTCGGTGTCGTCAATCCGCAGGATAAACTTGCCATTATGATGCCGGGCGAACAGCCAGTTATAAAGCGCGGTTCGAACCAGGCCGACATGAAGTGCACCTGTTGGCGAGGGTGCAATCCGCACCCGCACTTCGCTATTCTTTTTATCAATATCCGTCATAGTAATCTTTCAGTGCAACACGCCGGATGCGTCAGGCGTAAAGCATGGAGCTTCTGGTGTATTAACGGAGAGGGCGGGATTTGAACCCGCGATACGGTATTACCCGTATAACCGCTTAGCAAGCGGTCGCCTTAGACCACTCGGCCACCTCTCCAATATAGGTCTTATCGGCCCTATAAGACCTATTCCGCGAAACGGAGGGCGGGGGAGTCGAACCCCCAAGACCCATTTCTGGGTCGGCGGATTTCAAGTCCGCTGCCTTACCAGTTAGACTAGCCCTCCGGCAAAAACTCCGAATTGTCATAGAACAAGTGAAGCTTGGCACCAGCACCTACGCCTTCAGACGCAGTGTCCTAATTTAGCCAAAATGCTCCCCAAGTCAACAACCAAACTTCCCTTTGTGAAAGCATAGCGAGTGGCGCCTGCCTGGCCTAATAATGTTGGAGCCAGAAAAAGGCAAGAATTAACGATGGAATTTGCCTCAATCGCTTTCTTCAGACTGGCCGTATCTCTATCTTACGCCTGGTCGGATACTTGGAAAGACACCCAAACCTTGGTTTCTGTGGGTTGACCCCAGCCCGGGGCCCGCCCCTTATCCGTCCCTACCCTTGGCCTAGCCCAGAAAATTCTGGTATTAACCCAACCAAGCTTCCTTAGCGATATCTGCGAGAATGCTGGCCCGGTTCTTGTCCGTT
>DFBN01000088.1:3548-6750 GCA_002366635.1 Caldifarciminota bacterium UBA3079 | reverse complement strand
AGTATCTTTTGAAGAGAAGCCTTTTAGCAATTTCCGTTCCGAACCGCTTGACCGGCTTATCTCGCGGTTGCTTGTTAATGGTAAACAAGCTGTAGGCTGGAAGGTTCCGGAACAAACGGGGCAAGGGAATTTCTTCCAGCGTGCACCGCACTGGGTAAAGGTTCGTATCTGTACTACCGGAATCTACAGTATCAGTGGAAAGGACCTCGAAAACCTGGGTGTTATGCTTGCCGGGATTGAGCCGACTACATTGTCACTTTATAACCTTGGTGAACATGTGCTGAACGGGCCTTATCCCGATACAATGCTGGAGGTTCCGATTTTGGTCCAAGGTGAGGAAGACGGCAGATTTGACCCTGATGACCGGATTGTTTTTTATGGTTTAGGACCCGACCACTGGGTTGGTCGATGTTCTGTTTATGTTAACAACTATTTTACCCGTGGCAATGTGTACTGGCTGGCATGGGGTGGCGTTCCTGGCCGAAGAATAGCCAGGGGGCTCGGGCCTGACACGACCGGCACACCGGTTATCAGGGTCGCCGAGGATGTTCTGCATCAGGAGCAGGACCTAGAATGCCCTGGACGTGCAGGACTGCTCTGGGTCTGGAAAACAATAATCAAGGATTCTTACCGGAATGCGGTCAGCTTCGATGCGAACCTCAAGTTGGCATATCCGGTAAGGATCCATGGAATTTGCGGACGATTATTCTCAAAATCATCTGGGAATGAGCTCAACCTGTATCTGAACCACAGACTGATAAACACTGTGCGTTTCGGAATTCGTGGAGCTAGTCAACCTTTTGATTTTGCGGTAGACACGACACTGCCGGTCAGTTTTGACCGGAACAGGTTGACTTTTGAGTTGTGCGGACAGGGAGAGAAGAATATCTATCTGGATTATGTGGAGGTTCGGTACACCCAGAGACTATCGCTTTGTTCCGGGCATCTGCACTTTCTTTTTGATGACACCGGAAGTTTCCGGTTTTCAATCCGGGATGTGAAAGAAGCACCTGTTATTCTTGATGTGTCTGACCATTACGCTCCGAAAATGAGCGATGGTTTTGAATGGGATGGAAACAATGTCCGTTTCTGCCGCAGGCTGACGCGGCCTGTCGAGTTCTCTGTTGCCAACCGGTTCTTGCATCCTGAATGCATGAAGGTCCGAAGAGTAGGCCTTTTGACCAATCCGGGACTGCGGGCTGACTACTGGGTGGTAACACCGAAGGAATTTCTTGCTCCGGCCCAAAAGCTGGCCCGGTATCGTTCTGGCCGGATCGCCGGGATTGCACAAGCACAGGTTGCAGTGGCCACATTGGAGGATATTTACGATAATTACAGTTTCGGGATAGAGGAACCCGGGGCTATTAAATGGTTCTTTGCCGACAAAAGGCCTGTTTACGGTTTACTGGCAGGAGACGCAACATACGACTACAAGAACATTCTGGGGTTTTCAAAGAATCCGGGTGTGCCGGCATACGAATACGGGCTCAGTCTTGACCCGAGCGGACGAGGTAGCTGGACCGCTGTGGGCTATGATGCATGGTATGCTGATTTTGAGGGTTCTGGAGGAAGTCCTGACATGGCGCTCGGACGGGTAACTGCAAGAACTCCTGCTGAGTTCAGCCGCTTTGTCGAGAAGCTCAAGGGTTATGATAATGGCCCGGCCGGATTGTGGAACAAGCGTTTCATTCTGCTGGCAGATGACGAATGGAAACACCAGGGCAAACCTGACCTGATTGGCTTCGGTCACATCAGACAGGCAGAGGAAATCGGTGTCCTTCCCGGTAATCTGATGGAGCCTGTCAAGGTTTATCTTACCGAGTATCCTTTTGTCGGTGCGACGAGCAAACCCGAGGCCGATAAGGAGATTATGCGGCAACTGAAGCGCGGGGCTTTGTTGATGGTATTTTTCGGGCACGGTGATGCCTTCATTCTGGCACATGGAAGCATTTTCGAGGTTTCCGAAATTGAAAGAATTAACAACGGTTCCAGATTGCCTTTCTGCTTTTTCGGTAGTTGCAGCGTCGGCAGGTTTGAAGATACCCGATACGAATGCATTGCTGAGGAGATGGTGCGCAAGCCTGACGGTGGTGCTATCGCAACGGTCGGTGCCAGTAAGGCTACTGCTTCGAATGCAAACAAGACCTTTGCTCGCAACCTGCTTGTTCCGATATTCAACGATTCTTTCCATGTTTTGACTATCGGGATGGCTTTCCTGGAGGCATGGCCGACAAACAGGATTTATCATCTGTTTGGTGACCCGGCAACAAGACTGCGGTCGCCAAAACCTTCTACCCAGGGGCTTGTTGTCAGCCCTGATATACTGCAGCCCGGTGCAAGTTTCAAGGTGCGTTCTATTCTCGAAGTTCCCAAAGCGCAATTTTCATGGAGTTTTTTCGGACCCTGGCGGATGAGGAGGTATGTTTCGGAATGCGGTGTCGCTTTCTACACACTGCCGGGAATCGAACTAGCCCGAGGAAACGGTAGGGTCCAGGAAGGCCGCTTTTCCTGCCAGGGTCTTTTCCCTTTGGGTATTCCACTCGATACGGTATATGTTGCGAACGGTTTCTATGCACCGGTGCAGCGTTCATGTCGAATCAGCGCATCGGTCTGGAACGATTCAGTAGACCTGAGTGTGCTACGCGACACTATCACTTACGATACTGAACCGGCAGTGGTTGAGGACAAAAAAGGACCCGATGTCTGCTTTTTCTTCGGGAAAAGGATTATCGAAGACGGGATGAGGGTACCGAGGGCGTTTGAAGTCGAAGGGGTAATCAAAGACCCTGCAGGAATTATGATTGCGCCTGTTCCTGGCCGGACGCCGAGGTTTTTTGTCAGTGGGCAGGAGAATGTTAACCTCACCGACCTGCTTGTCTTCGATGACAGCTCGAGCACAACCGCAAGGTTCAAGGTGAAAGTAAAGCTTGATAATGAAAACGATACTATTTTCGTTATTGTTTATGACAACCTGCTTAATCGGACATTCAAGAGCGTTGCGGTAAGGCCTCTGGTTTCTGGTGCGGCGTTGGCTGTTGAATCTGTTCTGGTGTATCCGAATCCGGTCAAGAAGGATGCGATATTTACATTCAGTCTGAACCGGGCCGCAAATGTGCGGGTGAGAATCTTTACGCTTCAAGGTAGGTTTATTTGTGATTTGGGTAAGCGTCCTGCGGTTTTCGGATACAATCAGATGGCGTGG
>DFBN01000088.1:0-3434 GCA_002366635.1 Caldifarciminota bacterium UBA3079 | reverse complement strand
TCTTTTTGGAATTGCCTACCCGAGCCAAAATCCGGGCGCAGTTTTTCTGATGATCTGGCCCGCAGCCCGCCCGACTGCGATGGCAGGTGCTTTCACTGCGATTGCCGACGATGCCAGTGCCAACTATTATAATCCTGGAGGGCTGGCGTTTCTGAAAGGAACGAATGCTGCGCTGATGCACGCAAACTGGTTACCGGGGCTTTACCCTGGAATGTATTATGAATATGCTGCCGGGAGTCACGCCATCGGAGACCGGGGCAGTGCCGGTCTGAATGTTATCTACCTGACGACCGGTGAAACCGATGTTATCAATCAGCGCGGTGAGTTTTTGGGAAGATATACTACATTCGATGTCGCGGCCGGAGTGACATACGGTTATCCGGTTCTGCCAAACCTCGGCATCGGGACAGGTGCGAAGTTTATCTATTCGTTTCTGGTTCCGGACTGGGTATGGAAAGTGATGCCGGAACTGGGAATCGAAGCGGGCGGCACCGGTATAACCTGGGCGCTTGATTTCGGTGTTCTATACAAACCCTGGCATTTCCTGAATCTCGGTGGGTCATTAACGAATATCGGCCCGAATATTTCCTACACATCTTCGGGCGAGTCTGACCCGCTTCCCAGGACGCTGCGTATTGCCCTTGCATATTATCCGGTTCAGACCGAGCATTTCATGCTGGGGATAACTCCGGAGTTAAACAAAACCCTCGTGGGAATGTTCTACAATCCTGAAAACAACAAAAGCACTGGCAAAATGTTTCGGGAAGAGTGGCGCGACGCCTGGAAGACGCTTGCGTTTGAGGGCACATTCAAGGCGGCCCAACTCGGGCTTTCGGCCCGGCTGGGTTATTTCGAGGACATGACCGGTGCCCGTGGCGGAATCGTGCTCGAAAAAGACGACCAGACGAACCACTATGGAATAAGCGATATCCTGACCAGGCACAATCTTGGCAAGTTCAAATCCATTGGTTTGTGTTTCGGCGGTGGCATCGAATACGGCCGATTCAAGTTAGATGTCAGCATTGATAAGTTGATATACGATTTTTCCACTTCCAATTACAAGTTTTCCTTTTCCTACTCCTTCTGAAAACGAGAATGAGAACTGGAACAACCTGTGCCTAATCTGGTCGTCGTAGGTTCACAATGGGGTGATGAAGGTAAAGGCAAGGTTGTCGACCACCTGGCCCAGACCGCAAATCTTGTAGTTCGCTACCAAGGAGGGCCTAATGCCGGTCACACCGTTTGTTTCAAAGGCAAGCGGGTTATCCTTCACCAGATTCCTTCCGGTATATTGACCCGTGGCGTGAAATGTGTAATCGGCTGCGGGTGTGTTATTGACCCTTATATTCTGCAGGCGGAGCTTGCAGCACTTCATAAAATAAGAGTTTCTATCGGGCGCAGGCTTGTCATTGACCGCCGTGCCCATATGATTCTGCCTTATCACCGGATGCTCGACCAGCTCAGGGACGGGCAGGCCGGAAAACACCGCATCGGCACTACCGGCCGTGGGATCGGGCCGGCTTATCAGGATAAGATAGCCCGCGTTGGCATCAGGGCTGCAGACCTTTTGTCTGAAGAGGTTTTCAAGGGTAAGCTCAAGCGCAATGTGGCGGCTACGAATTTTACTTTGATGGAGCGTTTCCGGGCAGACCCGATTTCATTCAAAAGTCTGGCAAAAGAATACTGGCAGGTTACCAGACCATTGGCAAAGATGATCGGAGACGGCAGCGCAATTGTAGAGGAGAAACTGTCAAGCGGAAGCCGGGTGCTTTTTGAAGGGGCTCAAGGGGTGCATCTTGATATTGATTTCGGGAGTTATCCTTATGTTACCGCATCGTCAACCGGTATTTGGGGCGTAAGCCCGGGCGTCGGAATAAGCCCGTTGTGGCTGGAACAGGTTGTCGGTGTTGCCAAGGCTTATCTGACAAGGGTCGGGATGGGGCCTTTTCCGACCGAACTTAAAGGACAGGATTCCGAGGAATTGCGCGAGCTTGGCCGGGAATACGGCGCAACTACAGGAAGGCCACGGCGGTGCGGATGGTTTGATGCCGGTCTCCTCAGGGCATCGGTCCGTTACAACCGGATGCGGGCGTTTATCATTACAAAACTCGATGTGCTCGATACGCTGAAAGAATTAAAGATTTGCACAGGTTATTCATTGAATCACCGCACGGTGTCGGAGTTTGACCCGGTTTATGCTGAGGAGCTTCAGCCGCAGTATATCACTATGCCTGGCTGGCGTCAACCGACAGGTTCTTGCCGGCGTTATCGAAAGCTTCCGCTTGCGGCTAGGCGTTACCTGCGCAAAATAGAAGAGCTGACAGGCTGTCCGATTGCAATGGTTTCGGTAGGCAAAGACCGTGACCAGATGATTGAAATGAAACCAGGGGTGTTGAATTGGCTGAAATCCGCATAATGCGCCGGGTCCTGGCCAGCAATGATGCATTGGCCTCATCCCAGCTTGAAGAACTCGACCGGAACAATGTGCTCAGTATAAATATCATGTCCGGTCCTGGTTCAGGCAAGACCAGTCTGATTGAGCGGACTATAGAAGCGCTCGGAAAGAAGTGCAGGATTTATGTAATTGAAGGCGATATCCAGAGCAACCTGGACGCAGAAAGGGTAGCTGCAAAAGGCGCACCAGTAACACAGATAAATACCCAGGGTGCATGTCATCTGGACGGAATGATGATGGCTTCGGTATTTCCACAGATTGATTTCCCCAATGTTGACCTGTTATTGATTGAGAATGTCGGGAACCTGGTCTGTCCTGCCGAATTCACGCTGCCGGCACATTACAATGTGACTATCGTTTCTACGGCCGAAGGCAGTGACAAACCTGTAAAATACCCGTTGATGTTTACAAAATCTGATGCTGTCATAATCAATAAGATTGACCTTCTGCCTTATGTAAATTTTGATATCGGAGAACTGATTCTGGCCGTCCACAAACTGAAGCCGGAAATTCCGGTAATCCAGATATCTACCAAGACCCGTGCGGGCATGGATGAATGGTTTGCATGGATTGAGGAAAAACTCGCAGTTTAGAACCGCAGGGGGTTCAATATTTCAATCCGGATGGTTGACGGCCAGTTGCCGCCTGGTATCGGGTTAAGACAGGTTGAACAAAATGGGAAATTTTATGGTGTGCCATCCTTTGAAGGCGATTTTCTGTTTACAATTGAGTCACGCGATTCCTCAGACAGATATATTAGAGCCAGAAAGAGACCAAAACATAACCAGAGATGCAACTGCTTGCCTTGCAGAGAGTTACACCCCCTTTCTGGGGGTTCTGCCGACTCAAATCGCATCATTCAGGGCATACCCCCTCCACCGCCCCCCTCTCTGGTTAGGTTCCGGTTTTGTTCCCAGATTGTGTTCGGGATTCTGTTCCGGATATTATCCTGGAAATGAATCCTTTTCTACACCGAGAT
>DFBN01000087.1:12158-12324 GCA_002366635.1 Caldifarciminota bacterium UBA3079 | reverse complement strand
CGGGATTTCGGGTCGGACTGAATGGAAAGACCATATTCCTTTCATGAAACCTTGAAGTTTGTGGCGATCTCGGCGAGCTGGCCGAGTGGGAGAAGACCGAACAGGTGTTCACCCGGCCCAAGGACAAGCGGACCGAATTTCCCTGCCCAGCGCAAACCGCTAAACG
>DFBN01000087.1:6554-12069 GCA_002366635.1 Caldifarciminota bacterium UBA3079 | reverse complement strand
TTCTTAGACAAAAGGCCCAGGAGGCAATGTGGAATTTAGAAATTTGAAGGTCAGCGAAGCAGATGGTATCGGCTGGCTGAGGTTCGGCCGGCCGCCGGTAAATGCGCTCAATACCGAGACTCTGTTTGAAGTGGAGCGTGCGTTCGACTGGTTTGAGAAACAGGACGATGTGTTGGTAGTTGTTCTGACCGGCGAGGGCAAGGCGTTTGTCGCGGGTGCTGATATTGCCGAGATGAAGGATTTTTCGCCGATGCAGGCGCGGGAGTTTTCCCGCCATGGTCACCAAGCGATGGGTAAGGTCGCAAGCATCGGGAAGCCGGTGATTGCAGCAATTAACGGTTTTGCCCTGGGTGGTGGTTGCGAGATTGCGCTTGCCTGTGATATTAGGGTGATGGCAGATTCGGCCAGGATAGGACAGCCCGAAGCGAAACTGGGTCTTGTTCCGGGTTTTGGCGGAACCCAGCGTCTTCCCAGGCTGGTCGGTCCAGGAATCGCCAAGGAGTTGATTTACACGGGCGAAGCGATTGATGCATCTCTGGCTTTGCGTATCGGTCTTGTAAACAGGGTCGTGCCTAAGGAGAAGCTGCTTGATTATGTGACTGAGCTCGCAAAGAAGATTGCCCGGAACGGACCGAATGCGTTGCGTCTGGCAAAGGCGACTATCGACAAAGGTCTTGATGCCGACCTGACAACCGGAAATTCTTACGAGGCTGCGGCTTTTGGCAAATGCTTTTCTTCGGGCGAATCGGCCGAGGGTATAGCCGCTTTTCTTGAGAAACGCAAGCCTGAGTGGCGAGTGACGAATTCATAGAAAGGAGCAAGTAATGACGATAGGAAGGGCAAAGGAAACTGTTATTCTTGGTATGGCCAGGACTCCGGTGGGTAAATTCATGGGTTGCCTCGCGGGGGTGCGTGCACCCAAGCTCGGGGCTATTGCTATCAAAGAGGCTGTGAAGCGTTCCGGAATAAACCCTGCCGGAGTTGAAGGCGTGATTATGGGTAATGTGTGCCCGGCCGGAATCGGACAGGCACCGGCCCGCCAGGCTGCGGTTATTTCCGGGCTTTCACCCGAGATTCCGGCTTTGACCGTGAACAAAGTTTGCGGTTCAGGCATGATAGCTGTTTCGCTCGCTTGCCAGATGATAAAGGCCGGGGATGCAAATCTGATTGTTGCTGGTGGTCAGGAGTCGATGTCAAATGTGCCATATTATCTGAAGCGGTTGCGGACCGGTCAGAAGATGGGTGATGCCAAACTGCAGGACGGGATGATTTACGACGGTATCTGGGACTTTTTCGGCGATGTTCATATGGGTGCTTTGGCTGACTTTACTGCCAAGAACTCAAATATCAGCCGCGAGGAACAAGATAAGTGGGCTTTGCGCAGCCACCAGCGGGCCGTTGCAGCAATCAGAGAGGGCAAATTCAAGGAGCAGATTGTTTCGGTTCCGGTTCCCCAGCGTCGGGGTGAGCCGAGGCTTGTTGACACGGATGAAGGGCCGCGGTCAGATACAACGCTTGAGAAGCTGGCGAAACTGAAGCCGGCTTTCACCAAGGATGGCACAGTTACCGCGGGCAATGCTTCCTCGATAAATGATGGCGCTGCTGCCCTGGTTGTGGCAAGTGAGACTTATGCTCAAAAGAAGGGGTTAGCACCGATGGCAAGGATTGTTGCTTACAGCACCGGCAGCGTGGAACCGAAGATGCTTTTTTACGCACCGATAAAGGCAGTCCGAACCCTACTTAAGATTCAAGGTGTAAATGTTGACTACTTCGACTTAATAGAGTTGAATGAGGCTTTTGCTTCCCAGTTTCTGGCTGACAGCAAAGAACTCGGGTGGAATCTGGACAAGGTGAATATCTATGGTAGCGGAATTTCGATGGGCCACCCGGTCGGGTGCACCGGTGCGCGGATTCTCATTACCCTGATTTATGCGTTGAGGGAACGCGGGCTCAAGAAAGGGCTTGCTGCAATCTGTCTTGGTGGGGGTGAGGCCTCGGTAATGAGTATCGAGCTGCCGTAGTCAGTGGCGGTTTTTCATACTGCAAGTGCGGCTGAGACAATAAACCTCGGCCGCAGGTTTGCCGCGAGGCTCAAGGTAAAGGATGTCGTGGCATTCTATGGCGAACTTGGCAGCGGCAAGACTACGATGATAAAAGGTATCGCAGGAGGACTCGGGGTAAATGAGGTAGTTAAGAGTCCGTCTTTTGTGATTATTACCGAGTATCAGGGAAGGGTCCCGGTTTATCACATCGACCTTTACAGGATTAGTAAACCGAACGAACTGGAAGGGTTCGACCTTGAAGAATATTTTGAAGCCGAAGGTGTATGTCTGATTGAATGGGCCGAACGGGCAGAAAGTCTGCTTCCGGAAAGGACAATCCGAGTGCGGCTGGAATTGGCAGGGAAGGGACGAAGGATAGAGATAGGTGAATGATGGCTATGCGCTGAGTCGGGCCAGTAGTTTATCAATATCGCTGTCGAATGTTGTGGTCTTATTCGGCCCGACAACAGTCGCTTTGCCGGCCTTGAGCGTGACTTTCAGAAGTCCTAGTCTGCGGGCATGAATCCTGACCAGGGCTATTTTGAAAAGATTCTCGACAACATGCGGGTAGTGTCCGAAACGGTCGATGAGTTCTTCCTTAAATTCTTCAAGTTCTGTTCTGCTTTCCAAACCGAGCAGGCGGCGGTACAAGGCAACCCGTTCGAATGCATCGGGCACATATTTTCCCGGAAGAAAGGCATTCGCTTCGAGTGACAGTTCGGGTTCGGGCTGGACGGTTTCGCCTCTGATATGTGCCGTTGCCTCTTTGAGCATTTCGGCATACAGGGCAAGACCGATACGGGCAACATGGCCGTGCTGCCGTGTGCCGAGGAGGTCACCCGCGCCTCTGATTTCGAGGTCGCGCAGCGCCAGCTTGAATCCAGAACCAAGACGGGAATATGCGAGTAGGGCTGATAGCCTTTTTCTGGCTTCGTGGGTAATTTCGCGGCGGAGAGGAACAAGAAACAGGGCATAAGCTTGGCGTCCGGACCGGCCGACCCGGCCGCGCAACTGGTGCAGGTCACTGAGTCCGAACATATCAGCGCGGTTAACGATTATCGTGTTGACATTGGGCATATCAAGACCGGATTCAACGATTGCGGTTGACAGGAGAATCTGGTGTTTTCCTGCAGCGAAATCGAGGTACATCTGTTCCAGTTTACAAGACCGCATTCTTCCGTGAGCGAGTGCGATGTCAAACCCGGGGAAAAGGCGGTGCAGCCGGTTTGCAACCGAGCGGATGGAAGCTATCCGGTTATGCACAAAGAATACCTGTCCACCGCGGTTGATTTCACGCATCACATATTTGACAATAAGGTTGTCATCCCAGGGTGCTATTTCTGTTTGGACTTCGCGGCGGCCGGCCGGCGGGGTATGAATCGTTGATATATCCTGAAGTCCGGCGAGCGCAAGGTATAGGGTTCGCGGGACCGGGGTGGCAGTGAGGATGAGAACATCAACCGATGCCTTGAGCTGTTTGATTTGTTCCTTCTGCCGCACACCGAATTTCTGTTCTTCGTCGATTATGAGCAGGCCGAGGTCGCGGAATTTCATCTTTGAACCGAGCAACAGGTGTGTGGAGATAATGATGTCAACCTTGCCCGCGGCGGTGTCAGCAAGAATCTGTTTTCGCCGGGCGGGTGTGACAAGCCGTGAAAGCATCTCGATGTGGAGCGGGAAAGGTTTGAGCCTTTGGCAGAATGTTGTATAGTGCTGATAGCACAGCACAGTGGTTGGAACAAGCAGGGCTACTTGTTTCATGCTGGAGGTTGCTTTGAGCGCGGCGCGCAGGGCAATTTCAGTCTTGCCATAACCGACATCACCGCACACCAGCCGTTCCATCGGGCGATGGTTTTCCATGTCCTTTTTGACAGATGCAAGGGTATCGAATTGGTCGGGTGTTTCCAGGTAAGGGAAAGATGCTTCCAGTTCTGCCTGCCATTCACTGTCATGGACAAAGGCATTACCGCGCGCCAAGCTGCGCCGGGCCTGAATTGCCAGGAGTTCCTGGGCGTATTCTGCGCTGGCTCTGGCAGCCCTGGCTTTGGCCAGAAGCCATGACCTGCCGCCGATACGGTCGAGCCTAGGCGGTGTATCCTTGGTGCCGATATAACGGTCTAACAGTCCTAAATTCTCTATTGGGACATAAACCCGGTCATCGCCTGCATAGCGCAGGGCGATATAATCCTTCTCAATCCCTTCGTAGCTGAAACGGCGGGTGCCTTCGAACCGTCCGATTCCATAGTTTATGTGGACGATATAGTCACCAGGGCGGAGGGTGATGAGGTTATCAATGGGAACTCCTTTGAAGCGATGTCTGATTGTTTTTCGATAGGGCGTTCCGTAAAGCTCGCATTCAGTGAGGAGGGTATAATTAGCACCTGGATTTGTGAAACCACTGCTGATGTTGCCAATGATATAAGTGGGTTTGTCTCCAAGCAGGCTTTTAATTCTTGCACACCGTTCCTGGGTATTGCAGGCGATAAAATAGCGGTGTCCAGATGTTTCCATTTCAGACCGCAGGAGCCTGAAGTTGCCAAGATAACTGGGCATCCTGGAGCATCCGAAATCGAGGTCTGCTTCTGCATCGTGGGTTATTCTTACTGAAGGCACGATATTGCTAAGGGGCGCTTCGCTGATTATTACCGAGGAGTCTGGCAGGAGTTCGGCTGCGGTTCTGTGCGAGGGTCGCGGTTGCCAGAGGGTATGGATTTCTGTGGTGTTGATTCGTTTGATTGAACGTTGTGAAAGCGGGTCGAATTTGCGCAGAGAAATCAATATGTCATCCAGAAATTCCACCCGGACTGGTTGCTCATGTTTTTCCGGAAATACATCAACGATACCACCGCGAGTTGCGTATTCACCCGATTCTGTGACGAGGTCCACCCGTTCGTAATCCGCTTCTTCAAGCCATTTGATGAATGATTCGATTGTGTGCGACTGATTAAGCCGCAGAAAGAGAATCAGTTTCTCCGTCGGGACCGGCTCGGGTGCATAGCTCTTCAGATTTTTGCAGGTTGTAATAATAACCCCAGGGACATTGAGTTCAGACATTTCATTCAAGGACATGGTCAGGTCAGGGTCGAGAACTATGTGCTTTGCCTCGGGATGCATTGTCCGAAGGTCGCTAACGGTCTGACTTGTATCGCTGTTGTCTTTCAGGACAAGGACAACCGGGCGTTGAAGTCTGTTGGTTAGCCCGGCTGCCAGCATGGAGCGTGCAGCGTTTGCTGTTCCAGTAACAGTGACCTGTTCGCCACAGGCTATTCTGCGGCTCAATTCAGCCATGGCCGGATGAGATGAGAAAAGCTGGACTAAAGTGTCAATGGTTCTTTTCGCTGACATGTTCAATTCTATGTCAGAAGATGATAGCTGTATTCAACCGTGAAGCAGATGTAATTAATAGTGGAGCTTTATGAATGAGGGGGGCTAAGCCCCCCTCTGGAAGTCCGCAGTGAGACTACCTTTTCTTT
>DFBN01000087.1:0-6529 GCA_002366635.1 Caldifarciminota bacterium UBA3079 | reverse complement strand
CTTCGTTGTCTTTTTCTTTGTCGTCCTCTTCACGGTCTTTTTCTTAGCGGCCTTTTTCTTTGTGCCGTATTTTACAGCCATCAGACCTCCTTTGTTGTTACGTGTTCATCTTATGTTTTTCTTTTGTGATGTCAAGCATCATTTGGTGATTTCACAATTTTTGTTCATCCCTGAATCGGTGAGAGAAATATGCTAATAGGAGATTATGCTGTTGAATGATATGCTTGTGCGAATCACTGATTTTTATTTTTCCTTGGGTGTTCGTCAGGCACAGTTTTGGTTCTGAGGGTGTCTTGCAGCAATGAATCGGTGGCGATTTCATGCAACGCGCGCTCAAGCATGAATATCTGAGATGTCAATTTCCCCGGTTCGATGGTAATGGTCGTGGATTGCTTCTGGAAGAGGCTGTCAAGCGGAGTGATTGTTATATCGTAGTTACCGGCCGGGAGCTTGCGGAGTATAAAGCTTCCTTCAATCTTGTCGGTCTCGAGGCTACCTTGTACCGGTCCGTCGTAATCTACCTGAGCGGACAGAGTCCGGCGCGTGGCGGCATCGTAAACCGCACCCCACAGCGAGCCCGTGCCTGATTTGTGCAGGATGAACTTAAGGTTACGGGTGGTTCGTGGTTCAACAAGGATTGATTCGGTTGCCGGGTTATAGCCGTCAGCGTCGGCAGTTACCTTGAGCCAGCCCGGCTCGATGCCTTCAAGCGCAAATGTTCCGTTCTCATCAGTGCTGGAGTTGCCTTGCTGAGTTCCTTCGAGTTTGAATCGGGCTTGTAGTGGTTGATTGGTCTTGAATTCAATGGCATGGAGACGGACGCGTCCGAGAAAGGTCGGGTGTAGACTCATGCGCACGGCGATGCGGTGTGTCATGCCGAGCGGGCCGTATGGCACCAAGGCGTAGTCAAGTATGAACCGGTCGTAGTGAAAGCCGCACCCTGCGGTGAAGATTGAAGGCCAACTGAGAGAACGCCAGTCTTGCGGTCCAAACCGCAAGCCACTGCGTAGTGTCACAAATCTGTTAAGCAGATATTCACCGCCAAGATGGAAGTTTGGAATATTGTCTCGCGGAGCATTGGCATCAAACAGCAGGCAGAACCGCGATTGGGTATAGCTCAATCCTAGCTTCACCATAATCGGTAAGGGAAACTTTTCAGAGCCGTAGTGCATGCCCAATCCGAGGTTCTGGCCAGTCAGTCCGATGCCAAGTTGACGTATCGGTTTATACAATAGTCCGATGTCGGCACAGGCTCCAGTCCCTGCGTTTTCAGTGAGTTGGTCATACAGGCCTTTGACTGACAGGCCGCAAAGGATTTTTGGGGTAATTCCGATTCCATAGCCGAGCGCGGCATAACCGCATCGGATGGATGTTTCCTCAGTTTGATTATTTTCGGGGTTCCAGATTTCGATACCTTCGGTTGCCGAATAGACCGCACCGATTCCAAGGCATCCCGGGCCAAGAGGGAAAGAAGCCCCCAGGTTTTCGTCGCGGGTTTGTGCAAACCATTCATGATGGGAAAACCCGAACTGGATGTTGCTGAGATGACCCAAGCCTGCGGGATTCCAAAACAGTGAATTGACATCATCTACCAGGCCGGTGTAAGTTTCTCCCATCGCGCAAGCACGCGGGCCTACCGGGACTTTAAGCAGGGGAAACGCCGTCGTTCCGATATTTCCCCGGCCGAAGAACGCTAAGATTGAGAGTAACAACAAGTCCATAGCCATTTTCTGTTCCTCCTGAGCAGCCTTTGGAGACTGCATAGGGATGTTCTGAACGGGCGCATCAATTCGAGGCGGAACCGACGCACTTTGCGTCTTGGAACCGGTTTGCTGCTGCCGAATCGATTGCGTTTCATTTCCGTGGTTCGATTATGATATGTTTGATGCCTCTGTGGGCGTGCCCCTGGTCTGGTTCTACTATCAGGTCGGTAACCGAGCCAGCAATCAAGGTTACTGCAGTTACCTGGTCACGCACATTTTCGTCTGCAAAGGATATTGCAGTGATGTAGCTGGTATCCTGTTCGCCGACCCCGGCGCGCTGGTCCGGTGTTACAAGAAATGATATTTCCTTGGTGCCGCCGAGCGGAGTTATGGGACCGGCATCAGGCCGACCATTGCGGTTCCGGTCATTGAGTTCTTTTCCATCTCCACCGGTCAGTTTGTGAATCCACCGGTTTTTAACCGACGAGAATACCAGGTCGGCGTAATCTTCGATATTGCCCAGATTGGTGATAGTGAATCGGTAGGTTTTGGTTTGGCCTGGTGCGGTTTCGCCATGACGGTCGGGGTCGATCAAGATGTCAGCGACAGGCTTTACTGTAGTGAGGAGATGTGCGTTGTCCCAGGTTTGGCTGTTGTCGCCGGATATGGCCCTGACTTCGGTTGAATCTGTGACCCTGCCGAGTTCAGTAATCGGAACCGTGATTCGACAGATGAATTGGACTGTGTCACCGGATGAAACCGAACCAATATCGGGAATGGAATTCCTATTGAGGTCGGGAAGCTGGTTATTGCCGGTGGAATCGAAGAACTGGACTTCCCAGCCGTTACGCGTGTTGCGGTTCGTGATGTCTATAGTATCAGCGGCGTTTCCGTTATTGATGCAAGTGAGAGCGTAGTCAACAGTGGCACCAGGAGATGCCAATGTTGCGGAGTCTGGTTCAAGGATAACAGACCGCTCGACGCCGAAGATGGATATTTCCTTTTTGTCGTTTACCGGGTCCATATCGATATGGAGTGCGGTTGAGCAGCTTGCATTGAACTCGCCTTTCTCCGCTACCCAGGGCGCGAATGTCAGTTCTGCTGAATCACCAGGGGCGAGTGAATCGGCATATGCAAGGTGTGCGTAAGTGTTGCCTATACGGAATACCGTCGGGACCTTTTCGTGCATGGTTCCAAGGTTACTTATTATTGCTTTGGGTATTACGGTGTCGCCTACCATGATTGTGTGGGTCGGAGCAATGATGTTGATACATGCCGCATCGTGCCACTGAATGTCAACCTGTGCATCCTTGAAATCGTTTGCCGGGTTTTCGTCCATATCCAGGTGGGTTGTGCATCTGACTGTGTGGCGGCCGATTTCTGTTGCTAGCCAGGTTTCAAAGTAGACTGTGTCTGAACCGCCGGATGGTAATAGCTTGGTGCGCATTGAGGAGTAAAAGTCGCCGATTCGCATCTCGACAGGGACCGACACCGGGCCGGGACTGTAATTGGCTATCCAGGCTTTGGGAATTATGCTGTGGCCAGAGTCAACCGACCCGACCGGAACGATTATTCCGGTAACCGCAGCGTCAAGCTGGTGCTGGACATAAACCATTTCGTGAAGAGCGTTGTTCTTCGGGTACTCGTCACCTGCCAAGGCCGTTGAACAGGTCACAGCAATATAGCCGTGCGGATGGGCTTGCCAGTTGCGGAAGATTACTGTGTCGGCCTGACCGGGGTTGAGGGTCTTACGCCGCGAATAGAAGTAATCCGACCCGATACGCAGGAAAAGAGGTATTTCCATATTGCCGGTTGAGTAGTTGGCGATGCGGACAACCGGGGTTACCACGGTGCCCGAATCAAGCACGCCTTTCGGACTCTGGATTTCAAGGCAGGCTGCATCTTTCCTTACGACTACCGCAACTATGCCATCAAGATAATCATTCTCATTGTGATAATCGTTTCGTAGTTCGGTGGAGCAGCGGACTGCATGATTTCCTGCCAGAATTGCACTCCAGGCCGGGAACGTTATTGTATCTTGCGTACCGGGCCGCACCAACTTGGTGGTGACCGAATCGTAATCCGGGCCGATGCACATTCGCACCGGCACAAAGCCTGGAGACGTGCCATAGTTTGCTACTATCGCTTTGGGAATGACAGTTGTCCCGGAATCCACCCGTCCAGCAGGCGAGATGATTGCGATTGTGGCGGCGTCTCTGAAGGCATTGACCGTTACAGAATCGGTTTTGTAATCGTTGGCCGGGTTTTCATCTCCTGTAAGTGCTGTCGAGCAGCGGACCGTATGGGTCCCAAGTGGTGAAGCGGTCCAGTCCGGGAAAAGAACTGTATCTTTGGCACCGATACCCAGGCATTTGAGACGGGTCTGTTCATAGAAATCACCGATGCACATGATGACTGGAACCGTTGCCGGTGATGTTCCGTAATTGCATACTCGGGCAAACGGCGTGATGACCGTGCCAGAATCCACTCTGCCAACCGGTGCGTACAGGTCGGTAACCGCTGCGTCAGGGTGGGTTATTACAAGGACAGAGTCAATAGTCTGGTCATTGCCAGTGATAGTATCTGCAGCAAGTGCGGTAGAACACCGGACCGACAGCATTCCGGTTGGGCTTGCTATCCAGGAAGAGAAAGAAACAAGCGTAGATTCACCGGCGTTGATGTTCACGAATTGCGTATCCGCATAAATAGGGCCGATGGCCATATGGACCGGGATAAATTCTGGCCCGATGCCGTAATTGGCAACCATCGCTTTCGGTATCACTATAGTCCCTGAGTCTATTGTGCCGGTTGGTACTAGAATCCTGTAGCACCCTACATCATGTCTTGTGGCGACAATAACTGAGTCGCGCAGTGTATCGTTGGCTGGCTTGAGGTCTCCGGCGAGGCTGACCGAACAGCAAACAGCAAATGTTCCGGCTACGCGGGCAGTCCATTCAGGAAATGCTACAGTTTGGCTTGAGCCCGGTTCGGCGAAAACAGCAGTGGATTCCCAGTAAGAAGCACCGATGAGCATGTGGACCGGAATTGATTTGGAATGAGCGCTGTTATTTTTCACTGTCGCCTGTGGGACGATAACAGAGCCGGAATCGATGATTCCGACCGGTGCTATTATTTCAGTCACCGCTGCATCTACCCTGACCCTGACATTAGTAGATACACTTAACGTGTCATTTTCAGGGTTCTCATCTCCAGCTAAGGCAGTTGAGCAGCGAACGGCGTGAGTTCCGAGTTGGGTTGCATACCAGGGAGCAAACTGGACCGTGTCTTCCTCGGCTGGCGGTAATTGTTTCAATCGAGTGTCTGAGTAGAAATCCCCGATTTGCAGACGCACAGGGATAAGCTTTGGACCCATTGAGTTGTTGATGATTCTGGCTGTTGGAGTGACGACCGTGCCTGAATCTATCGGCCCAACCGGAGCAAGGATTGCGGTGACGGCTGCATCGACATGGGTGATTACTGTTACTACCGAAGTTGCGGTATCGTTTCCGGGGTTTTCATCGCCGGCAAGCATTGTTGAACAGCGGACCTGGAACATACCCAGTGGAGAAGCGGTCCAGCCTAGGAAGAAGACGGTTGCGGTTTCGCCGGGTGCTACATCAACACTGGTAGTATCGGTGTAACTGGAGCCAATAGATAACTGTACAGGGATGGCGGCTGGGCTTGTCCCGAAGTTGGCGACTTTTGCGCACGGTATGATGACGGTGCCCGAATCCACAGTGCCGACAGGTGAGATGATTTCTATTGCGGCGGCATCAATATGCGCATTGACCAGAACTGAATCGATAAGCTGGTCGTTATCCGGATTCTCATCGCCAGCGAGTGCGGTTGAGCAGCGGACCGTTTGCCAGCCGGGTGGAGACGCAATCCATTCTGCAAATGTGACTGTGTCCGATCCGCTGGGTGGGACTACGATTGTAATGAAGTCTTGATATTCATCACCGACCCACATGAAAACTGGAATCGGACGGGGTCCGGTCCCTAGGTTTGAAACAATAGCACGCGGGTTGACAACTGTGCCTGAATCAACTATACCTGTCGGAGAAACAATGGTTCTGACGGCTGCATCGACAAACCGGCGGACGAATACTTGGGAACTCAATGTATCATTCTCTGGATACTGGTCCCCTTCAAGTGCGGTCGAACAGCGGATTGCGTTTGTTCCCGAAATGGTTGCAGTCCACGCATCGAAGCGGACAGTATCGTTTTCTCCTGGACCCAGATGTATGAGCGCAACATCAGAATATCCATCGTTTATAGTGAACAGGACCGGTACAGTCTGGGAACTTGAAGAATAGTTGACGACTCGTGCCAACGGAACTACTACGGTTCCTGAATCGACTGTGCCGGCAGGTCTGATGATTGCAAGAGGAGCTGCATCCACTAATTGCCGGACAGTTACCGAGCCGAATGCAGTATCATTATCGGGATTCTCATCATCCGCCAGATAGGTATTGGCGACAACCGCGTGGATGCCGACTGGCTGGGCAATCCAGTTGGCAAAGGTCAGGGTGTCGGTTTTACTTGGTGCCAGTTGTATGGAGCTTAATTCTTCATATGCAGGAGCTATCGCCATGCGCACGGGTATTGATTCTGTCCTTGTGCCATTATTGGTGACTATGACCATCGGGGTGATTACTGTGCTTGAGTCTACAGTACCGGTCGGTGCAAGGATTGCGGTGAGTGCTGCATCCACTCTGGCAATGACATTGACAGTAGTCGAGGCCGTGTCGTTTTCTGGGAATGTATCGCCTTCGAGTGCGGTAGAGCAAGTGACTGCGATTGTGCCCAAAGGTGAAGCGGTCCAG
>DFBN01000114.1 GCA_002366635.1 Caldifarciminota bacterium UBA3079 | reverse complement strand
ATTTTTTATCCATTGTTAATTTATTTTGATGGCGAGTTGCTGATGCCCTGTTTGCTTGTTTTTCTTGTTCTATTTGGGATATTGCTGCTTTATAAATGTCGCAAATGGGACCGATACTGGTTTGTACCAGGGGCGGTTTTTGGTTTGGCTGCAATCACCAGGCCGAATGTTCTGGTATTCGGAGCACTGGCAATAATCTGGTTCTGGGTGGAGTTCGGCCGTGGCTTATGGAAACGGTTTGTCCCTTTTGCGTTTGCATTGATAGCGATTGTTCTTCCAGTAACAATTCGGAATTATGTTGTTTCCCATGAGTTCATACCGATTGCCTGGCAGGGTGGAATAAATTTCTATATCGGGAACAATCCTCAGTCCGATGGCATCACTGCGGTAGTGCCCAAAACCCGTAAAGATTGGTGGGGTGGGTATTACGATGCCAGAAGGCTGGCAGAAGAGGCTTCAGGAAGGAAACTGGGATATTCTGAAATGGACAGATACTGGTTGGGGCAGGGCCTTGAATTCTGGAAGCAATCTCCAGGTGAGGCGATAAAGCTCTTGTTCAGGAAATGCTATCTGTTTCTGGCAGGGTATGAAATCGCCAACAACCGGGATATTTATTTCTTTTCCCATTTTACTTTCCTGAAGTTTCTGATTTTTGCTGTTCCGTTTCTGCAGTTTCCTTTCGGCCTTTTACTTCCGCTTGCCATAGTCGGAGTTGTTCTTTTAAGAAAATCCTGGCGACGTTTCCTTCCGGTCTATCTTTTCATATCGGGTTATTCTCTTTCATTCATTATCTTTTTCGTAACGGCCCGGTATCGTATGCCGCTGATTCCATTTCTGCTTTTGTTTGCAAGCTCGGGTGGAATAGGTTTGTTCAAAGCGATTCGTGCCCACCGCGGCCAGGCTATACCTTTGGTGGTGCTCGTGGGGTCTATCCTTTTCCTTAACGCAAATCTGGCGCATGTTCCGGGTGTGAACAAAGCCCAGGTTTATTCGGTACTAGCCGGACATGAAGCCAAGCTCGGCCGGCTGAAGGATGCCAGTGAGTTTCTTAAGAAGGCGTGGCAGGCAGATTCAACCTGGCCAGACCAGTATTTCGTTTCAGGTCTTATTGCCAGACAGCAGGACGATGGAGCAAAGGCAGAGCATGCCTTTCGGACTGCGCTCTTCTATGATTCATCACGCGCAGATTTCTGGGTTTATCTGGGTGATTTGAAGGCAGGCCAAAAGCAGTTGGATTCTGCCCGGTCTTTCTACGAGAAAGCGCTGGACCTCGACCCTTATTCTGCTTTTGCACATTGCCATCTCGGGAATCTGTACTATGAGCAAGGAGAGCTCACTCAGGCACTTCATTCCTACATAACTGCTTCTGAGTTAATTCCTGATTATTTGGTGGCGATATACAATGTCGGACTGGTATATTTCCGGATGGGTGATACCGCAAGGACCAGAGCGGCGTGGGAACAAGTGGTCAGGATTGACCCGTCGAATACACTTTCCCGCCGGGTGTCGCACTGGTTGCAGAACAGATAAGGATTTCTAAAGCCAGTTTGGCGTTGGGAGACGGGCTGCCAGGGCCAGGATGGTTGCGACTACCAGGAATATGACAATTGCAAGTTTGGCATAGTCCTGACCTTTGATTGAGCCCAGGAGCAGTGGCTCACGCGACAGGTAGGCCGAAGCTGCATAGAGCTCTTCGCCTATAAGGGTATAGTCACATGCAGTAATAAAGAATGGAAGTTGGGCAATTGCGTCAGTGCCGGCAATCTGGACCGCACCGGTTGTAGCTCCGGTTTCAGCCAGAATCAGGGACTCGGCCCAGAACATTCCGATGAAGAAATTAGTGGCCGGTTTCTCACGAACAATGATGCCATCCACCGCGGCTGCAAAGGCAAACTGTTGGTTTGTGACAAAGTAAACCATATTCTGGTTAAATGCGTCGGGCCGGCCCGCAGTTGTATAGCTTTCTTTTACTGTTTGCTGAGCTACGGTATAGACGATCGGGTCGGCAACCGGCACAATGAGTGGGGTTCCAAACTTGGCGGTTTTTTTAGCAACTTCTCCCATGATATTAAGGGCGGCAATGGTGGCAATATCATCAATCGTAGAAAGACCCGGGACGAAAAGCACAGAACGACCCATTTCAGTGGCGCGGCCGAGCGCTTCTTCGACTGCATCCAGACCGGCGATGCGGCGAATAAAGAGTTTCATTCCACGACGGGCCCGGGTGATGAAAAAGAGTATCAGGCTGGTGAAAACGATCGTGCCGATGACTGCGGGTAAAGTCGCCGGGTTGAACCACTGGGCCGAACTTGTAATCCAGTCGGTCGGTGCTGATTCTAGTTTGCCTGATGGATAAACGGCAGAGACTTTATAGCGGTATCTGATACTATTGCTAACTGCGTCGTCAACATATTTGTGCGCCATCCGGCCAAGGAAAATTAACTTGGTCCAGGTATCTGATTCGGCCTGTCTGAATATATCGTATCCAGAGAGTCCTGGTGCTTTGACTGTTTTCCAGGTGATAAGCATTTTATTACCGCCGTCGCCCGGGTTGTCTTTTGCCTGAACCCCTGCCGGTGGCACAGGCTGGTCAAGTGCAGAAGAACCGGATATTAGAATCAGAATAATAAGCGGGTAGAAGAAATTTGCCTTTTTCATTTCATCCATTGCTGGCGTTTCCGTTCTATCCGAATTAGGTTGCGTTTTGTTATGCCGGTGGGATAAATCCCGGTGAAGCATGCGGTGCAGAATTTGCGGTTTTTTTCTTTTCCTTGAACCGCATCGATGAGTCCTTCATAGGTCTGGTAAATCAGGGCGTCAGCGCCAATGAGCTTCCGGATCCGTTCGATTGAATAGCGTTTGGCAATGAATTCGCCACGGGTCATCATGTCGATGCCGTAAACACAGGGGTAACGCAGGGGAGGGGCAGTGATTGCGAGATAAACCTTTCTTGCACCGGCCTCGCGGACCATCTGGACGATTTCTTTTGAGGTTGTTCCGCGCACGATAGAATCATCCACAAGCAGAATATCTTTGTTCTTTATCTGGGAGCGAACCGGGTTCAGTTTCTGTCTGACCGAAAGGGTGCGATTTTCCTTGCCGGGCATTATGAAGGTGCGGCCGATATAGCGGTTCTTTATCAGGCCTTCGCGAAGCTGGATTCCTATTGTCCGGCCGAGCTGGTTGGCTGCGGCACGGGCAGTGTCAGGAATCGGCACGACAACATCCGGTTTAATACCTTGGCGCAAAAGTTCAAGGCCGAGGTTCTTACCCAGCCGGAGGCGGGCTTCGTATACTTCGATCCCATCCAGTATCGAATCGGGCCGGGCGAAGTATACATATTCGAATATGCAGGGTCTGGGCTTGGACGGCCGTATCTGTCTGGAATAGACCCGGCGGTGATTGTCTACAAAAATCGCCTCTCCAGGTGCTACATCCCTGAATCTGCGAAAGCCCAAACGGTCAAATGTAACGCTTTCCGAGGCAAAGGCGAATTTCCGACCGCGGCGGGCAAATGCAAGCGGTTTGATACCGTGAGCGTCGCGGAAACCAAGCATCCCTTTGCCCTGGATAATTGCGATTACCGAGTAAGAACCTTTTACGCGTTTGAAGGTTCCTTCAACCGCATGGAAGACCGATTCCGGACTGAATCGGCGCGGCTTGGTTTTTTCCAGTTCTCGGGCGAACACATTGAGAATCGGTTCCACATCAGAGAAGCTCGTCAGTTGCCTGAAGTCCTGATTAACGAGTTCCTGTCTCAAGGTAAAATAGTTCGTGATATTGCCGTTATGGACCATAGCGATGCCGAATGGCGAGTTGACATAAAAAGGCTGGGCGTCTTCATCTGAACCCGGACCGATAGTTGGGTACNNGGACATGACCGATGCCGGTGTGACCGGTCAGCCGGCCGAGGTTCTTTTTGTTGAATACATTCCCAACCGTTCCGTTGCCTTTTTTCAGATGGAAAGTGATATCCGATGTGAGTATACCTGCGGAGTCCTGACCCCGGTGCTGGAGTGTAAGCAGGCCTTCAACCAAATCGGTGTTGGCAGGTTCGGTTTGGAAAAGGCCAAGCACGCCACACATAAGCAAACAATTCTAAGGCAGGCATATCTGAAGTCAACAGGTAAGGGTCAGATTCCGGGTTGGTCAAAATTCGGGGTGTAGTTGCTGGACGCAGAAGACAGGTCCTGGATAAATCCCTGCTTGAAACCGAGTTTGAGGAAATATTGCTTCACATCTTCGTATTCATTTCTGAAGAGCCGGCGGTTCATTCCAGGAAGCTCGGCCGCGCGATATACCGGATAGTATTGTGCCATCAGGCTGATTTGAATATCAGTGCCCAGTTTTTCGGCCAGCCAGTCGAGGATTCGCTTTGAGTCGCTGGTATGGCCGGGCAGGACCAGGTGACGGATGATGATGCCGGATTTGAGGGTTCGGTCCGGGTTATACTGGTTTTGTCCTACCTGCCGCACCATTTCGGTAATGGCTTTTGTAGCATAGTAGAAATAGTTCGGGGCCGAAGAGCAATCCTTGGCAAGCTGGTCTGAATGGTATTTGAGGTCTGGGAGGTATATCTGGACCATGCCTTCAAGCCGTCTGATTGTTTCCACTTTTTCATAGGCATTGGAATTCCAGACCACCGGGATTCTGAGTTTCGGCCGGACTTTCCGGAGTATCGGGATGAGTTGTTCTGAATAGTGAGTCGGGCTGACCAGGTTAATGTTATGGGCACCGCGTTTCTGAAGTTCGAGCGTTATTTCGATGAGTCGTTCATTTGAAACCGGATGGCCGTGGCCGAGCTGGGAGATTTCGTAGTTCTGGCAGAAGCGGCATCTGAGATTGCAATGGGCGAAAAAGATGGCACCAGAACCATGCGTCCCGCTGATTGGCGGCTCTTCCCCCAGATGGAACTGTGCTATGGAGATTTCAATCCGGTCAGATGCACGGCAGACACCGAGTCGACGGCTTCGGTCAATACCGCATTCAAAAGGACAGACAGTGCATTCCACACTGCAATTATATGGAGGATGGAGCTCAGTGCCAGTAGAAGCCGGTGTGGACTTTTCGGGTTGATTGCTTAAAATCCTGTAATGAGAAGGACGGCTTTACTTTTTCTTTTTATTGTTCCTGTTTGGGCCCAGAGTGTGGCGGTTGATTCTTTGCCGGTGAAGGTCGGATTGGCCCTTTCAGGTGGTGCTGCTTTGGGAATGGCACATATCGGTGTTCTGAAAGTGCTTGAGCAGGAAGGAATTGGGGTCGGTTGCATTTCAGGCAACAGCATGGGTTCGATAATGGGCGGTTTATACTCGGCCGGTTACAGTGCCGCACAGATTGAGAGTGCGGCGGTGAGTGCCAACTGGGGAAAGCTTTTCAGTTCCAGCGTGCCTTTTGGTGCGCGCTATCTACCGGAAAGGCAACAGGTCCAGCGTTATATAATCCAGTTGCGTCACCGGAATTTATTTCCTTCATTGCCGAGCGGTCTGGTTTCATTACAGAATGTGGAATTCTTTTTCATGCAGTTGCTGGCCAGTATCGAGTACAACACGGATTATGATTTTGACAGTCTGCCGATACCTTACCGGGCTGTTGCGGTTGATTTGGTGAGTGGGCATAAAGTGATTCTCAAACGAGGCAGATTGTCACAGGCAATCCGTGCGAGTATTGCCATACCCGGGGTTTTTGCACCTGAGAAGCTCGGCAAAATGGAGCTTGTTGACGGCGGTGTTCAGCAGAACCTGCCGGTTGAACCATTGCTTGAATACAAGCCTGATTTCATTATCGCCGTGCTGACAATGAAGCACAATCCTGAAACCGGGATTTCTCTTATTGATATTGCTTCCAGAAGTATGGATATTATCGGTGCGAAGGACATTGCCCAGCAAAAGGCGCTGGCCGATGTGGTGATTGAACCGAATGTTGACCCTTTTAAGCATTCTGATTTCGCTCTTGCCAAAGGGTTGATTGCAGCAGGCGAGGCAGCGGCAAAAGCCGCGCTGCCCGAAATCCGGCGTAAATTAGCGGGCAGAAAGCCGGTGGCAGAACGGAAACCGGTCAGGACAAGGCCGCTTTCCGTGGTCCGTTCGGTGAGTTTCGAAGGCTTGCAGGTAACGAGGGAATCGATGCTGCGTCCATTGATGCAGACGAGAAGTGGCAGGTATCTTATGTTCGACCGGTTGCGTAAAGATTTAGTGCGAATCTTTAATACCGGGCTTTTTGAAGATGTTAATTACCGTCTGGACCGGTGTCAGAATGATTCGGTCGATGTTGTGGTTTCTTTGCAGGAGCGTGCTTATGGTTTTTACTATTTGGGAATCCGCTATGACAATGTTGATAATCTCGGGCTGGGTCTGGAGGTCGGACAGGGTAATTTATGGGGTTCAGGGGCCAGTATCAGGGGTGTGCTTCAATTGGGCGACCCGACTGAATCCCGACTTGGCCTGACCGGCACAAGACTTTTCAAGTTTCCTTTTGGCTACCGGCTGGACGGTTTCTGGGGAAAGATTGACCGGTCGTTCTATGAGCTTGGGAAGTGGCGTGCTGATTATACCAGTGATTACCGGGGCGGTATAGCCGAGGCCGGATATATCCTTGGCCGTGATGCATTCTTTGACATCGGTATGAAGGCATGTCAGGTTTACTACCGGGTGCCGGATTTGCCTTTTTTCCAAACATTACCGAAAGAGGAATGGAACTGGATTATTGGCCCGAGCCTCAGGTTTGAATTCAACAGTTTCAACGAGCTTTTCATTCCGACCCGTGGTTTGAATTACAAGGTTCGGGTCCTTTCTTCAAGCAGGACATTGAAGGCGGACCGGGATTTTCTGAAAGTCGAGGCATCGTCTGAGCGAATACTGCCGCTTGGTTCCAGATTGCTCTTTCGACCAGGCTGGGAATTGGGTTTTTGTCTTGGGGATTCGGCATGGTTTGAATGGTTTCATTGTGGTGCTGAGAACCTGCGTGGTTTTGCCAGGGATGAATTCACTAGCCCGAACAAAGCGATAGTCAAACTCAGTATGGATTTTCTCCTGTTGAAGCTTTTCCATCAGGAGAACTATCCAGTCTATTTGCAGTTGTTCTCGAATCTGGCCAGTTTCAGGAGACTGGATTCACTGATTGGAGAACCCGATTTCCAGTCCGGTTTTGATTGGAGCGCCGGCTTCGGTGTTCTGACCAATAGTCCTGTAGGTCCGTTCCGGCTGACATTTGGTGTTGCCGATTTCTGGAAGCATAA
>DFBN01000073.1 GCA_002366635.1 Caldifarciminota bacterium UBA3079 | reverse complement strand
GTCCTGACTGATGCCCTCGCTTTACATTCCCTGATTTCCTCTTAGAATTGGGATGTGAAAGAATTAGACTGGCATTCAACAACAATCCTCGGAATCCGGCGTGACAACCTTGTAGCCCTGGGTTCTGACGGACAGGTAACCATGGGCGAAACCGTTCTCAAGCAGAATGCGCGCAAGATTCGCCGACTTCATAACGACAAAGTGCTCGTAGGTTTTGCCGGTGCAACCGCTGACGCATTCACTTTGTTTGAACGGTTCGAAAAGAAACTGGATGAATTCTCCGGTAATCTCGCCCGTTCAGTAGTAGAACTGGCCAAAGACTGGCGAACCGACCGTGTGCTCAGAAGACTCGAAGCGCTCCTGGGTATAATGGACCGTGAACATGCGTATATCGTCTCAGGCTCCGGAGATGTAATCGAACCGGACGACGGCATCGTTGCCATCGGTTCTGGGGGACCTTATGCCCTGGCCGCAGCCCGGGCATTGCTGAAGCATACGAAATTGCCGGCAGACGAAATCGTGCGCGAAGCGATTAAGCTGGCCGCAGGTATTTGTGTATATACAAATTACGAGATTTTCGTAGAAACTATCTAAGCCAGTCCCAGGACATGGGACATCGTGTAGAATCCCGGATTCCGCTTCTTGATAAATTTTATTGCGGCAATCACACCATGGGCAAATGCCTCCCGGCTCGAAGCCCGGTGGGTCAATTCCAAACGCTCGGCCGGCCCACCGAAAATGACCGTATGTTCTCCGACCACATCGCCGGTCCGGATCGAATGCACCCCGACCTCTTCTATAGGTTTTGAGCCCACCTGACCTTTCCGTCCATAGACTATCTTGTTTCGAGCGGTCTGTTTCAACAGTTCGACTATCCTTGATGCGGTGCCTGAAGGTGCATCAGCCTTGGCACGGTGGTGCAACTCAACAACCTCAACATCATAATCAGGACCCAGAAGTTCGGCAGCTTCTTTGACAAACCGATACAGGACATTCACACCAATCGAGAAATTCGGCGCATATACTACCGGGATTCGCTTACCGGCCCGCTGCATCGCATCAAACTGCTGTTTTTCCAGACCGGTTATGCCGCATATATAACCTTTGCCGGCTTCAGCGGATTTACTCACCCTCTTTTCCAGGCCGGACGGACTGGAAAAGTCCACAACGATATCTATCCTGTCCAGCACTATGCCGATGTCACTTTCCAGTTTCCCTTGACCATACGGCATTCCCAAATCCGGATGGCCCGCTGCTTCAACACCGGCACCAAGGATTAAATCCTTTTCACTCTTTAGCAGTTTGGCAACGGTTGTGCCCATCCGGCCTCGTGCACCGACAAGACCGATGTGAATCAAATATCCCTTCTTACTATATTCAGCCCGTATTCTTTCAGCCTTTTCCTGACAACACGGCGGCCATTTTTGCTTAAAGGAACCAGAGGCAGCCTGGGTTCGCCCGCGGCCATACCGACCATTTCCATTGCGGCTTTGACAGGAATCGGATTTGTCTCGACAAAAAGTGCCTTAATCAAAGGATAAAGCCGGCAGTGCAATTTGGCGGCCGGATTTATCTTTCCTCCTAAGTAATACTCAATAAGCAGCACTACATCCTCTGGCACCAGATTGGAAACAACTGACACAACACCCTTGCCCCCTACCGAAAGAATCGGAAGGGTAAGGGAATCGTCCCCAGACAGCACTGAAACCCGGTCCCCGCACCTCTGGATTATCTCACTTGCCTGGTCCAACCTTCCGGACGCCTCTTTCACACCAATAATCCCCGGGCAATTCCTGACCATCTTTTCGATTGTTGCCGGCTCGATATTCACCGAGCATCGGCCGGGAATATTGTAAACAACAATCGGTATGTCAACCGCTTCGGCAATAGTACGGAAATGGCGATACAGCCCTTCCTGAGTCGGCTTCACATAATAAGGGGCAACCACAAGCACAGCATCCGCACCAAGCTGTTTGGCCTGACGCACAACCCTTATTGACTTGGCCGTGCTGTTGGTCCCGGCTCCGACCATGACCGGGATACGGCCCCTGACCTCACTGACTACAGTCGTTATCGCCTTTTCTCTTTCCTTCTCGGTCAAAGCTGGCGCTTCACCGGTCGAGCCTCCGACAAGAACGCCACTAACCCTGTGCTTGAGCTGAAATTTGACATTGCGCCGTAAACCCGCGATATCAAGCCTGCCATTGCGGAAAGGCGTAACCAGTGCGGTTATGCAGCCTGCAATCATCAAGCTTCCTTAGGATTGTTCTCGGAATCGGCCTGGTTGATTCCTAGAATCTTGTCAACCTCTTCGCCTGAAAGGTTCTCCTTTTCAAGCAGGACATGGGCCAGCTTATCCAGTTTGTCTTTGTTCTCGGTGACAATCTTGTAGGCGCGCTCTGCCTGCTCTTCCACAAAGCGGCGGATTTCATTATCAATGACCCGAGCGGTTTCCTCTGAGAATGTCCGGTGCATACCCAGTTCCCGACCCAGGAAAATCTGGTCACTCTCCTTACCGAATGTCAAAGGCCCGACCTCGGCGCTCATCCCCCATTCACATACCATCTTCTTGGCCAGCGTTGTGGCCTTTTCAATATCATCGTGAGCACCGGTCGAGACCTCGCCGAAAATGAGCTGCTCAGCGGCCCGGCCCCCAAGCATCACTGCTAGTTGATTCAGACAGTATTTGCGCGAATAAATCCGCTTATCGTCCAGGGGCAACTGCTGAGTGATGCCCAAAGCCCGGCCCCGCGGGATTATCGACACTTTATGAATCGGGTCGGTCCCTGGAATCATCCGCGAAACCAGGGTATGGCCGGCCTCATGATATGCAATCCAGCGTTTCTCTTCGTCGCTTATCAGCAGACTCCTGCGCTCCACACCCATCAGGACTTTGTCTTTTGCATCCTCAAAATCCTGCATCGCTACTGCAGACCTGCCTTTCCGGGCTGCAAGCAGTGCCGCCTCGTTCACCATATTCGCCAAATCAGCACCGGTGAAACCCGGGGTGCCCCGTGCCAGCACCTTCAGATTCACACCGTCGCCCATTGTAATCTTGCGGATGTGAACCTTGAGGATTCCTTCCCGGCCGAGCACATCAGGCGGGTCAACAACAATCTGCCGGTCAAACCTGCCGGGTCTCAGCAGTGCATGGTCCAGGATGTCGGGCCGATTGGTGGCCGCCATGATGATTACGCCTTCGGTGGTTTGAAAACCGTCCATCTCCACCAGAAGCTGATTCAAAGTCTGCTCACGCTCATCGTGTCCGCCGCCGATACCTGCACCACGCTGCCTGCCGACCGCATCAATCTCATCAATAAAGATAATACAAGGCGCATTCCGTTTGCCCTGGTTGAATAAATCCCTGACCCGGGCCGCGCCGACCCCGACGAACATCTCCACAAAGTCCGAACCTGAAATGGAAAGGAACGGCACCTCGGCCTCGCCTGCAACCGCTTTGGCAAGCAGGGTCTTTCCGGTTCCAGTCGGCCCCACGAGAAGCACACCCTTGGGAATTCTGCCGCCCAGTCGCTGAAACTTGTGTGGTGCCTTGAGGAATTCGATAACCTCGCTCAACTCTTCCTTTGCCTCTTCTACCCCCGCGACATCGGCAAAAGTCACTTTCGGCCGGTCTGAAGCCATCGGTCGGGCCTTTGATTTGCCGAACATGAACGCCTTATCCTGGCCCGACGACATCCGCCTCATGAACAGTATCCAGACACCGATTATCAAAAGCCAAGGAAGGATGCTTATTATGATTGTGCCCCATTGAGACGGCGCATGAGCGCTTACCCTGACCCCGGCTTTGAGCAGACGGGCAACGAGCTGCGGGTCTTCGGGTGTATAAGTCTTGAAGTTGCTGTAGAGAACCTTACCTTTGGGAGTCGACACTTCGGATTTCTCTTTCAGCCGGCCGGACAGTTCCCGCTCAACAAGAGTGACCTCGACTACATTTCCCTTATCAAGCTCTTTGATAAAATCGGTGTAATTTATTACGCTTACTTTGTTCTTATACTGGGATGAAAAGAATTTCCAGGCTGCCCAGGCAGCAAGAAATACAAGAAGCCATATCATCAAAGGCCCGAAGAGTTTCTTTCCCTGAGTCTTATTAGCCATTTCTTTTCCTCGAAACCACTTCCAGCATATTATTGCGGCGATGCAACCGCACGGATTTCTTCACCACCAGACAACCGGTTGAGTGACTGCCACAGAACTCAATCACTCGGTCGATACCTTCCGAGTCCAATCCGGGTAAAAACTGCTTTACCATTCTTCGCTTCAGCACCAGATTATAGAGATTGAACCTGCCGATGTCAATCAAAGTGCGTCTTCCCTGCACAGCTACCATATCCAGGGCCTGAGCCGCCAGTGCGTCTAGATATGCGTTTTCCGCATCCAGTAACCGGGCGGTCCGCCGGGCATTGGCAACAACAGCAGGATTTATCTTCCGCAGCGAAACCAGTGCCTCATGCCTTACCAGATTCCTTTTGTAGCGCGCCTCTTTATTGGTTTCGTCCTCGACCCAGGCGATACCACGCGCCCTGAGATACCGCACTATCCTTTCCCTCTCGATATCAATCAGCGGCCGCACAACCTTGCCGCGGCGCAGCGGAATTCCTGCAAGTCCATGCGGTCCTGTGCCACGCGTCAGATTCAAAAGCGTCGTCTCAAGGTTATCATCCGCAGTATGACCCAGGGCGATGCGGTTACATTCAAAACGATGCGCTACCCTTTCCAGATTACGATACCTTAACACGCGACCCGCTTCTTCAAGCCCTACCCGGTGACGCCGTGCATAACCGGCAACATCGGAATGCACTACTACAAACCTGATTCCTGCATCGGTAAAAACCCGCCTGACAAAATCCTCGTCACGCTTGGCGGTCTGCCTCAACCCGTGATTCATATGGAACCCGGAAAGCTCAAGATTCCAGCGCGGAACGACTGTGCGCAGTAAATCAAGAAGGCACATCGAATCCGCACCGCCCGAAACCGCTACCAGGACACGGCCACCATAAGGAAAAAGCCCGGCCCCTTCTACCGTAGCCAGAAACTGTCCAAGCACCGACAGCCGCCGCTTCCTAGCCATTGCCAAGCCTTGCCAGCACCCGCTTCATAATCTCGACCGCCTGGTCAATCTCCTCTTTTTTCACCACCAGTGGCGGCCAGACCCCGACCGTCCGCTTCCCCACCGAACTCAGCAACAGACCCCGGTCCTGACAACCCGCTGCAAAACCGGCAGCCATACCTGCACTGCCGAACCGCAAGCTCAGCACAAAACCGATACCCAAAACCTGCTCTGCTATGCCTGAACCCGCAAAACCGGCAAGCCGGTCCTGCAGATATGCACCCATGATACTTGCCTTCTTGAGAAAACCGCTTTCCAGAAGCTCGATGAACTCCAATGCAACCGCGCAGCCAGCCGGACTCCCGCCAGTCGAATTACGGTCCCAGCGAAGAGCAGAACTGCCGGTGACGCACGCACCAAAAGCCAAACCCATTGCAAGACCACGGCCCAGCACATAAACATCTGGCCGGACACCGGCCCACTCAATCGCAAACATCTTGCCGCTCATTCCCGGTGCCATCATGGTTTCATCGTCTATCAACAAAGCATCGTTCTTTCGGCAGAATTCCGCTGCCTGACCGACCCTGGAATCAAAAGGATGGACAACGACCGCTCCGACATCTGAACCGAACGATACACCATCGCCTGGAACCTCGGCAAGATAGGCAACCTTTTTCCTGCCCGATGCATTCGTTGCAAGAACGACTGCCCTGGCAAGTGCCTCGCGGCCCGAATCGCACAAAAGCACCCTGCGGTTCATCCCGCCCGGCACAATCTCGGCCAGCTTATGCATCAGGAAAACCCGCTCTGCCCTTTCGGTACCAGGCCCGACCCAGCCCTGCTCGGGCTGTCCCGGTGCACCGGGAAGACCGGGATAACTGTATCCCATTGGTATCAAACCTCCGGCAGAAAAATCCAATAACCGCTTACCCTCTTGTGTCTCCAGCCAGACACCATCGGCCTTACGCACCATGACCGTTTTATCGCCGGCCTGTCCGACCGGCCCATATCTTTGCAGCCACTGGTGCAACTCATGCAAGCTCAACTGTTCTGACATCTGTTTAAGATAAAACAACAAGACACCCAAGTCAATTGATGTTATTTGACATCAGGCCTTTCTCAAAGCAACATAAACATCCATGGACAAGCGAATCGGTTTCACTACTACCATCCCGGTTGAGGTTATCATTGCGGCCGGACTCATTCCGATCGACCTGAACAACCTGTTCATTACTGACAATGACCGTGATACCTTAATCAACAAAGCCGAATGGGACGGATTCTCCACTACCGTCTGCGGCTGGATAAAAGGCATCTACTCGACCGTGCTCAAACACCACATCAAAACCGTCATTGCGGTTACTGAAGGCGACTGCTCCAATACCCATGCCCTGATGGAAACCCTGATGGAACACCATGTCCGGATAATTCCGTTCGGGTTCCCTTATGACCGCGACCAGGTCGTGCTCAACGCCCAAATAAAGAGTCTTTGCCGCCATTTCCGGGTCAGCACCGCACAAGTAAAAAAGGCCAAACAACGATGCGACAAAGTGCGCGGCATCGTCCATCAGATTGACCGGCTCACCTGGCGGGAAAACAAAGTCACTGGCAAAGAAAACCACCTCTGGCAAGTCCAATGCAGCGATTTCAATACCGACCCGACCCGGTTCGCTCTGGCAGCGAAAGAATTCCTCGAACAAACCCGCAAGCGAAAACCACTCTCAGAAGACATCCGACTCGGATTCATCGGGGTGCCACCGATATTCGACGACATCTACGAATACATCGAGAAATGCGGTGCCCGAGTGGTATTCAACGAAACCCAGCGCCAGTTCTCGATGCCGTTCCGAACCCGCAGCATCATAACCCAATACACCCGTTATACCTATCCTTATGATATCTATGGCCGCATCCGCAACATCAAGACTGAAATCCGCCGAAGGCACATTGACGGCATCATCCACTATGTTCAGGCATTCTGCTTCCGCCAGATTCAGGACATCGTCATCCGCAAAAAGCTGGCAGGACTACCGATTCTCACGCTGGAAGGCGACAACCCCGGCCCGCTGGACACCAAATCCAGACTCCGAATCGAAGCCTTCATCGAAACAATCCGCCGAATGC
>DFBN01000112.1:2704-6497 GCA_002366635.1 Caldifarciminota bacterium UBA3079 | reverse complement strand
CAAGCAGAAGTTCTAAGAAAACCCATATTACACAATTCTTCATAATCACCTTCCTTCAAACCCAGAGCGGAAACTATCCGAACTTAACCCGTATAATATTATACTGTTATCAGGGAGATTGGTCAACTGAGAGTCTCAGTCGTTTATCAGCTCAAGCTTGATGTTTTCCTTGTTCAAATGTTCGCGTAGGGCTTGCACCATCATTTCTGTGCGGAAGTTGTACCAGCGTTTGAGCTCGGGTGGTTCTTGTTTCAGCACCGCGCGGAAGCTCTGGAAGGCCTTTTTCTGCTTAAGCGCGGCTTCGAGACGGGAACGGAGTTCAGGTCTGCTGACCGTCTGAACAAACCGTTTCATTGTTTCGTAACCATGGCGGCTCGATGGCGGGGCGAGTCTGATGTAGCGGTCGGGTTCAGCCTTGATTTGGACAAGGATGCGGTTCCGATTAAAGGAAAAGACCGGAATTACTTCACCGGTCCGCGTATCAAGATAGTGGTTGGTACCTGGCACCCGTTTGCTCAGGGCAAAAAGCAAGTGCCGCTTTGATACCTTGATAGTGCGCATATATGATTGTAGCCTTCAGAATGCGACCGGTCAATGGCTCGGCTGCTTGCGCCAGTGGAAAACTTCGGTCGGATAGAACCGGAAAATGTGGTCACGCAGCTCGAGCCAGCCTGAGACCTGATTCAGGTTGAAGCGGCAAACAGGACCAGTGATATGCTGTGCCTTTTCTGAAATTGGCAAAAGCCTCCATTCGCCGTCCTGGAGTGCGGCAAAGCTCTTTGAAGGGCCTGAGGGCCTGGAACCAGGCACAAAGTAACCGTAAGCAACAAGTGTATCCCCGACATTGAATAGAGTAAGCTTGTCAGCAGGCAAGACCTGCTCTTTTGTGAACCATTCGTGCCATGGGAACGGGTTGTTCGTAAAGGCGAAGGAATCCGGACCTACGGGATAGAGCACAGCATAGATGCTGGGCCTGATAGATGTGTAAGTTCCGGCTAGGACCGGGAGGTCGGTCCAGTAGTCTTCAAGCCGGCCAGCCCCAGTCAAGGTAATATTTATCCCTTTGCCCCAATCCAGGCCGGTAATGTATTCTGATATGGGCACGAGGCACGAGTCGGTCGGTGCATAAACACGCAGGAGCCTGGAATCGAGCAATGTATCAAGGGGCGAAAGTTCGAGTGTTACGATTTCCGGAACAGAGTCAGCATTGATGTCACAAGAAACCGCATCGGTTATCCAACTACCATGCAAATTGAATTCTCTGGTCCGGATTGAGTCCGGGTTAAAAGAAATCACTTGGCAAGATTCAGCCCCAAAGATGAACAGTTCCGGCCTGCCATCTGCGTTTATATCTGCACTGGTCCAGGCGTTTGCAGCCAACCCGGCACGCGGCACCGTTGATGCCAACAAGGACCGGCTCTGCCAGACCTTTTGAAATCTCTTACCCGCAAGCCTGAGTAGAACCAGACGGCAAAGCTGCACTTCGTTCCTTTCGCGTCCGGGTTTCATTGAAAGACGAATGCGACCAAGGTCCTGAACCCCAAGCACATCGTCTACATCAGGTGTTACAAACCTGCCTGAAATAATGGAAACGATATTTTCAACTGGGCAGCGGCCGAGCAAGGAAGGAGATTTTTTGGCTGGCTGGCCAGACAAAACGACCGGGAGGAACATTAACAGAAAAATTGCTGCATTGGGTCTCATCGCCAAAGATTAGCATTTGGGAAATGAATGTCAATCAGATAAGGATATTTCGGTACCTGGTTTTCACATGAAGCCACGAGCCATTACATGCGATTCTTAAAGGTTTATGGCCATTTTTATAGCATTATTTAATATTATCTTTAAGAAAGTTAAATAAAACAAAATCTTCCCTTGACATCTGCGTCTAAGGGGTTATTATGAACATAATGAAGATGGAAGTTAAAAAAATCAATCAAATCGCATAAGAAGTTCATCAATGATGATAAACAGCTTAGAAACTAGGAGATGAGAGATGAAACGCAAAGAGATACTTACCACATGTCCGGTGTGCAATTCCAGTATGGTTATTTCCGAACTGAGGTGCGAATCGTGCGGAACTTCGGTAAAGGGAAAGTTCAAGATTCCTATTCTCTGCCAGTTGCCTTCCGGCCTATATGAATTCCTGCTGGTGTTCGTCAAGAACCGCGGTGTGATTCGGGAAGTAGAACAGGAACTGGGTATTTCATATCCGACGGTCAAGGCAAGACTTGACGCAGTCCTGGCTGCACTTAGGTTTGGAGACCAGGTTCGGACTGCGGACCGGGAACATATCATCGGTATGCTTGAGCAGGGTGAGATTTCTGCCGAGGAAGCGGAAAAGCTGCTCCGTGGTGAGACCGAAGAAAAATAAAGGAGATTAGATGAGTGAAGAAAGGACAAAGATACTCAGGATGCTTGAGCAAGGGAAGATTACGGCTGACCAGGCAGCGCGTCTGATTGAAGCGCTTGGGCATCGGCGGTTCCATTCCGGGCCGGACAGGTTTGCCCGGAGAATCCACCGCCGTGTGTCTCTGAGCGAACTGGACCGGATTCCAGACATAGTTGCCAGCGCAGTTTCATCAGCGGTCAAAACAGGATTTCAGGAGCGGTCCGAAGTCAAGACCGACTTTCCGGGCAAGCATAGCCTATTTCTCAAGAGCATCAGCGGCGATGTTGAAGTATCGGCTTGGGATGAGGATAAAATAAGCCTGGAAAAGCCTGGCGGAATGACAAAGGTGCGCGAGCGGGAAAACCGGGTGATGGTGCGGTCGATTTCAGGCGACATTACAGTTTTCGTGCCGCGTGAGTCCAAGCTGGAACTGGTATCGGTCTCTGGCAATGTTGAGGTGACTGGTATGAGTGGGAAGCTCGGCCTTAAGAGCGTTTCCGGTGATGTGGGCCTCTCTGACCTGACCGGCGAACTGAAGGCCGATGTCGTTTCCGGGGACCTGAAGATGATTCGGGTATCGGGCGAGTTGCTGGTTGAAAGCAAATCGGGCGACATCGAGCTGGAACCGGTGGGCGAATTCTCGGGCAAGATAAGCAGCAAATCGGGCGACATCGAAGTGCGGTTATACCCGGATGCAGATGTGGTGCTGGACATGGAATGCGAAGAAAAAGGGGCAATAACACTGGACATGGGTTTCCCTTACGAGATTCTTGAGAAAGACGAAAGGCTGCTCAAGGTAAAGCTTGGCAGCGGCACCAGAGTTCTCAAACTGAGAACCCGCAAAGCGGACATCACGGTCCGAGAAACCAAGGAGGATTAGATGATCCGGACCATTTTCTGGGGAATAATAATCATTGGCATCGGGGTCTGGATATGGCTTGCGAATCTCGGTATTGTTACTTCGGGTATCATTTTCCACCGGGACTGGCCGGTTATTATCATCATAGTCGGCCTTATGACAGTTGCTGAAGGCATATCATGGTGTGCCCGGCGGAGGCGGAGATGAAAAGAATCTGGTGTGGTATCGTCATCATGGTTGTGGGTCTCTGGATATGGCTTTCATGCCTGGGCGTACCGTATATCAGCTTCAGTAAGAACTGGCCATTGCTCCTGATAGCCTTGGGTATTTATATCATAGCGCGCCGGGTAAGAAAGGCCGTCCGCACTCATCGCAGTGCCGGGGTTATTATCAATGACCTTGAGGATGGCAAAATAAACGCCGAAGATGCGATTTCAGAAATCAAAAGGGGGAAAAATGACCGATGAAAGAATGCGTGTTCTCAAAATGCTGGAAGAAAAGAAAATAACTGCGGATGAAGCGGCCCGCCTTCTTGATGCCAT
>DFBN01000112.1:2291-2641 GCA_002366635.1 Caldifarciminota bacterium UBA3079 | reverse complement strand
CCTGTTTCGCTGGTGAAATTAGGATTGAGGTTTGCACCGGATTCAGCCAGGGCACAAATCGCTGAGCATAATCTAGACCTTAACCAGGTGTCCGAAGCACTACAAAAGGGTATCACCGGTAAGATAGTCGATATCGAAGAAACTGAGAAAGACGAGCATGTCGAGGTGTGGCTGGAATAGCACATAATTGACAGGATAACAGTCGGGTTTATACTAGGCGTAAGGAATGGCTGCGCCTAGTTTTCCCGTAGTATGCGAGGCAGGAATATAATGGCCATGAAGCATATGGCTTGCGCATTTTTCTGCACGGTGATTCTGCTCGGGTCGGCATCGGGTTTCAATCTGGAAAT
>DFBN01000112.1:0-2253 GCA_002366635.1 Caldifarciminota bacterium UBA3079 | reverse complement strand
AGGCTCGTGGAAACCGGACCCGGCAGGATGGACCGGTTCGTGCCTGACCAGCCGGGTCTTTGGATTCTGGCAGTGGGCTTTGAAGAGGAAATAAAAACCGTTAATGTCTTTGTGATGGTTCCTTTTGACAGTCTGAAGAACGGGATGCTCAATGGGTATGAAATCGGCCGGTATCCAGATACGAATCAGTTTCCGAATTTCAACCGCCCTTGCGGATTTATCAAAGTAACGCAAGATAATATCGATACCCGTATTTCACCAAGATATACACTGCACGAGTTTGTGTCGCGGCAAACAGGGCATTTTCCTAAGTTCCTTGTACTCCGGGAAAATTTGATTCTCAAACTTGAACTCTTGACCGATATTGTGAAGCACAAAGGACACCGGTGTGAGAAATTGACAGTGTTCAGCGGGTTTCGGACACCGGCTGTCCAGCGCCGCCGGGGATTCCTGGACTGCGCGCATATGTATGGAGGTGCGGCTGATATTTATGTTGATGCGGATAGCAACGGCATAATGGATGACTTGAACGGTGATGGCCATGTCAGTTGGCGCGACGCGCGACTGCTTGCAGCCTATGTAGATGAACTTGAGAAAGCGCATCCTGAGCTTGTGGGCGGGTGCGGCTGGTATCATGGCACCAGTTCGCACGGACCGTTTGTGCATGTCGATGTCCGTGGCGAACGCACCAGGTGGCATCAATGAGGCCGAGCTGGTTAGAATCCGTTGGCATTATCGTCCTGGCGGTTCTGGCATTCGGGTGGGCCGAGCTTTATCTGCCCCTGAATGAAAGTCTCAACACAGATGTTCTCAAGCTTGCCCTGGAACTGAAAAATACGAGACAGACCATTAAAAAGCGCGGTGCTGAAATTCCTGAGTTGGAACGCGAAATCGGGGCATCAAGTAGTTCGGTGGCTGACCTCGCCGGTAAGTTTGCGAGTGCATTCTCCAATGATTTATATCTGGCGATAAACACTACGGCGAACCGGCTCTATATACGAAAGGGAAGAAAGGTAATTCGGGCAGCGGATATCTCAACCGGATGCGATGATACCTTGCAGAGAGGTAATCGGAAATGGATATTTGATACCCCGCGCGGTATCATGACCGTGTGGCGGAAAAAAGAGAAACCGGTTTGGATAAAGCCGGATTGGGCATTTCTCGAAGCCGGCGAGACAATTCCGCCCTTGAACTCGCCTTTGCGCTATAAAAAAGGTGTCCTGGGTGATTATCTGCTTGATTTGGGCGGCGGAATTGCGATTCACGGCACCCGGGCCACGGCCCTTTTGGGCAGAAGTGTAAGCCACGGGTGCATCAGGGTAGGCAAGGACAACCTCAAGATATTATATGATTCGGTTCCGGTTGGGACCAAAGTTTATATCTACTAATGGGCAAACGCATCTTTGGGATTATTGCGATGGTAGCGGCAGGTTTGGCATTGGCCAGATTGGTAGATGCAGCAGGCAAGAAGGCGCTTATCAGAACTGCGCAGGAACTCAATACCAAACTGGATTCAATCGGCAATGAATACAACATGGCATTGGATAAACGCAACCGGCTTGAACTGGACCGGCAGCTTTTGTCCCATAGAATTGCAGCAATGTCCAGGCAGGAGAATTATCTTGTTATCAACCGGAGACGTCGCCGGTTGCAGTTGGCAATGGGGAATAAGATAATGCTTGAAACCGGTTACAAATTACGCGGTTCTACCGACGGGATTCAGAATTTCCTTGCTCTCCCCAAGGCAGTGCTTGAAGTTCTGGGCAAAAGGACCAAAACCGACTGGTGCCGGCCGGACTGGTTGTACCGTTTGGAGGGCATTGAACCGCCGGCTGATTCGACTGAACGGCTGGTGCCAGATGCCTTTGGCCCGGGCGAGCTTTTCCTGGGTGGCGGGATTGCCCTCCACGGCCGGGTCAAAGAAAAAGTTCCGCCTGAAGCGATTGACCATACTTATATCGAGCTGGACAACAAATGGCTGGCCGCAGTAGTCAATGCGGTCAAGCCCGGGTCTCTGGTTTTCATCCAGTAAGACCGTGCCAATTGACAGAAAAGGCACAATGGATTATCTTGATATGGTTCTTTAACAATTTTATGGCTTCGGAGAGGTGCCGGAGTGGACGAACGGGCTTGCCTGGAGAGCAAGTGTGCCCTTTGGGTACCGTGGGTTCGAATCCCACCCTCTCCGTTTATCTCACGGGCCTTCTGGCCAGAATCCTGGCGTAGATTCTGGCAGAGAATCTGGCTAACCAT
>DFBN01000129.1 GCA_002366635.1 Caldifarciminota bacterium UBA3079 | reverse complement strand
GGTCAACAGGTTTTATTGCCCGTATTCGGGCTGCAACCTGGCCGACAACCTGACGGTCCGTGCCGCGAATTGTAATCTCAAACATCTGCTGCTTGGTATCATCAGGATTTGGCATCCTCCCCACTTCAAATGCAACCTCTTTGGGCATCGGAAAACTGACAGGGTGGGAAAAGCCGCACTGAATCTGGATTCCCTCCTTGGTTTTCTGGACCCGATAACCCATACCCCGAACCTGCAACGCTTTTTCAAAACCCTTTGTCACACCTGCAATGGCATTGCGAAGATGTGACCGCAATGTTCCAACATGCGCCCGGGCTACTCCAGGACCAGCTTCGACATCAATCTTCCCGTCTTCTTTCTTAACAGTCAACCCTGCCATGGTCTTAATAACCAAGTTGCCCAGTTTGCCTTTTACCGTCACAAAACCGGGCACGATGTCAATCTGAACACCAACAGGCACTGGAATCGGTCGATAGTTCTTTGCCATCTTCCTTACCAGACCTTGCAGATGACCTCACCGCCGACACTCTCATGCCGGGCGCCCTGGTCAGTCATCATACCTTTGGAGGTTGACAAAACGGCTACGCCAAGACCGCCAAGAATACGGGGAACCGCATGGGCACCTACATAAATCCGACGACTCTGACGAGATACTCTCTCCATGCCACGAATCACCGAACTTCCATCTTCATTATACTTGAGGGTAATAACGATTGCCTTGCGGATGCCTTCGCCGTCTACCTGAAAGTTACTGATATATCCCTCTTCAAGCAGAATCCGCGCGATTTCATACTTCATCCGCGAGAAAGGTGCCCGGACATCCTTATGCCGACACCTGAAACCGTTTCTTATCCTGGTCAAGAAATCCGCTATCGGGTCCAAAATCGCCTCCTACCAGGTCGCTTTGCGCACTCCGGGAATCTCACCACGCAAGGCCAATTCCCGGAAACAGAGCCGGCACAGTCCGAACTTCCGATAGACCGCCCGCGCGCGAAAGCAACGCTGGCAGCGGTTCTGCTTGCGTACCTTGAACTTCGGCTCACGCCGTGACTTAACAATTAAACCAAGCCGCGCCATAATCTATTTCCTCCGAAACGCCAAGCCCAGCGCTGCAAGCAAAGCACGCGCTTCGTCGTCGTGCCGGGCTGTTGTGTGAAATGTAATATTCATTCCAAAAACCTTTTTAACCTTAGAAACCTCAATTTCAGGAAATATCAACTGCTCGGACAGACCCAGGCTGTAACTGCCACGACCGTCAAACGAGTCGGGCGAAAAACCTTGGAAATCCCTTATCTGAGGAACAGCAAAATTAAAGAACCGATCAATGAACTCATACATCCTGTCTCCGCGCAGAGTAACCTTTACACCCAGCGGCATTCCACGCCTTATTCTGAAAGCGGAAATCGCACGCTTGGCAGTGGTGCGTGACGGCCGCTGGCCAGTGATTCGCGCTAAATCGTCGGAAATCACATCAAGCACCTTTGGGTCGGCAACCGCTTCCTTTGTAGTCACATTTACAACTACCTTTACCAGATGCGGCACCTGGAATCGGTTCTTGTACTCAAACTGTGCGGTAAGTGCCGGCACAATTTTATCCAGATACCTTTCCTTCAAACGCGGTGTCATGCGTCGATAATCTCGTTACATTCCCGACAGATACGCACCCGCCGACCATCATGGACTTCACGCTTCACCTTGGTTTTCCTGCCACATTTCGGGCAGAGCAATACCAGATTGGAAACATCAATCGGGTTGGGCAAGTCAATAATCCCACCCGGTTTCTCAGCACTGCGGGTCCGCTGGTGTTTCTTCGCAAGGTTCAGTCCTTCCACAAGCACCCTGTTTCGGCCGGTCTTCTTGTCACGCTCGATTTTCATTATCTTGCCCCGACGGCCCCTCTCCTCGCCGGTAATAACCTCTACAAGGTCGCCTTTACGCAATCTCATCTATACTACCTCAGAAGCCAATGATACGATTTTGGTAAACCGGCGCTCCCTCAGTTCACGCGCCACCGGCCCGAAAACCCTTGTTCCTCTCGGCTCACCATTATCATCAATCAGCACACATGCGTTATCATCAAAACGGACATAGCTGCCATCAGGACGGCGGAGCTCCTTGCGTGTCCGAACGACCACCGCTTTGGCTTTGTCTCCGGACTTAATCGCTCCATTAGGCATCGCATCCTTCACCGTCACGAAAATTTTGTCTCCAATCCGGCCGAACCGCCGGTGCGAACCGCCGTAAACCTTAATCACCATCACCTCACGGGCCCCGGAATTGTCCGCTACTTTCAGCCTGCTATACTCCTGTATCATAACTTCTTTACAACCCGCCAGCATTTGAGTTTGGAAAGCGGCCTGGTCTCCATCAGAAGAACACGGTCGCCGGCTTCGCACTCATCCCGTTCATCGTGGGCATACAGCTTGGTGCGCCGCCGCATATACTTTTTATACTTGGGATGAAGCTCCAACCGTTCAACCAGTACTACAATGGTCTTCTGCATCTTGGCAGACTTCACTGTTCCGACAACGGTTCGACGCTTCCTATCCATTTTGTTTCTCCGAATGCTTCTCTGCTTCAGTCAGTTCCTTTTCCCGCATAACAGTCAAACAGCGAGCAATATCGCGGCGCAGCATCCGCAGCCTTAAAGGATTCGGCAGTGATTCGGTCCCCCTGCGCAACCTGAGCTTGAGCATCTCCCCGCGCAACTCCACTGTTTTGTGCTCGAGCTCTTCCCGGGTCATCTCGCGCAGCTCAGAAGCCCTCATAATTCATCCCTTCACGCGCAACAATCCGTGTCTTGCACGGCATCTTGTTGCCGGCCAGCCACAAAGCCCTGAGTGCTTCCTCTTTCGGTATTCCCCCGAGTTCGAACATCACTGTCCCGGGCTTTACAACACATACCCAGAACTCAGGTGCACCCTTGCCCTTGCCCATGCGTGACTCGGCCGCCTTTTTGGTTACCGGCTTATCCGGGAATATCCTTATCCAGAGCTTGCCCGCACGCCTCAAAGCCTTGGCCAGACAAATCCGCGCCGCTTCAATCTGTCGTGCGGTTATCCAAGTCGGTTCAAGCGCCATCAAACCGTATTCACCGAAATCCACACGGTTCACCGCGGTGGCTTTGCCTTTCATGCGTCCTCTCATCTGCTTGCGGTGTTTGACACGCTTGGGCATCAACATAGTCTTATGCCTTCATTACGTTTGCGGATGATACATCGCCCTTGTAAATCCAGACCTTGATTCCGATTGTCCCGGCAGTAGTCTTCGCGACACCACAGTAGTAATCGATATCCGCCTTAAGTGTATGAAGAGGAACCCGGCCTTCGCGGTACCATTCACTCCGCGCAATCTCCCGTCCGCCCAGACGCCCCGAAACCATCACTTTTATTCCCTGCGCGCCAAGACGCACCGCCTGTATCACTGCGCGTTTCATCGCGCGGCGGTGTGAAACGCGCTGCTCCAACTGCCGTGCGATGTTCTGAACAACCAGCTTTGACTCCAGTTCAGGCACCCTCACTACCTCAACGAGAAGCCGGACATCACGACCTACCAGTTGTTTAATCTCCTGGCGCAACGCTTCAAGATTCTGGCGCTTAGTCCCGAAGACCACTCCGGGCCGTGCGGTATAAATGGTAATAGTAGTTCGGTTGGCCACACGCTTGATTTCGGTATTCGAAATCATTGCCTCAGACAGTTTTGCCTCGATGTAGCGACGGATCTGCAGGTCTTCGTGCAGATAAGCCCGATAGTTCTTCTTTTCGAACCAGGACGACTTCCAGGTCTTTGTGATACCGAGTCTGAAACCTATAGGATGAGTCTTCTGTCCCATACTAAAGTTCTACCCCTTTCTTAGTTGCCACCCGGACATGAACATGCACTGTTCGCTTGCGAATAACCGATGCCATCCCTCTCGGTCCCGGCCGCCAACGCTTGAGCACCGGGCCTTGGTCGGCTCTGGCCTCTTTCACAATCAAATCCTCTTCGTGCAACTTTGCTTTACCCGCTTTGTTGATAGCATTGGCCACGGCCGAACGCAATGTTTTGAGCACCGGTCCTTTGGTTGCCTTCGGCAGGAATACCAGAGCCCGAAGCGCAGTGGGGACATCCTTTCCCCTGATAAGGTCAACAATCAATCCCATCTTCTTGGCTGAACCGCGTTGATACCTAGTCGTGGCATAAGCCTCCATTAGTGCCTCTTCTCCTCCTTCTTCTTCCGACCGGAGTGACCTCGGAAAGTCCTTGTCGGAGAGAACTCGCCCAGCTTGTGCCCGACCATCCTTTCGGTGATATAGACCGGGATGAACCGGTTGCCATTATGGACGGCAACGGTAAACCCGACAAACTCCGGCGGAATGACACTCCTGCGTGCATAGGACTTGACTGTCCGCTTCGTGTCTGTTTCAGACATCTGTCGAATCCTGCGGAAGAGCTTCTCATCGATATAGGGCCCTTTCTTTATTGAGCGTCCCATTATCTCCTTCTCCGCTTTCTCCGCTGGACAATCAACTGCCCGGACTTCCTTTTCAAATTCCTGGTTCTCGCCCCCTTGGCCGGTTTCCCATTGGGAGAACAAGGATGTCTCCCCCCGGAACTCTTACCTTCACCACCGCCCATTGGATGGTCAACCGGGTTCATCGCCACTGCCCTGACCCGCGGCCTTCGACCACGGTGCCTTGCCCGGCCGGCCTTACCCAGGGAAATCTCCTTATGTTCAGCATTTGATACCCTGCCAATTGTGGCAAAACAGGCCAAATCAAACTTCCGGATTTCGCTCGACGGCAATCTGATTACTGCCCACTTATCCTCCTTGGCAAGCAACTGTGCCGATGTCCCGGCCGAACGCACAACAAAGGACCTGCCCTGGGGATAAAGCTGAACATTATGAATCTCGACCCCGGCCGGAATGTCGGAAAGCGGCATCGCATTGCCGGTCCGGATGGGCAGATTCCTTCCGGCCCCGACCCGGTCTCCGACACTCAGACCTTCGGGATGAATAATATAGCCATAATCTCCGTCCGCATAGCTCACCAGGGCGATGCGGCAAGACCGGTTCGGGTCATACTCAACCGACGCTATCCTGCCAGGAACACCGCGCTTCTTCCGCTTGAAATCTATCAACCGATAGTGTCGCCGCTCACCGCCTCCCCTTGACTTAACAGTAATCCTGCCCTGATTGTTACGGCCACCTTTCTTGCGCAAAGGGACAAGCAGGGCACGGTGCGGCTTCTTTCTGGTAATCTCCTCGAAAGTGAATCCCTTGCAATGACGCCTCGCGGGTGAAGTAGGCCGATACTGCTTGACAGCCATAGCTACCGCTCCAGCGCCTCGATAGAATCGCCCTTCTTCAGAGCAACCATCGCCTTCTTCCAACTGGGCCGACGGCCGGTGAACATACCCATCCGTCGCTTCTTACCCAGAAGGTTTATTACCTTGACATCCCTCACATGCACCTTGAAAAGAATCTCGACAGCTTGACGAATCTCAATCTTGTTGGCACCAGGCGCTACCCTGAAAGTGTATCTGTTCTCATCGGTCTTCAAACGCTCGGCCTTCTCGGTTACCACTGCGCCCAGTATCACGCTCGTAGGTTCAACCATGCGCACCTTCCATTGCCAGAAATCGCTCAAGTCCCTGTTCTGTAAAAACTACCTTGTCATGACTCAGAACCGCGTAACTGTTAACTTGGACCGAAGGCATTACCGTAACCCGAAAGAGATTATTACTCGCCCGCTTCAAGCTTTCTGAAACCGACCCTACAAGAAGTAAAACCTTGCCTGAAAGCCCGACCTGAGAAAGAAACTGCACAAATGCCTTGGTTTTCGGCTCAGCCAATTCGAAATCCTCTACTACCACGACCGCACCTTCTGCGTGTCGGGCCGAAAGTGCAAGCCGCAAAGCCTGTCGTCGTTTCCTCTTGGGCATCCTGAGCCTGTAATCTCTGGGCCTGGGACCGAAACAGACTCCACCCCCGACAAAAATTGGCGAACGCCGGCTGCCGTGTCGTGCCCGGCCCGTATGCTTCTGCTGATAAGGCTTCTTGCCTGTACCCGAAACCTCGGCCCTGGTCTTGGCCTTTGCAGTCCCCTGCCGCTGGTTGACTCTGAAAGTTCGCACCGCCTCCCAGAGAAGACTGGAATCACCCTTCTGTCCGAAGACTGCTTCAGGCAACTCCACCTGTCGCTTAACCTCACCTTTAGCAACAAGAACATCCATTACCCACGCCCCTTCACCAGCACCAGCCTGCCGTGGTAACCTGGCACTGCGCCCTTGATAAAAAGAACGCCCTTCTCCGGCTCTACTCTAACCACTTGCAGATTTTTGATAGTTACCCGTTCGTTCCCATACTGGCCTGGCAGATGTCGTCCCTTCAGCACATGGCCCGGTGAACTCCCGGCACCAGTCGAACCAACCCTCCGATGGGACATCGAACCATGGGTTCTGGGACCACTGTGCCATCCCCACCGCTTCATACCGCCGGCAAAACCACGACCTTTGGTCTGACCTACAACATGCACCACATCACCGGGCTTGAATAAATCCACACCCAAATGCTGTCCGACCTCATACCCTTCGGTGCTGTCCATCCGGACTTCGTGAAGAACCCTTGTCGGCTCGACCCCCGAATGCTTGAAATAACCCTCCATCGGTTTGTTCAACCGCTTCAGGTTCGCCTCGCCGAAACCCAACTGCAAAGCATCGTAACCATTGTTCTTTCTGGTGCGCTTGGCGACAACAACGCAGTCATTGCCGACCTCAATCGGCGTAACCGGCACTACATGACCCTGCTCATCAAAGATTTGGGTCATCGTTCCCCTCAGGCCGAAAATAACTTTCATACCCACACTTCGCACTCAAGAAATCCGTTCATGCCGACTTAATCTCAACCTGCACGCCAGCAGGCACCTCAAGTTTCATCAATGCATCAACCATATCGGTTGTAGCATCGGAAATCTCGATAAGCCGCTTGTGCACCCGGAGCTCGAATTGCTCGCGCGACCGCTTATCCACATTGGGCGAACGAAGCACAGTAAACAATGTCCTTTTAGTCGGCAAAGGCACCGGCCCGGATACCTGAGCCCCGGTTCGCTTCGCAACTTCAACGATGTCCCGGGCCGACTGGTCCAGCACCCGGTAGTCGTAAGCCTTCAGCTTAATCCTTATCTTCTTCGTACTCTTAATTGAACTCATCTCAATACAAAAATATTACCTCACTTACGAAACATATACTCCGCTAAGAACTTTTCTTAGGGCCTTTTTACTATCTATACTCTCTGCGTCCTTCTAACGCAATTGAGTAATATAGCGAAAGACCAGCACTTGTCAATATCTAATCTGTTGCTCTCTGACACCACTCGCCATGGTGCTGGCAATCGAACTGACAAGATAAAACTGGCAATCCAATTGGATAAGGGATAGCACACCCCCTTGGGTTTCTGGGGCCGCTTCCGAACCCGTCCTGCGCATATGCTCATTTTCTGCTATCAGCGGTCAGCAGATTGCGACGGGCGGAAATGGACATTGACTCTCTTTAATTCCTGAACTCCAATTCAGTTTACAATACTATAAACAGAAATCAGCTATGATACCTGGGTTCTGGCATATGGTCCAACCGGCGGAAAGTCCTGGTATTTATGGACTTAACTAAGAAAACGGTGTTTTAGAACCGACACCCAGGGGTCATTCCCCAAAGGGTTTATTTTGTCGATTCTAACATCCTTTCCCAAGACATTTTTCCAGAAGTCGTTAAACCCGTTTGTCGAGACATCATTCAACCGGTTTGAACTGTCATTTGTATTGCTATTACTCGACCCGTTTGTTTCCCGGTTTCATTACCCATTACATCGCCGGTTGCTTTAGCCATCACGTCTCCGGCTTTATTGGTTGCTTTACAGCCGGTTTATTCTTCTGCTTCACTTGCCGTCTGACAAGTTGCTTTTCTGGTTATCT
>DFBN01000062.1 GCA_002366635.1 Caldifarciminota bacterium UBA3079 | reverse complement strand
GTTGATTTTGATTTCTATAAGAAGAAGGCAGATTGCTGTCTGAGTTCTGCTTCTTGTTGCTCTGGTTCTGAGGTTTGTGTTCATTACTCTTGCAAAAGAACACGAGTATAATTTCTCGGGAACACTTCCTTTTACTTCTGAATCCGAGATGTTAAAACAGGGCCTGCATACGGTGGACTCCCAGGAGTATCTGTTTTTGGCCGAGGGTTTGAAAAAAGGTGTTTTCGGTTGGGATGGGAGGCCGAATAGCTTCCGAACCCCGGGATACCCATTGCTCCTGGCGGTTCTAGACAATAATCTGTTCCTTCTGTTTATAGTTCAGGTATCGCTGAGCACTATGACCGTATTTCTTGTTTGGGCCGGTGCGAAGCGCCTTTTTGGTGAAAAGGCGGGATTTATTGCTGCCGGTTTTCTTGCTTTCGATTTGGCGAACATATTTTTTGTCGGTGTAGTGATGGCTGAGACTCTGTTCGTTTTCCTGGTGGTGTTGGGCAGCTACCTGTTCATACGCAGGCATTTCCAATGGACGGGTATTGTGCTAGGCAGTGCTGCACTCGTGAGACCTATCGGTATTTTCTTCTTTTTACCTTTCGGGATTGCCCTAGCAACAAGAAAGAAATGGAAGCGTCTGGCTTTTTTCCTGGTGATGTTTGCGCTTCTTCCGGGTCTCTGGATAGGACGTAATATCTATAGATTCGGTCGACCTGGTTTCAGCTCAATCGGTGGGTTTAATTTGTATTATGCCAATGCCGCAATTCTGGTCCAAGAGCAAACAGGACTGAGTGAGGATAGTGTCCGGGTTTTGCTTACAAGAGAAGTTGCAAGAGAAAATCGGGAAGACAATCCTATGGTATTATCCTCAATACTTACAAGATTGGCTTTGAGGCGTATAGGAGCAGACCCTTTGCGTTACCTCTGGATTCACATGCGGGGTCTTGGTCCGGTGGTTTTCGGGATTAAGTCAGACGAGATAGTAGGACGGATTACGGGTCATGGAGGGCCGTCGCTTTATAAGTCAGCACAAGGCAGGGGTCTTTGTCCTTTTGTCTGGTATCTTGCAGGATTTGAACTGGCGCTCACACTTGCAGCACTGGTTCTTGCCATAGTATCTCTTGTAAGGAGAGATGGTCGGAGGAAAAGATTGCTGCTGTTATTTGTGGGTTGCTATTTTCTGATAATGGCTTCGCCTTTGACCGATGGCAGATTCAGGGTGCCGGCCATGCCGTTTGTTTATGTTGTGGCTGCGAGTTTCTTCGCGTCACGGTTTCGTAGCTCTGGACAGAATGGTTCTGGTTGACGAATCCGGTTTTCGGAATAGGATTGCACAAAAATAGGAGGCCTAATGGCGAAAGAGTATCAGAACTTTATTAACGGTAAGCCGGTTCCGGCCCGCTCAGGCAAAAGATACGAAAACAGGAATCCGGCAGATAGAGATGACTTGATTGGCACTTTCCCGAGTTCTGGCGCCGAAGATGTGGCAGACGCAGTGGCTGCGGCCAAGGCCGCGTATCCGGAATGGCGTTCCTTGCCATCTCAAGCACGGGGCGATATCATGCGCCGGACAACTGAGATGCTGGTGGAACACAAAGAGGAAATTGCCCGGACTATGACCCGGGAAATGGGCAAAATCCTCAAAGAAACCCGGGGCGATACCCAGGAGGGGATTGATACCGGCTTTTATGCGGCCGGTGAAAGCCGGCGGTTGTGGGGAACGGTCGCACCGAGCGAACTAAGGAATAAGATGACTTATGTGACCAGACAACCGATGGGTGTCTGGGGCCTGATTTGTCCGTGGAATTTCCCGATGGCGATTCCATCCTGGAAGATTTTCCCATGCTTGACTTGCGGCAATACCGCTGTTATCAAGCCGGCGACATTGACACCGGCGACAGTTGCCGAATTTGCGAGAATACTTCAAGCAGCCGGATTGCCTGACGGAGTGCTGAATGTTGTTTATGGTTCGGGTGCAAAAGTCGGAGAAGCGCTTTTGAATTGTCCTGATGTTTGCGGCATTTCTTTCACCGGTTCTTGTGAAGTTGGCAGGCATATTGCCGAAGTCACCGGTAAAGAACTCAAGCGTTGTTCCTTGGAACTCGGTGGCAAGAATGCTCAGTTCGTGCTCAGTGATGCTGACCTTGACTTGGCTCTGGAAGGGGTGCTGTGGGGCGCATTCGGCACCACGGGCCAGCGCTGTACAGCTACATCGCGGTTGATTGTCGAAGCGGGCGTTTATGACAAATTGCTTGAGATGATTGTCGAAAGGGCCAGAAAGTTGAAAGTCGGGAATGGTCTTGATGAGACGGTCGAGATGGGGCCATTGGTGAGTGATACCCAGCGCAACACAGTCAATGGTTATGTAGAAATCGGCAAGAAGGAAGGCGCGCGACTGGTGCTGGGCGGAGAGGCTTTGACAGGCGGTGCATATGACAAAGGTTTTTTCTACAAGCCAACCGTGTTTGGTGATGTAACCCCGGATATGAGAATCGCAAAAGAGGAGATATTCGGGCCGGTGCTTTCGGTCATCAAGGTGAAGGACTTTGAGGAAGGTATTCGAGTGCTGAACAGCACCCGTTACGGTCTTTCATCAGCAATATACACTAAGAATGTGGACCGGGCGATGAAAGCGGTCGAACTGATTGAATCAGGAATTGTTTATGTGAATGCGCCGACTATCGGTGCTGAATGTCATATGCCTTTCGGTGGTGTCAAGGATACCGGGAATGGTCATCGCGAAGGCGGTTGGACTGCGTATGAAATCTTTTCCGAGCTCAAGACCGTATATATCGACTATTCGGGCGGATTGCAGCGGGCCCAGATAGATAACGCGTAAGGCCCGGACGCCAGACGCTTTACGCTACACGCCGGACGCACCAGGTGCAGAGCGCGAGGCAAACGGCGTGAAGCGCATGACGACCTGGAATCAGGTAATGGCTGAAGGCGGTTCTTCAGGTTTTTCCGGTTCGGGCAGGGACTTTTCCTTTTTCCTGACTATGCGGATAATGACGAAGCAGACGAGGAGTGCGATTCCAACGAATCCGAAGATGAATCCGCCTTCGAAATCACTGCTGTGCGACATCAGTTCCCCGATGAACAAAGCTAGACCGAAGGCGAGCAGAATCGCACCGGTAATAAGCAGGCCGTAGTATGTGCTTTGCTTTTTCTTTGGGGACGGGGGTATTATTCCCTGCTCAATCATCTTCATCCGTTCGCGATTGCGGTTTCTGAGGCTGACGAGACTGATTACCATAGCGGCGACGATAGCGATTATCGGAATAGCCAAAGACATCGTGACCGCCGCCACGCCGGTAAGGGATTCCATGAAGTTGAACGGTTCCATTATTCAGGTCCTTTCATTTGATACATATGACGCTTGAGCTTGAGAATTGTTGCGCAAGATGTAACATTTGAGCACAGAGTGCGTCTTATAGGTAACAAAGTGGAAGATGTGTCCGAACAGGTGCTTGTCAAGCGGTCGGCACATGGTGACGAGCGGGCTTTTGCTGTCCTGGTGGAAAGGTATAAAAGTATGGTGTTTTCAACCGCTTACAAAGTCCTTAAGGATTTGAGCCAGTCCGAGGATGCGGCCCAGGATACGTTTATCAAGGCGTATGCGGCCTTGCCCGGTTTCAAAGGACAGGCCAAGTTCTCTTCGTGGTTGTACCGGATATGCTACAACACCTGCATCAGCATTCTGCGTAAGAGGCGACCTGAAGTGGAACTGACCGAGGCGATGGCTCAGACGATTGACGGCCCGGCTGAAGAATTCCGGTCCCGCGACATCCAGACTGTAATTCAGCAAGAGGTGAACCGAATGCCTGATGATTACCGGGTGGTGATTACTCTGTACCATTTCGATGGCATGTCGTATGACGAGATTGCACACTTGACCCATAGACCTCTGGGCACGGTCAAGGCCAAAATTTACCGTGCTCGGGTATTGCTTCGAGAAAGGCTCCTGGAACGGGTCGGCTGGGAAGAGTTGAAAGAGGTGATGTGGAAATGA
>DFBN01000111.1:9870-12533 GCA_002366635.1 Caldifarciminota bacterium UBA3079 | reverse complement strand
CCTGACCGTTGTCTTGATTATAGGAAATGCAGTTCTATACTTCTGATTCTGATGCACAATGAAGTAATCTCAATCCGCGGGGCAAGAGAGCATAATCTCAAGAATATCAACCTGGATATTCCGCGCAAAAAGCTGGTTGTTATTACGGGCATATCCGGGTCTGGCAAGTCTTCACTCGCATTCGATACTATTTATGCCGAAGGACAGCGCCGCTATATCGAATCGCTCTCAGCCTACGCCCGCCAGTTCCTCGGAATGCTGGAGAAACCGGACTGCGATAAGATTACCGGTTTGTCGCCGGCCATCGCTATCCAGCAGCGCGCATCAGCCCATAATCCCCGTTCCACAGTCGGCACGGTCACCGAGATTTATGACTATCTGAGATTGCTTTTCGCACGCGTGGGAAAGCCTTATTGCCCGAAATGCAACCGGCCGATATCCTCCCAGACAACAGACCAGATTGTTGACAGTCTGCTCGCAGAACCTGCCGGCACAAGGCTCGTTGTCCTTGCACCGCTGGTGCGCGGCCGTAAAGGTGAATACAAAGAAGTTCTGAATAAGGCAAAACGCCGGGGTTACATAAGGGTCAGGGCCGATGGTGAAATTTATGAGATTGACCAGGTGCCCAGATTGGCACGCTACAAGAAGCACGATATCGAACTGGTAGTGGACAGGTTGAATGCAAAACAGGATGCGCGGAAGCGCCTGGCGGATTCGGTCGAGCTGGCACTTAAGGAAGGGAGCGGAATATGCATCGTTTCGGTCCAAGCCAAAAGTGACCGGCTCTTTTCCGAAGCGCTTGCCTGCCCGGTGTGTGGTTTCAGCTTCGAGGAGATTTCGCCAAGGCTGTTTTCCTTCAATTCTCCATACGGTGCCTGCCCGACATGCCACGGACTGGGCACGATGATGAAAGTTGACCCGGACCGGCTCATCGACCCGAACCTTTCGATTCTGGATGGTGCTGTTCATTCCTGGGGTCAGGTGCGCGAGCGCGGGGAATGGCTCCGCAGCAAGCTGCGCACTCTCGCGCGCGAGTTCAAGTTCAAACTGTCAACCCCCTGGCGCAAGCTGCCCGGTAAAGTCAAGAATGTAATCCTTCACGGAACCGGAGAGGAAATACGGTTTCGCTATGCCAATGAAGAGCACGAGTATTCCTGGGACGAGAAGTATGAAGGCGTCATTCCGTATCTGATGCGCATTTATCAGGAAACAGATTCCGATGCCCGCCGCGAATGGGTCAGGCAATACATGTCGATTCTACCCTGCCCTGCATGCGGTGGCACCAGGCTCAAGCCAGAGGCCCTGGCCGTCAGAATCGGCGATAAGAACATTGCAGATATTACCCGGATGTCAATCAAGCAGGCCTACTATTATTTCAAGCACGAAATCAGACTCGGCAGTAAGGAACAGACCATCGCCAGAGAAATAGTCAAGGAATTGCGCAAGCGATTCGGTTTCCTCAAAGCGGTCGGCCTTGACTATCTTACGCTGGACCGGACCGCCGAAACCCTGGGTGGCGGTGAGGCACAGCGTGTCAGACTGGCTACGCAAATCGGCTCTGGCCTGGTTGGTGTCTGCTATATCCTTGACGAACCTTCAATCGGCCTGCACCAGCGGGATAATAGAAGACTCCTGCGCACGCTCACACAGTTACGCGATTTGGGTAATACCGTCATTGTGGTCGAACACGATGAGCAGACCATCCTCACTGCAGACTATATTATTGACCTCGGCCCTGGCGCGGGCGCAACCGGTGGCCGCATTGTCGCCCAGGGCAAACCGGAAGACATCCGTAATAACCCGGAATCGTTAACCGGTGCCTATCTTGCCGGCCGCAGGAGAATCGAACTGCCAGAAACACGCAGAAAACCGGAACATGGCTGGCTTGTGGTTCACGGATGCCGGGAAAATAACCTCAAGAATATCGATGTCCATATCCCGCTCGGTCTGTTCACATGCGTTACCGGCGTATCCGGTTCTGGCAAAAGCACCCTTGTTTCCGATATTCTTTACCGGGCACTTGCCAGATATTTCTACGATGCCCGCAAGAAACCGGGCGCACACGACAGAATCACCGGCCTTTCCATGATCGACAAAGTAGCGAATATTGACCAGTCCCCGATCGGCCGCACCCCGCGCTCGAATGCAGCCACTTATACCAATACCTTCACACCGATACGCGAGCTTTTCTCAAAGACAAAAGAGTCCAGAATGAGAGGCTACAAAATAGGCCGGTTCTCATTCAATGTCAAAGGCGGAAGATGTGAGGCGTGCGCGGGTGACGGTATCATCAGGGTAGAAATGCAGTTCCTGCCCGATGTCTATGTCACTTGTGATGTCTGTAAAGGAAAGCGCTACAACCGCGAAACCCTTGAAGTGAAATACAAACAGAAAACTATCAGCGATGTCCTTGATATGAGCGTTGAAGAAGCTTATGAATTCTTCGCAAACATTCCGGTTATCGCCCGGAAGCTGAAACTCCTCAAAGATGTCGGTCTGGGTTATATCAAACTGGGCCAGCCCGCACCGACGCTTTCAGGTGGTGAAGCCCAACGCATCAAACTGGCGCGCGAGCTTTCCAAAATAGCAACAGGAAGAACACTCTACCTGCTGGACGAACCCACAACCGGACTCCATTTCGAAGATGTCAGGCTGCTACTCGC
>DFBN01000111.1:4581-9829 GCA_002366635.1 Caldifarciminota bacterium UBA3079 | reverse complement strand
GCCTGAAGAAATCGCCCGCTCTTCCGGTTCTTACACCGGCAAATTCCTGAAAAAAGTCCTGAACCGTTAATCCCGGTCTACCCGGTTTTTTCTCCGTTCTCCAAACCAAGGTTGACGCGCTCTATGCTCAAAGCTTTACCTGTAGAACTATCCACTTCCACTACTACGCCATTGATGCGAGGGTCACAGGTGCCCGGATGCAGTCGCACTGGCAGCATCTCGATGATACGCTGTAACGCGCGGTCCTTTCCCATTCCAAGCACCGAATCAAAAGCACCACACATCCCGACATCACTGATATAAGCCGTGCCTTCCGGCAGCACATGCTCATCCGCAGTCTGGACATGGGTATGAGTCCCCAGGACCGCTGAAACCCGGCCGTCCAGATACCATCCCATCGCCTCTTTCTCTGCGGTTGCCTCGGCATGAAAGTCCACTATGATAGTAGCTGTCTCGCGCCGCAACTCATCTACCACCCCGGAAACCCGGTGGAAAGGGCAATCCAACGGCTTCATAAACACCCTTCCCAAAAGATTAACCACACCGATACGGAATCCATTTTTCTCAAATACCGCATAACCTCTTCCCGGTGCCCCAAGAGGGAAATTCAGCGGCCGCAACAGCTTGGGCTGGGTATTATAATAATCCCAGGATTCCTTTCGGTCATACGCATGGTCCCCGGTAGTCATGCAGTCAACCCCATCCCTCAGTATTTCTTCACCGAGCTTGGATGTAATCCCGTATCCCCCTGCCGCATTTTCGACATTGACGATAATGAAATCATAACTGGAACTCCGCTGTAACTGAATCAGGCCATGCTTGACCGCTTCACGACCGGCAGCAGAACAAGCATCGCCCAGAAACAGGACCCGCTTAATGGGCATAATTCACGGCCCTGGTTTCCCTAACAACCATCACTTTTATCTGTCCGGGATATTTCAACTCGCTCTCAATCTGGCTGGCAACCTTGGCAGCCAAATCCGATGCCTCATCATCAGACACCTTATCCGGCTGGACAAGGATTCTGATTTCCCGGCCGGCCTGAATCGCATATGCCTTTCCCACACCCGGGAAAGACGATGCAACCATCTCCAGGTCTTCAACCCGCTTGATATAGGTATCAAAACTCTCGCGGCGGGCACCGGGTCGTGAACCCGAGATACTATCCGCGGCAGCAACCAGAAATGAATAAGGGGACTCAAGCCTCACCTCTTCGTGATGGGCCTCAATCGCATTCACAATAACTTCATCTTCACCATAGCGCTTAGCCAGCTCGGCACCAATACGTGCATGTGTTCCTTCAACCGACTGGTCTGCCGCCTTGCCGATGTCGTGCAATAACCCGGCACGCTTTGCTATTGCGGGGTCGAGCTCGAGTTCCTGGGCCATAAGAGAAGCGAGATACGCTACTTCCTTACTGTGCAGAAGCACATTCTGTCCGTAGCTTGTGCGGTATTTGAGCCGGCCAAGCATCCGGGAAAGTTCGGGATGCAATCCAACAATCCCAAACTCAAGCACCACCGATTCTCCTTCCGCCCGGATTGTATTATTCACCTCTTCACGCGTTTGCTCCACTACTTCCTCAATTCTGGCCGGATGAATACGGCCGTCTTGAACCAGCTTCTCCATCGCCAGTTTTGCTATCTCACGCCGAATCGGGTCGAACCCCGAAATAACAATAGCATCGGGCGTGTCATCGATAACCACCTCAACCCCACTCAATGTTTCAAATGTCCGGATATTGCGTCCTTCTCGACCGATTATCCGTCCTTTCAATTCGTCCGATGGCAAGTTCACTACTGAAACCGTAGTCTCAGCCGCGTGTGAAACAGCACATCGCTGAATCGCCCTGACAACAATCTCACGGGCTTCTTCCTCGGCGCGGGATTTTGCTTCCTCTTTGATTTCCCGCATCATCTGCGCTGCTTCCAATCGGGCCTCATCTTTCAGATTGTGGATAAGCTCCTTGCGCGCATCTTCGCAAGACAACCCGGAAACCCGCTCCAACCTCGAATTCTCTTGGTTAATGAGCTGGTCCATCCGTTCCATCTTTGCCCTGAGTATCTTGTCACGCGATGTCAAATCGCGCTCCTTACGGATAAGGTCTGCTTCCTTCTGAGTCAGCACGCTGTCCCGGCGTGAAAGAAACCTTTCCCGGTTGCCCAATTTCTCTTCGGTCCGCTCCAGTTCGCGGCGTGTAGCCGCGGTCTCGGATTCGAACTTCAGCCTCTCTTTATCCCATTTCTCCTTGCACTCGGCCTTGGCCTTCCCACGGAACTCCTCAGCATCCTGCCGGGCTATTCTCAAAAGGTTGTCGGCCTGCGCCTGACCCTGTTCCATCCTGCGCCGGGCTACACGCTTGCTGAGCCCATAACCTGCAAGAAATCCACAAATTCCCAGAACCACCGGCACGCCGATGATTATAATCCAACTCCATAAACTCAATTCCATGTAATTCCTCCACAAACCAAAACCCTGCTTGTGCCGTGTAGCGAAAAGTCTCTGAACCCTAGAACTTAAGGCGGGAGCCTCGGAACGACTTTGTGCGTTCTCGCTTAGGAGTCGCACTCCACCGTTCTATTATGGCACCCAAATCTCGGGTGTTGGCTCAAGACTTTACTCGTCTATCACGAGCACAGCAGGGAGTCTAAAGAACGCTATCCAGTTTTTCAATGAGCGTGCCGATACGGCGTGTCGCCCAGTCGGTATTCTCCTTACTTTCCTTCAGGTATTCATCCACGAGATTCATGCACGCCAACACCGCTGTGCGAGCGGTAGAACCGTGGCTGAACTTCCGGTCTATTTGCCGCATCTTTTTATCAACGATACGGGCAATTCTCAAAACATGGCCGCTATCGCTATCGGCTCTGACACTATATTCTCGATCAAGAACCTTAATTACAAAGGTTTCCATTAGACTCCCGTTTACTAACTCTAAATCAGAGTATCGATTTTGTCAAGCAAGACATCAATCCTCCGGACCGCCTGCTGTTGAAGCCGCTTCGATTCTGCCAGTTTCCTGACCGTCTCTTCATTTCTTTTCTTGAAGCCGGCTATCAACTCAAGCACAGCATCAATCTTACTTTCCAGTATGTGAAACTGCTTTGCAAGCTCTTCATCAGGAACTTCCTTCATGCCCAATGTTAGCCCGGCATACCCAGAAGTCAATCAAGCAAAAACGGTCAATGTCTGATAAGCCGCAACCCCCCTATCAACTGAAACCAGGACCTGACCCGAACCTCACCGGTAAAGGTATTGACCGTGTCGACTTTCACCATTGCATAATAGCCATCCTCGGTGTAACAGCCAAAACATATGGGAACCGTAGTTATTTCTTGATAATCAAGATAAACGGTTTCATCGTAACTCGGCAACAGACCTTGTTCATATTGCAGCCCTTCGGTAAAACCTGTCACGTGCCACGCTGCAGTCGGCACACTGTCACCCGGGTCAGTCGGCCCGTAATCCGGGCTGGCAATCGAATAAACAGGTCCGCTTAAACCCTGAACAAAATCAGTGATATACAAATCCACATAGTCGGCACTGGCTTCCTCAAGCATCGAATAAGTAGATGCACGTCCCGAAGACGCACTCCAACCATAACCCGAATTGCCCGATGCGTTAAGTTCAGCAAGTATAACCGAGTCCGTGTATACCGGCACTGTCGAAGGTTTCAGGAAAGCTTCATATGTCTTGGCTCCAAATCTCGCCATCACCTTGTATACGCCGGTAACCCCGTGAGGATTGTGCACAAATGAACTTTTATCCGTTTCAGCAACCGGCGTATAGCTGTGTTCTCCGACACCCTTAAAATAGACGAGGTAAATATCGGGTGTTCCTTCTGACGGTGCGGTCCACGAAATCATGACCGTGCTGTCGCTCTGGTCTGCTGCCTCAATCCTGACACCCACCGGCGGGCCTCCGATAACCATATCGCAGCGTATCAGCACTACGGTGAATATGGCAAAACCTGCAACGGCAATTGCCACCTTTTTCATTCAGTTCCTCCTTTAGTCAACTTGGTGCATAATCAATCTCAACCCGGACACCAGTTGGAACCAGGACACCACCTTGGCCTCGCCCGCACCGACATCAACACTTGTAACTTTCACCATAGCGTAGTAATTATCACCTACCATATAGCAACCTGCAACAAAAGGCAGTTGGGTAATATCGGTGTAGTCAAAATACTTGTACGGCGGCGAGATTACAGGCAAAGGTTCATTTTCATTGGAAAGATAATCGGTAAATCCGCTTTCGTGCCAGTTCGTATCCGGCTCCGGCACCACACCAATCGCACCTTGGTCCTTGGACCAGGCACGCGGGCTGAAAATCGAGTAAGGCTGCGAGTGAGAACCGCTTTTCGTATCCGTGATATAAAAATCAACATATTCTGTATCACCGGCATTGAGCATCGAATAAGTCGCAGCAGTGCCTGAAGACCGGTTCCAGCCATACCCGGAATTCCCTGCTGCATTGAGTTCATATACCACTATCGTATCATTATAAACCGGCACGGTAGTCTTTTCCTCTTTGGCTTCGTATATATCGTTACCGAACTCAGCCGCTACCTTATATGCGCCGGTAAAGCCGTGCGGGTTATGAACAAAAGAAGTAGCGGTAGTCTCAGCAATCAGAACATAAGCAGACTCTCCCAATGCCTTGAAGTGAATCTGATAGCTATCTGGAATTCCTTCGGCCGGGGGGGTCCAGACAATCATAATCGTGCTGTCACTCTCAGGCGCTGCCGCGATTTGAATATTGCCAGGCGCACCGCCCAGGACCCCGCAGGACTGAACCAGAACCAGAAAAGCGAACGCAATAACACTGCTGAACAACAAAACAGCATAACTTTTCATTCAGTTCCTCCTTTTAGACCGCAGTGAAAGATAACCTTCAAATACGCCCAGTCAAGCAACTGTAACGAATATCTAAAAAAAGAGCCCCGATGGCTGGGGCTCAAAAAGTGCATATCGGTCAGTGCTGTATCAACCGCAGGCCTTCAACCAACTGGAACCAGGACTCTACCTGAGCTGTTCCACTACCTACATTATAGCTCACGACCTTCACCAAGGCATAGTAACCATCTTGGGTATAACAGCCTGTCAGGAAAGGCTGTGTGACGATTTCTTGGAAGTTGAAGTAGGTACTAGTGGAATGCGGAGGCAGTGGCGCGTTCGGGTCCGTAAGGCCGGCAGTGAAACCGTTCACCCGCCAGGCACCTTGTGGCACAACGCCAACATTACCA
>DFBN01000111.1:0-4484 GCA_002366635.1 Caldifarciminota bacterium UBA3079 | reverse complement strand
CAGCATTCCCCGCCACGGTCATCGAATAGGTAGCAGCAGTGCCATCCGTGTTCCATCCGTACCCGGCGTCACCTGCAGCATTGAGCTCTGAAACTGCCATAACGCTGCTGTACACAGGTTTTGTTGTCGGTGTCGTCGCAGCATCGTACTCGTCGCTTCCGAATTTGGCAGTTACCTTGTAAGTACCGGTCTTACCATCAGGGTCATGGGTATACTCGGTCGTAGTCACATCACCGAGCTCGGTATAGCTTGAAGTCCCGGTTTCCATGAACGACACGACATACTTATCAGGAGTCCCTTCTGTTGGTGCACTCCAGGTTATTTTCACGGTAACATCTGTAGCCGCCTCAAGTTTGACATTAGTCGGGGCACCGCCCGCCATCTCTTCACACCGCACTAAGAGCAGCGCCGTAAACGCGAAGACGCCAATCGACGCTATCGATATCAGTTTCTTCATCTAGTTCCTCCTTGTTGTAACTAGCGACCGGTCTTGGGTGGCTTGTGGGGCTTGGGCTTCGGCGTAACGGGTTTCTTGGCTGGAGCACCTTTCGGGGCCGATAGCTCCTGGACCAGATTCTGAAGCGAATCCCGCGCCACGGTTAAGGTCTGTACCTGACCTTCGAGCTGAGTAATCTTCTGCTGCTGCTGGTCTATCTGGGCCTGAAGCTCTGATGTCTTCTTACACCCAGAAAAGCCTGCAAACAAAAACAGCAGTGCCACAACCGAGAATGCGGTTGTTACTTTCCTCACGGTTTCCTCCTTTTTCGAAAATACGACCTCATTTCAACTCAATGCGGTTTCAACTATCAAGTCTTGTTATATTACCTTCCCAATCTCCAACATTCCCTTTCAGACTAAAGCGGTCTAATTCTAAAACCTGCTTCGATAGTGTCAAGATATTTCTCAGCCAAAATTCCTCGCCTATCGCCCTGCTGTCTCCGGTCCGGTATTCCTGAACCGGGTTTCAGTCCGGGCGGATAAAGCTTTACCAGACCGCACCCCGTTTCCATTATGGTAAGCGTCAAATGACTAACCTTGATTCGGCAGATACTGGCAGGGCTGGCCATAAGCGCTATTGCCACAAGGCACCAGACAAGCACAAACCCTTTGACCACACCGAAAGCGCCGCCCACCAAACGGTCAAACCAGCCCAGTGCTTTCAAATGAGTAAAGCGGGCCACCAAATAGCCGATAATCACCGAAACTACTACCACGGCCGCAAAAACCAGCATATACCCCAGAATCGGGCCGAGACCTGTGAAGAATGGCATCGGCTTAAACCAGTCAGTCACATTCGGGCCGAAATGTATCGCCATAACGATACCCCCGATAATACCCAGAATCAGAATCAAATCTCGGACAAAACCCCGAATTAAACCGGAGGCCACAAAAGCGACAAGAAGCGCCAGCACAATCCAGTCGATGGCTGTCAATCCATCCTCTGTTCTGGCTTACTCATATTACGGCTAAGATACTATTATGTGTCATGTTGTCAACACCGCAAAACCGTCCTTGACTTCACCAGCGTTACCCAGGAAGATACAAAAGAGCATAGATTGAGAAAACTTTTCCTGTTCGTCGTCATCATCGGTTCTGCCTGGGCCGGGCCATCGGTTGACTCGCTATGCAGCCAGGCCGCATATCTGTTCTTCAACCGCCACCTTGACTCGACATATCTGGACTCTGCTTTCAACCTTCTTGCTATCGGAAGAAAAACAGAACCAGAACACGAGCAGTGCCTTTACCTCTGGTCCCGCATCCATACCAAGAAAGCCGACCTGTCACATGACAAATCAGAAAAACGCAAGCTTTACGAACGGGCAATGGCAATCGCTGAAACCCTGAAAACTATCGACGAGGAGAATCCTGACGGCCATATGTGGTGGGCAGTTGCTTATGGCTGTATCGGCAGGATGCAGGGGATAGCAAAATCGCTCTTCATGGTCCCGACACTCAAGAAGGAATTCGGCCGGGTGCTTGACCTTGATTCCACTTATACTGCTGCATATGAAGCCTTCGGTGAGCTCTATTATGAACTCCCTGCATTAGTCGGCGGCAACCTGAAGAAATCAGAAGAATTCCTGGTGGCCGGTCTCAAAACAGACCCGGACTATACTCGGCTCAGGCTTGAGTTATCCAAGGTTTACATCCAACAGAAACGTTGGCAAGAAGCAAAAGAACAACTCAACAACCTCATGGCAACAAAGAAACCTACCTGTCCGGCCGACTTCGAACTGGACGACAAACTAGAAGCGTTGGGACTTCTGGACAGAATAAAAGACAAATAGCCAGAACCGGTCTTAGTAATCTATTCCCTATTGGTATCAGGCCCGCCGATGCGGGCAAAAACGACATCAGATTTCATCTCCTGCGCTTGCACGATTGGTTGGTTTGATTTCTTCTGAACTTTACTGAGCGCATCGTTGATTATTCTTACCCTTGTCTCAATCGCGGCATGACGATTGATAATAATATAATAACGGTCACGCAACCTACACAATCCGCCTTCACTCTGCAACTCATCATAAATGAGCCTGACCCCTTTTTCACGGCAGTCCTGCTCCAACCTCTGCAAACTCTCTTTCGGCTTCACAGCCACTTCCTTTCTTGATACCAGCGGACCGTTTCCTCTAATCCCCTCTCCAGCCGGTACTCAGGCTCAAAACCCAGCTCCTTTTTCGCCTTATTTGAACTGCAAACCCAGCACCCCTGGCTAAGCTCCTTTGCCTTATCCCGATTGAATATTGACCCTCTGCTGAACCGTTCGCTGACACAACCTGCAGTCTTCAGAACCCAATTCGGTATCCGCACGCGCACAGTCCTCCTGTCCAGAAGTTCCTCAGCCACTCTAGCTATATCGTCATAGGTATAAAAGCAACCGTCGGCGACAAAAAAAACAGAACCTGAAACCACATCTCTTTCTGCAGCCAGCAGCGCCGCCCGCACCGCATCCTTTACATAAACCACAGAAAAGGTACCTCCAAAGACTGTCCTTATACCATGTTTCAGATTACGCAACAGAATCAGGTTATCCCGGTCGCGCGGCCCGTAAACCGCGGAAAGTCGCAAAATCACAGAATGCAGTCGGTCCTTAATCTCCAATATCGCCTGCTCAGCCTTGAGTTTACCCTTCCCATATTGACTTACAGGACAAACCTTATCCGTTTCTGTCTTAGGTCTATCCGCGCCCAGTGCCGGCCCTGCTGCAGCCGCGCTTGAAAAGAACACAAAACGGCCCACGCCCGCATCTGCGCACATATTGGCAAACACCTTAGTCCCTTCGTAATTCACACGCTCATAATCGGCCGGGTCCCTGGGCCTTACTGTCGCTGCGGTATGAAATACCCAATCCATTCCTACTACGGCTCTTTCCAGCGAATCCCTATCTCGCAAATCACCATACGCAAGCTCAATATCCAAACCATTTATCCAGGTCAAATCGCTCGTCCGGCGCACCATGCCGCGAACATATTCGCCTTTTTCCTTGAGCAGTTCACAGAGATGCGAACCGATGAACCCGTTCGCTCCGGTAACCAATGCCCGCATCGCTCACAGCCTCGGCGCAATCTGCAGATTGAAATAATCCAGGCAACGCAATGCCGCTTCCTTTGGTCTCACCTCAAAAATCAGGAACGCATCTGTGTTTGCAAGCATCTGGGAAAAAGGCAGAAAATCAATTGTGCCGTTGCCAAGAACCAGATGCTCATCCCGAACGCCATGGTTATCATGCAGATGGCTCTCATGAATATGCCGCTGGTGCCTCTTGAAGAAATCAAGCTCTGACTTCTGCTTCTCCCGTGGAAGGATAAACACATGTCCCACATCCATACAGAACCCGAGACTCCCTCCCAGAACCCTGTCCATAATCCGATGCACAAAATCAAACCTGAAACCACCGACATTCTCAATACACAATCTGGTCCGACCCCGGGCATAAGCTTTCAGTTCGGCAAGCGTATCACCTATTGATGTCTCATAGAAATCAGGGAAAACCTCATGAATATAAAGTCTGTCTCCATTCATTCCATACCGCATCTCAAAACCGAGATGCATCACAACCCTGGAAATACCGGCCTCTTTTGCCTGGTCCATAAGATGCTTGATTTCCGCAACCGCACACCGAACTACCTTTGGGCTTGGAATGAAAAGCGAAGGCCCTTCAACCGCATGGGCCGCAAGCTTCACGCGATACTTCCTCGCCGCAATGCGAATCCTTTTCTGCTCCTGTTTATTAGCAAGCTGACGGACAAAATCAATATTGCCGAGATTCAATTCGAGAGCGCCAAACCCGTGCTCATGTGCAAAAACCACGGCACTGACTATGTCATGGAAATCAAACAAAACCTGAAGGCCCAAACGCTGCCGGACCTCCTCTCGAAGGTGCACAAGCGATTATAAGAAGCACCCTGCTTGTGTCAAGCCGAATAAGTATATGTATCAGGAGTATGTTAACGCTGTGTCATACCAGAACTTATCCGCTTGGC
>DFBN01000072.1 GCA_002366635.1 Caldifarciminota bacterium UBA3079 | reverse complement strand
CCACAATCCCAGAAAGAAGCGGTAGGCGCAACACTGTAAAGATAAACCAGCATCACAACTGTGAATACTGCGAAGAAAACAATAAGCCGCACACGACTTTCACTAGCCAACTAAGCCTCCTTTAATAAAGCTTGTGAGATATTATACCTGAGCTGTAACGGAGTCAAATTGGTCAAAAGCTTCCCCCGGTTTGCAAAGCTTATCCTGCCGGTCGTTTCCGACACGATTATTGCAATCGCGTCCGTCACCGTAGCAATACCGAGCCCTGCCCGGTGTCTCATTCCGAGGAAACCGTCCTGATAAGTAACCTCGCTCAATGGCAGAGTGCAACCCGCAGCCACAATATGTCCGCCGACAACGACAATCGCACCATCGTGCAAAGGCGCAGGCGGAGTGAAGAGAGATACAACAAGTGCTGCAGAAACCTTGGCATCAACCCTGGTCCCGGTATCGGTGTATTCCCTGAGTCCGATGCCCCGTTCAATCACGACAAGCGCACCAATCCGGTCTTTCCTCATCTGGCGCGCAGCATCAACAAGCTCATCTATTGTCGCCTTATCTGATTCCTGCTTCAGGAAAAAGCGCAAGGGCCGGTAGCGGCCGAATCTAGCCAGAACATTTCTGATTTCCGGCTGGAAGATAATAACAAACGCAACAATCCAAATCGTAGTCAGGGAATCAACGATGAGCCCGAGCGCCTTGAAATCCAGCCACCTGGCAACAAAAGAAACTACTACCAGAAAAACTAGGGCATAGAGCATCCTTATAGCCCTGGTTCCTTTCAAGAACTTCAGGAAATAAAATACCAGCAGGGCAACGACGACAATATCAATGACGTCAACCGGTTGCAGCCTGATGAATGAAAGCATTTATCCCTTGCCTGAAATTGCGTCCGCCATCTTTAATGCCCGCACGGTCTGCTTCACATCGTGAACCCGCAGGATATTCGCGCCGTTCTCTGCCGCCACAACCGCAGCGCTCAGACTTCCTTCCAGCCTTTCTGCGGGTTCCAAATCTAATGTCCTGCCGATAAAAGACTTCCTTGAAGGGCCGATAAGTATCGGCCTGCCCAAAGACCTTAACTCTTTAAGCCTTCTCAGGATTTCATAATTATGCTCAAGCCGCTTACCAAAACCGATTCCAGGGTCAACGATTATCTGCTCTCGCTTCACCCCTGCCCGCACGCCTTGCTCCACTGCCGCATCAAGCCAACCGATGATTTCACCCATCAGGTCTTTATACTTAGGCCGCCGCTGCATCGTTTTCGGCTTCCCGAGAATATGCATAACAACGCATGGCACTCCGGTCTTTGCAACTACATCTGCCATCCTTGAATCTTGCGAAAATGCCGAAGTGTCATTTACAATCTGAGCACCCTCATCCAATGCAGCTTCAGCAACCTTTGCGCTTGTCGTATCCACTGAAATCGCAATCTTCAACCTGTGCCTCATAAGCCTCAGCACCGGCAAAAGCCTCTTAACCTGCTGTTTCGGACTCACCGGAAGAGAACCGGGCCTGGTTGATTCTGCACCGACATCAAGAAAATCCGCACCTTCCGCCTCAATCTCAAGCGCCCGCTTGAGTGCGGCAGCCGGGTCATAGAACCTGCCGCCGTCATAGAATGAATCAGGCGTAATATTCAGGACACCCATCACATATGTTCTTGCGCCAAGGTCAACCCGGCGCCTTCCAATCCTGACAGCGAGTCCGGGTTTATGAAATCTTTTGTCCAGTAAGGACAAATCAGGGACCAATCTGGAAACACATTCCGGTTGTTTCTTTAGACGCATAACCAGGCCGGATAGTTGGCGCCTTGTCACAAAAAGGATGGCATCGCTTTTTCTCTTCCGGCCCGATGCGACTGCACGATGAACCGCCGAGTCCCCTCCGCAGGCAAGCGCGGTCTGCTTCAGGATATTGGCACCGGCGACAGACAACCCATCAATCTTGATACCCAGCATTTCCCCTTTTGCCTGAAAGATATCCCAGCACACCTCATCCGTGCCTACCCTGGCCAATTCCTGTTTGAGGTCTTGCTTGTGGCTGAGGACAAGAATTCGCATGACAACTTATACGCAAACACTATGACAATGTCAAGGAACACCCGATACAACCAAGTATGTTGACACTTATCTACCGGATGTTATAGTCTGAAGACTATGAACATGGAGGCAATAATGAAGAAGTCCGCTTTGGTCCTTTGCCTTTTTGCCTTGGGCCTGACCGCTTTCGGTTCAAGCCCAACAGAACTCATCAAAGGCATAAATAAGGAGTTAGTCGAAGGTTATACCACACCGCTCGTAGAATCCTACGGCGTGGCTATGGGCACCGGCCTGTTTTACTCGGCCCATGCCCACAAATTCCTCGGTTTTGACATCGGTGCGCGGCTGATGTTTATCCAAATTCCGACTTCTGCCAAAACCTTTGACGCCCGGGTCATGGCCTGTTCGGCCAATACCAAATACCACCGAATTGACACCTTCTATGTCAACCTTAAAAACGCCGCCACCATTTTCGGCCCAAATCACCCTGACTCAAGCTATATCCCGGACAATGCGGTCGGGATTCCTCCATTTCTGCCCGGTGGTCTCGGACTATCGTTCGTGCCGTTTCTGGTGCCCCAGGCATCGCTCGGCCTGCCGATTCCAGGTATGGAGCTTCTGGTCCGCTATGTGCCCTGGCCTTTCGAAGGCAACAC
>DFBN01000109.1:3081-4490 GCA_002366635.1 Caldifarciminota bacterium UBA3079 | reverse complement strand
GGATTGGAGTAGAAGTCTAGTATGGTAAATGATAATGGCCCGGAAAATGGCCGGACAAGAGACAGAAACCCCAGCAATCTGAATTGGGAGATGTCGAAATGAAAGACCTGACCCCATCACTCCCGGGACTCCGGAACGCATGAGACCACGATTCTTTGGCGACTCATACGACGTCGTGAAGCAGAGCCTCCTCCGCTGGCTCAGCCCACTCGGGACTTGGTTTGTCCACCCAATGTTCACCAAACCATGGGACCGCGCCGACGAGTTCGCCCGGTTCCTCGACGTACGCATCGTGGCCGAGGATGTCCTGCACGCGGAAACTGACCGTACCGCGTACTTCGCCAAGGCCTGTTCCTTGCCGGAGCATCTGTTTCTCGACCCCAATACGGGACTCCGAAGTAAGACGTTCCGTGGAGCCAAGTCACCGAACTACCTTTTCGAGGACGACCTCGTTTCGATTGCAGACGCGCGTCCGAAGTGGCTGACGTTGGTTTTTGACCAGAGCGTGGCCCGGGGCAAGGAGAAACAGCAACTCTGCCAGAAGTTGTCCTGTCTCCAGTCGCACGGACTTTCCGCAGTCGCGTATATATCCCATGCCTGTTTCATTCTTGTCGGACGTGACGCAGAGTTGGTCGACAGAGCACTCGCAACGCTGCGCCGCGGCTCGCGGCTGCCGGCCGAACGCTTCGTGGGATAAACGGGGATACAATACCATTTTGGTAGTCCGAAGCGGGTCAAGGGCAGCAAGGAAGCGATGCTGTGCGCATCACGCTGCACGCATGACGCCGGAGGGAGCGGTCGGACGGGTCAGGTTGGGGTTGCCGGATTGATGGCGCCCTAGTGCTCGAATACGAAACCGGCAAGCCGGCGCCGGGCTGAGTAAAGTGAACAGTTCGCTGAAACCAAGCACCGGGAGAGTATAAACAGGTTTATACCGAGGGGCAGACGATTCTCCAGATGATTCAGCCGGTAATCTGGGAGGTGATTTGGGGAGCAATCTGGGGAGATGTCCTTTCCGGGCAATGTCTGAACTGGTAGAACCAATAGGGCGAATCGGACCGATACTGCACGGGGCGGCCTCTCGGCCGCCCCGCAGAAGTTACCGGCTCGGGTCAGGTCTTGGGAGCTTCGGGAATGAAGCCTTGTTTCATCATGTTCTGGACCAGGTCGCGTGAGGCCTTGATTTTGGCGGTCGCGGTCTTCATGAGTTCGTCCCTGGTCATGGTGATTCGGGCGACTCCCTGTTCCATCGCTTTCATGCCGACTGCGACCGCTTCGCGCGGGAATACTTCCCAGTCGTCCATGGTCGGAATCAGGTAGTCCGGCTTCAGGCCGCGGTCTTCGGCCACCTTGGCCAGTTCGAGCGCGGCGGCGATGCACATCTCATCGGTAATCGTCTTCGCGTTGAC
>DFBN01000109.1:2693-2953 GCA_002366635.1 Caldifarciminota bacterium UBA3079 | reverse complement strand
GCAAAAACAATCGGGTCTTTGGCCATTGTTTCTACCCACTCGGGCTTGATCGTTCCCGGCCCGGATTTGGACAGGGCGATAAGCACGTCCGCGCCGCGCATCGCATCCGCGGCCGTTGCCTTGAGGTTCTCCGCATTGGAGATATTAGCCCAGTGCCATTTCTCCTTGAACTTCTCCTCAAGGTCGGTGCGGCCTTTATGCAGGGTGCCTTTGGAGTCGGACATGATGATGTTTCCGGGTTCGACCCCGCCTTTGGTGAT
>DFBN01000109.1:0-2638 GCA_002366635.1 Caldifarciminota bacterium UBA3079 | reverse complement strand
TGCTGGTCATCGTGCCAGACCGGGACGTTCATCTCTTTCCGAAGCGTATCGAGAATCCCAAAGCATTTGGGTTGGGAGATGTCTTCTAAGTTGAAACCGCCGAAAGACGGTTCGAGCAGCTTGGCAGTGCGGATGAATTCGTCCGGGTCTTTGGTGCGGAGTGCGATTGGAACCGCATCAACCCCGCCGAGGTATTTGAAAAGCAGTGCCTTGCCTTCCATTACCGGCATCGATGCCTCGGGCCCGATGTCACCAAGACCCAGAACCCGGGTGCCGTCGGTCAGGACGCAGACGCTGTTGGCCCGGTTGGTGTGAATATAAGATTTCTCAACATCCTCTTTTATGTCCAGACAGGGTTTGGCAACGCCGGGCGTGTACCAGATCCCGAAGTCCTGGAAGTCACGGATGCAGCATTTCGGGACAATCTGAATCTTGCCCCGATAGAATGGGTGAAGCACCAGTGCGTCTTCACCGGGTTTTCTTGTCTTGACGAGCATTTCGTCAATTTCGGCCTGAGTTAGTTTCTTCAAAGTTCCTCCTTAATTCCTGATCCGTCATTCTTCCAGCGTGGAAGTATCACCCAAAGGTTGGCCCAGTGCCTCGGCTTTCAGGAGCCGGCGCATGATTTTGCCAGAGCGCGTCTTTGGCAGCTTGTCCCGGAATTCGATTGAATCGGGTCTGGCAATCGGCCCGATTTCCGTGCCTACCCATTTTCTGAGTTCTGCCTTGAGCCCTTCGGTTTTCTCGAAACCGACTTTTAATGTGACGAATGCCCTGGGGACATCGCCTTTGATTTCGTGCGGCACACCGATTACTGCGGCTTCGGCTACGGCCGGATGGGCTACAAGAGCGGATTCTATTTCCGCGGTTCCCAGACGGTGACCCGCTACATTCAGGACTTCGTCGGCCCGGCCCCGGAACCAGAAATACCCGTCCTCATCTTTGGTGCAGTAGTCACCGGTCAGATAAACACCGGGGAAACGAGACCAGTATGTCTGTTTGTACCGGTCAGGGTTCTTGTAAATCGTGCGCAGCATTGCGGGCCACGGTTTCAAAAGAACCGCAAATCCGTTTTCACCGGGTTTGACGGGTTTGCCTTTGATGTCATAGACATCGGCGAGGATACCGGGTAGGGGCCTGGTTGCCGAACCCGGCTTGAGCGGTGTAATCGGCAATGGCGAAATCATGAATGTTCCGGTTTCTGTCTGCCACCAGGTATCCATAATCTGGAGCTTACCACCGCCGATATATTTGCGATACCATCGCCATGCTTCGGGATTAATCGGTTCTCCGACTGAGCCGAGCAAGCGGAGTGAAGACAAATCGTGCTTGTTCGGATAGTCCTCGCCGAGGCGCATGAACATTCTGATTGCGGTCGGAGAGGTATAAAGAATCGTTACTTTCTCACGCTCGATTATCTGCCAGAACCGGTCCGGTGCCGGATAATCGGGCGCGCCTTCATAAAGAATCGAAGTTGCGCCAAGCATCAAAGGCGCATAAACAATATAGGAATGGCCGGTTACCCAGCCGATATCGGCAGCGCACCAGTAAACATCATCCGGTTTGATGTCGAACACATACTTCAGGGTAGAATATACTCCGACACCATAGCCGGCATGGACATGGACGATGCCTTTCGGTTTTCCGGTGGTGCCGGAAGTATAAAGGGTGTAAAGGATATCCTCGGCGTCCAGTTCCACTGGTGTGAATTCATCGGATTCTTCTTTGGTTATATCATGCCACCAGAGGTCGCGGTTCGGCTTCATATTGACTTTCTGGTCGGCACGATTGTAAACGATGCAATGCTGAATCGAGGGGCTTTCATTGAGCGCGGCGTCCACATTCTGTTTGAGTGGAATTACCTTACCCCGGCGGAATGCACCATCACAAGTAATCAGCATTTTGGCTTCGGCATCCTGGACGCGGTCCTGCAAAGATGCCGACGAGAATCCGGAAAAGACGACAGAATGAACAGCCCCGATTTTGGCACAGGCAAGCATTGCAACGGGTAATTGCGGAATCATGGGCAGATAGATAGCAACACGGTCACCTTTTGCAATTCCCAGTTTCTTAAGGGCATTGGCAAGTCTGTTCACCTCTTTGTAAAGCTGTTCATATGTCCAGCGTTCCACTGCCCCGGATTCTGACTCAAAGATGTAAGCGATTTTATCCTTGACCGGGGTTTTCATGTGGCAGTCCAGGCAATTGTGTGCGATATTGAAACGGCCTCCTGTGAACCACTTGAAGAAAGGGGCATTGGAATCATCCAGAACCTTATCCCATGGCTTGAACCAGTCGAGCTCCTTGGCGACTTCACCCCAATACCATGACTGGTCCTCGGCGCGCTTGAGCAGGGTATTGTAGTCGGTAATACCGTGTTTATCCATGAAGACCTTGATGTTTGAGTTCTCCACCAATTCCTCTGGTGGTTCGTACAACTTTTCCTGTGCCATAACTGATTTCCTCCTTTAGCTATAATAGACTGCGCTTCACCGGCAAATTGTGTAATATCCATATTCCAGGGTCGCTTGTGCGGCCTTGCGGCACACCGCCGAGTGGTGAGTATAATTAGGTGATTACAAGTGTCAAGCGGTTGTGCTGACTACCGGGAAAACTGTCGGATGAAGCGGTGGATGAG
>DFBN01000028.1 GCA_002366635.1 Caldifarciminota bacterium UBA3079 | reverse complement strand
GGGCCGAGCCTTACACCAAGCCGGCCCCGTTCCAGGGCAGTTGTGAACTATGCCTTGATTTTCCCGAAGGGGTAGAGCCCGATGTGATGATTTATACTATTTCTGGAATCCTGGTGCGAAAGTTTGAGAATGTTACGAAAAGGGTTCTGGAATGGAATGGGAAGAACGCAGCCGGGCATTCGCTTGCCGACGGGCTCTATCTGGTTGTGGTAAAAGCAAAAGGATTCCATAAAACAGGGAAAATCGCCCGGGTCGGTTTTTAGTATTTATTATTCTAATTCAAGTGTGGTTGAATCTTTTGAGTCAGCACGGCCTCGGGCATGAGTCCAACTATTCGTTCCACTTCTTTGCCGTTCTTGAAGATAATCAGGGTCGGAATGCCATAGATATTGTAATTTCCAGGCGTTTGCGGATTTTCGTCAGTATTGAGCCGACATACCTTTAGCTTGTCATCGAATTTGTCTGCCAGGCTTTCGACAATCGGGGCAACGCTTTGACACGGGCCGCACCATGGTGCCCAGAAATCCACCAGGACCGGAGTTTCTGCTTTCAGGACTTCGGCATCGAAATTGTTGTCGGATAAGTGTTTAATTTCGGCCATTTTCTTTTTCTCCTTTTCTGATTTTGAGTGCCGTGAATGTCATGCTTATTTGACTATCGGGCTTGAGCAAAGATTCTTGAATGCGTTAGCGGGCACAGATAATAATATCTCCATTGCTGGTTGAGATAGTTATAGTTGAAGCGCCGGAACCGATGGTGCCGGTTTTGTGCGTGCGTTCCTGGGTGTCGTATCTGATTGAATTGAAACCGGTAACGGTAATTTCACCATTTGATGTTGTGAGGTCGAATGTAGCTGAAACATCCTGGGGCAAGCGAAGCAGGACTTTGTCGTTTGATGTTTCCAGGATTATTGATTCGGTAGCATCCAGTTTTGCAATGTCGCAGTCGATTTCCCCATTGGAAGTCCGGGCTTCGATACCACCGTGGTGGACCTGAACCAGAACCTTGCCGTTGCTGGTTGAGATGTTTATCTGACCCTGGGTATTCTTGAGGGATACGGCATTATTGCTTGTTGAAAGATTTGCACCGGCGGTCATATTAGTAAGAGAAATCTCGGTGTTGGTGGTGGAAAGGTCAAGATGAGTTGATTCCGGAGAAGAGATTTCGAACTCGGCACCGTAGTTGCGGTTGCCAGAAGGCATCTCGGTATTGATGGACAGTTGGCCGCTGATTATCGTGTCCTTGATTACAACATTCTTGAGGTACTTCTCCGCATCCTCTTTGTTACGGCCATAGCAGCGCTTTGTGATATGAGCGGTGATGTTCGGTTCCTCAGCAGCGCAGACCGTGATGCCGCCGTTTTTTGTGCTTGCCGAGATGCTGCTGATGCCTTCTGCCGGCCAGGTGCGGGTTTCAGGTACTTCCAGTCTATAGGGGTAAAGACAGCCGGTTACCAGGATAGCGATTGGGAAAAAGATGCCGATGCGTTTGTTCATCATGGCTCCAGGTTAGTGAATACCGCCGGTTGAACTGCCCATCTCGGGCGCAGGCAGTATCAGGATTCCGGCAGAAAAGAACAGGCCACCCACTTTGGTATTCGGGGTATCTTTAAGTTTTGCGCCATTGGACAGATGCCATGTGACTGATAAAGGTGAGTAAATGTAGCCACCGCGCAATGTCAGGCCATACCTGCCGCTGGTGGCAGGCACAGACAGACCGATTTCAAGTGCTGCCAGACCAGCGAGTTTCATGCCGGAGGAGATTGTGGCGTTCTGACCCGGTTCGGAAAGTAGTGTGTCCAGATTGAGGTCACCGGTTTGTGCCCTGATACTGAATGACTGGTTCAGGCCGCCGGCACCGACCATCGGCACAATAGTTAAGAATTTCACCGGTGCGATTTTCAGCCCGACTTCGCCGAGGATACAGGTAGCCTCGGTGCGGAGCTGGAAGCTATTATTACTGGCATCGTCCCAGGTGCGGAAGAACATCGGGCCGACCAGAAGTCCGTTTACCAAAGAGCGCAGCTCAATGCCCCAGCCGTATTCGCGGGTGTTTGCTTCAGGGATACTGTATTTTGTAAAGCGTTTATTGAAACTGCCAAGGTCGGGTTGGTATGCAGCAGCGAAAGGCACGAGCCAGCCTTCCTGGGCCGGTGCCGCTGCAAAAGCCGCTAATACAAGCAAAGATATAATTATCCGCATATTTCTCCTTTTGGCCAGTATAGACTACTGGTTTTGAGTGTCAATTGCAGGCAGGGTGCAGCGTCAGTTTCCTGTGAGCCGTAAACTGTCAGCCGTTTGCCGCCCTGTCCGAGAAGGCGATGGTGCGGAAAGAGGCACTAATTGGTATCGTGCCCCTTTGATTCCACCCTCAATTCCAGTCGTCTGACTATTCCGAGTTCCCTCTCGACAGGCAGTTGCCGCTCTTAGGACGCGGTCAGCGTCTCTGTGGAGCTTTGAGTCTTGCGGCTTGTCCCCAAACTGTTACTTCGTCAATGCAGAATATCAGCAATATATTAGTAGTTGACCTTTCTATGTGAATGTCGGTCAGGAAATCGGCGTTCTTCACAAGCATAGCTTGCTTGTAAGCCTCGGATACCCTGGGCGTTATCTGCACAATTGCTGGTATCAAGTTGGAGTTAATCAAGGGGAATAGCGGGACGAACCGAAAGCCAACGTTCTTCCCCTCGGCAGGTCCCAAAATTTCATATTTCCCTTCGTGTGAGAATTTCATCTCGACTACTTCGTCGTGCTTTGCCGGATAAGGAAGTTCTCCTCTTAGCGAGCTGGTGAAAGTGGCGCAACCACATATCAGCGCCGCGCTCGCGAGAACAACTACGGCTGTGAGTTTAGACATCTGTATCTCCTTTCAACTATTCTGGATCAGCTTCCCTTCTTGCTGGACTAGTTCCGGCCGTTCGGCATGCTATCAGTGACGCTGACCGTTTTTCTCGACGCGTGTGTTTCGGAGGCACTTGACCTCCTGATAGCTAAGGGCGTATTTTCCATCTCCATGCCCTATTTATACCCAATTCCGGGCGGGTGTCAAGCTGCA
>DFBN01000005.1:6720-7482 GCA_002366635.1 Caldifarciminota bacterium UBA3079 | reverse complement strand
AAATCGGTTTCTGCCAAGGCAGTAGTTCTCAACTGATAGTTCAGGTATCAGCTTACAGGCCGCCCTTTCGGGCGGCCTGATTTTTCAGCGGGTTCTGACCCTGGGGGAAGCAGAAGGGGCACGGCATGCCGTGCCCCTCCATATCCCGAAATTACCCACTGCGGATAGTGGTCGGCGGGTTGGCCGCTATGTCCTTCTGGTAGCTAGTTTCTGGCCGGATTGTCCGGTCGGGATGATTTTGGGCAGGGCGGTGAAGATGAGATAGGTTGAGACTTCTTTGCCGGGTTTCATGTTGCCAATAGCTGCGGCGTAGTGGCAAAGCTGTGCCTGGTGGTATTCGCTGGCCAGGGTCTGGATTTCTTGTTCTCTGACCGGGAAGGTTTTGTAGTCGTAGATGCGGATTTCGTTTTCGGTTTCAATGATGCGGTCAATCCGGCCGGACCAGACTGTTGAGCTGTCAGAAAACATTATCGGGAGTTCGGCACGGGCATCAGGTCTTGGCGCGATGATTTGCCAGATTTCCGGGTTGTTTTTGAGTCCCTGAATCTGCTTGAGAATATGTTTGACATGTTTGTCGGTGTCGGCCCGGGCAAGGCCGTGCAAGCGGAGCAGGCGCAGGAGTTGGGGTTTCAGGGTTTTGGGTTCAGGGGATAGGCCATTGGAGATTTGTTCGAGCAGGCGGTGGATGATTTCGCCGCGCCCGATGAGGTCGTCTGAATACCGGTGATAGTCGAGCCGGACATTGCGGGTGACGGATTCGAT
>DFBN01000005.1:5452-6701 GCA_002366635.1 Caldifarciminota bacterium UBA3079 | reverse complement strand
TTTTTCGGCGCGGGTGCGGTTCTGGCCGTAAGGGCGGGGATTTGTTCTGGAGTCCGGACATTGATACCGGTGATGTCGATACCGAGTGAGAACGCGCTATCCTTTTGTTTGAGCCCGAGGTAGTGTTCGAGCCATTCCAGCCAGGTATCTTTGCGCCGTAGAATCCAGGTTCCGGTCAGAACCAGGGCATCACGGGGTCTTGTGCAGGCGACATAAAGCAGCCGTTTGTGTTCTTCCCGTTCCTTTTCAAGGTATTCCCGATGGAATTCGTTCAGGGCACGCGTGGCTTTGTCAGTGATATGGGATACCCAGACTTCGTTTTCGTTGCGTTCTTCGATGATAGTTTCGGGATTGTTACGCTTGCCTGAACGAGGCAGGTCCAGTCCGGGAAGGAATACGACCGGGAACTGAAGTCCTTTGGCACCGTGGATGGTCATTATCTGGACTGCGTTGCGGCCTTCGGTCGGAACCGCGGCTTTGGACTCTGGGGTCTGGTTTTCTTTTCCCAGTGAGCCAATGATGCGCAAAGGGTGGTCGCCATTGAGTTCGGCGTCTTCGACAAGCTGGAGCAGCTTACGGATATTGGCCCGGCATTGGGGTTCCCAGAAGGTCGACCAGGCATGGGTGTGTTCGAGTGCGGTTTCGAGGATATGGGTCAGGGGTTGATGATAAACTTGTGAGAGCCAGTTTTCTAACCGGCGGACCGGTTGTTTGAGGGTTTTGCTCTTTTCTGCCTGTTGCCGGACCCGGTCAAGAAAGCTCTGGCCATCCTGCTGATTGGTGAAGAACAGCTCTTGCTCGGGCACATTGAACAGCGGACCGCGCAGGGTTGCATAGAGCGACAGGTCGTCGGCCGGGTCGACCAGGAATCTGAGCAGGGCAAGCACATGGCCGACTTCGGGTTCAGACCAGAACCCGATTCCGCCGACAACGATGAATGGGACATCGGCGTTGCGTAGCGCTTCTTCGTAGTGGTGGAGATGGGTGCGTTGGCGCAAAAGGATAGCGATGTCTGAGAACTGGCAGGTGCGGCCGGTTTCGGTGTAGTCGGGGTTGGTGTCATAGATTGTGAAGCTGCCTTCAAGAGACCGGATGCGGCGAGCGATGAACTTGGCTTCGTCGGTCCGGCGTTCGGCCATTCTGGCATTGGTTGGACTGAGTAGGATTTCGACGATGCCGGGGTTGTCGTTTTTGCGGCGGCGCTCGAACGGAATGTAGCGGGTTCGCCAGGCAGGGTCGTCTCCTTTGG
>DFBN01000005.1:0-5441 GCA_002366635.1 Caldifarciminota bacterium UBA3079 | reverse complement strand
CCATCAGTTGCGGGAACAGGGTGTTGTTGAAATCGATGATAGCGTCAAGGCTGCGAAAGTTGTCCTTTGGGGATTCTTCTTCAAGCTGGCCTTGTCTGAGCCAGGTTTTGAGTTCATTGCGGGCCCGGGCGAATACTTCGACTTTTGCCCCACGGAAAAAGTAGATGGACTGTTTGTCGTCGCCGACCAGAAAGATTGTAGGATTTATCCCCAAATCGGTTTTTGCCCCGGCACCGGCCCGCCATTCTTCGGTTAGTTTGTTGACGATGGCCCACTGAAGGAAGCTGGTGTCCTGGAACTCGTCGACAAGCAAATGGTCGGTATGCTCGTCGAATGCGCGCAGGATGTTCTGCCAGTCGTCGTTCTCAGTAAGCAACGAGAGGGCGTCGAATTCAAGGTCGCGGAAGTCCACAAGCCCGGCCTGTTTCTTGGCGCGGCGATAGGCTGTTAGGAATCGTTCTTTGAACAGGCCGAACTTGCGCAGGAAGGCGTTGTAGTCGCGCACTGTCAGAATGCGGGCACGATAGTCGGCCATGCGAGCACACCAGGTGCCCAGTTCCTCTTTTCCTTTGGGCTTGCGCGGGGCAGATTTCTTTGTGAGATAAGTCAAGCGATGCTGTTCCAACAGGTTGGCAATATGGTTATAGGTTGCCATAGTCCATTCATTTGGGAACAGGTCAGAATAGTTCGGAATGCGCTTAGGACCGAGCGGCTGGTTTCTGAGTTCATTGGCAAGAATTTGGACCTGTTCTTCGTGAATTGGTGCAAGCCGGCCCCGGATGATTGAAGTATTGTTGGCGAAATAATAGTCGTATTCTTTTGCCAGCGATGGCCAGCCCTGGGCACGGCGGCCGCTGACCAGTTCCATCAAGGTTTCATAATCCTTGGAACCGGCTTCTTTTTCTGCAATCTGCATCAGGGTATCGTATTTGGCCCGGTTCCAGATATCGGACGGGTCTTCGATGACTTCGATTCTCGGGTCGAGACCGAGGTCAGGTGCGAAGCGCCGGACCAATGCAAGGCAGAAAGAATCAATAGTCATAATGCGGAGCTTGAGGATGTTATTTCGGATTTCGGCGTGTAGTTTCGGGTTCTTTTCCTGGAGACGTTTGAGGATTCTTTCTTTCATTTCGGCTGCGGCTTTGCGGGTGAAGGTAATTGTCAAAATGCGCTCGGGTTTGACACCGGCTTTGAGTAGTTCGATGTAACGGTCACTCAGCTTTTCGGTTTTGCCCGAGCCGGCCGGGGCAAGGACGACTTTGCTGGTGATATTTTTGGGGAGGGTTTCAGCCATTGGATTTTTCTTTCCGGCCGCACAGGTATTTGAGTTCGCAGTTGCGGCAAACCTGGTAGTTGACATCATCGGTTGGGAAACGGCCAGACCGGATTGCTGCTGCGACTTCGCGGGCATTCTCAAGCGCGGCATCAATCAGTTGGCCGACAGGGTATTTCCCGTATCCAAGCCAGATGAGTTCGGCGTCGCGGATACTCCAGATGCCGATATTGTCGATTGTCCGGTTCGGGTTTCTTTCCTGCAATAATCGGGCATAGAGCGGAAGCTGCATATGGGTATGGTCAATGACGACTGCTTTGCCGGTGAATCCGGCAGTTGAGCCGGTTTTATAGTCGATGATGCGGAATGCGTCTTTGCTGGCGTCGACCCGGTCGAGCCGGCCGTGGATTTTCAGACCTTTGAGCGGTTCTCCTTGAATCCGGGCTTCGGTTTTCTGGGGCAGGTAGCCCTGGTCGCGCAACTGCTGCTCGACCCGGATAAAGTCGGGCAGGATATTATCGAATACGCGGCGCGTGACTTGCTCCCAGAACACCGGCAGACCGGCTTGCGCCAGGGCCTGGTTCAGTGCGGTGCGCGCCCGCTCGGGTAGCTGCTGCAGTGGAATCGGGCCTTCGGAATAGAGTCCTTCAAGCACGCGGTGAACCAGTAATCCCCACTGGGCCGCATCAATTTCATAGGCTGGCTCGGGCAAGGATTCGAGTTTCATGACATGCTCAAGATAGAATCGGAACGGACAGCGGCGGTAGTTTTCGAGCCTGGTGACGCTGATTGAAGTTTCTGGTCCGAATCTGGTGCCCAATACCTTGAGCAGTTCAGGGTTGTCGCTGAAGTCAACCGGCTCTGGTTCTTTGAGTGGTAGATTGCGGGATTCGCCCTGGAAATGCTGGAGTTCTTCTTCGGAATAGATGGCGTCTGTCAGGCGTGCGGGTTCAGGTGGGATTTCCAGAAACGGCGTCGGCAGGACAAGGTTCTCGCCGTCGGAGTTGTGATAGGAAAGAAACGGTTCATTCTGGGCCGAAGCAATTGTGCGATGGAAATGAAACTGCTCCTGGTCATGATGAAACTCAATATCAGGCATCCCGAGATTGCGCCGGATATAATCAGGCAATATCGGGTCGGCCGGATATGCCGAAGGCAAGTCCTCTTCTGTCAGCCCGCTGAAATACAAGTGGCGCGGAGAAAGACTAAGGGTTTCTTCCATGCTGATGATGGTCACTCCGGCCGGCCGCGGTTCGGGTTTGCGGGTTGACATGCCGATGAGATAAGTCAAGGTACGGATGAACTCGGTCCCGGTCAGTTTGACCGGACCCCAGTCGTTGTCCAGTTCAACGAGTCCGTCGATAATGTCATACAATGCCTTTTTGTCTTCACGGAGGTCTGTTTCGGTATTTTCGTCCTCGGTTTCTGTTTTCCTGAACTCGACCACTTCCAGGAATTTCTTCAAGGCCTTTGCCTGTTCGGCCAGGAGGGCTTGTTCAGATAGGATGCTTTCGGTCAGGCCGATGGCTTGACGCACCCTTTTCTGAAGGTCAGATGCCCTAGCCTTTTGTGTTTCATCAAGCCGGCCTTGGCCGGCAGCGATGAGGCGGGCGCCGATGTTGCGCCATTGGTTCCGGCCTTTGATGATGCCGGCACGCTTGGATGCGAGGTTGATTCTGGTTGCGGCCCGGTTGCGGCTAGTGTCGTCTTTGTCAGTGCTCAGGCGCAGCAGCTTCGGGAAGAAAGGTGAGCTCAGGAATGCAGCAGTAGCCAGGCGTTCGTATCCAGTCTCAAGTGCACCTAAAAGCTCGAGCACGGCCACAATCGGTGGCGATGTTGACAGGTTCTGGCTGGGATAGATGGTGAAAGGAAGCCGGTATCGTTTGAATATGCGGCGGACCAGCGGTGCATAGCGTGCGAGTTTTGGAAAGGTGATGACCGTTTTGGTCAGGTTCAGTTCTTTTGATAAGAAGCGCTGCTTGATGTCGCGGGCGATTGCCGCAACCTCCTCATCAATAGTGGTGCATGCCTGGACCACAGGTTTCTGCTCAGGCATGGCCTTGAGATATTCGAGTTTGAATCCTCCGAGCCCGGTGATGAAGTCGGTAAACCGGCATGGGAATTCGTATGCCCGGGTGCGGTCTTTTGTGCCCCAGGTCAAAGCCAGGGTCATCTCTGCCAGTTTGACCAGGTTTGCCAGCAGTTTCTGTTCGAGCAGGTTCGGTGCGACAAAGCCGTCGAGGATGAGTACCTTTGCCCGGATGTGCTCGGTGCAGAAGCCAGCCGCCTGGTGAAGGATGTCTTCGTTGTCGGCCCAGCCTTTTTCAGCAAGCAGGGCGTCATAGCGGGCCATGATGTCGAGTGCTTGTAGCGCCCGGTCCAAAGGTTTGTTATATCCGGCAAGCCATTTCCTGAATTTGTTACCAAGTCCGGGACACTCGTCAGGCGAGACATAGCGCTTGATGTCAGAGATGAAGTCACCGACCGCGCGGGCATAGCCGAGCGACGAAGGGGTGTTAAGAAGTTGGTGGATGAGTAGGGGTTTGAGTTCGGATGGGAACGGTCGAGAATCACCATACTGCGCATGGAGTTCCCGGGCAAGCGGACCGATTGTGTAGAACCGGGGAGGGATGAATGCCTTGGAACTGACAAGCTGAGCAAATGCGAGTTGGGTGTCGCGGAGTTTGCGCGGGCTTGGTGCGATGTAGAGGATTTCAGACGGGTCAGCACTGAGGCTGAGTGCTTCTTTCAACAGGCGGTTGGTGGTATTATGTCCAGAAAACGGAGCAAGATAGAGTTTTCTGCACATAGCTGAACGGTTTGTGCTTTACTTGCTGGCTGCTTCGGCCTTTGGTTTAAGGGCTGCTTTTCTGCGCTGCTTGCGGCGTCTTTTTTGCACGGCCCAGCGGTGACGTAGGCGCTTTAACTTAGTATTACTTCGAGCCATATACCTCCTTAGAGTTTAATCTGTGACCTTGAATACTTCATCATTCTCGTGGACTTTGTCAGTTACTTTGAGTCCGGCTTCTTCGCCTTTTTTCAGCTTCTGAATCTGCTGGTGTTCGATTTCCATGGACTCGACTACTTGGGTGTAATCAGTAGTGTGTCCTTTAATATGGATAGTATCACCGACCGAGAGTTCGGTTTCGGTAGCCTTTATTACGGCTACTCCAATCTTGCCGAAATGATGGGTGATAACCCCGATTTTGGTTTCCGGCATTTTTCCTCCTTAAGGATAAATCTTTTCCAGCATCCGAGGGAATGGAATCGTTTCCCGGACATGACGGACACCGCAAATCCAGGCAACAGTGCGCTCGATTCCCAATCCGAACCCGGAATGAGGGAATGAGCCGTAGCGCCGCACATCCAGGTACCATTCGAATGCATCCCTCGGTAGATTATATTCCTTGATTCTCTTTTCCAGTTCTCCAATGTTATCCTCGCGCTGGCCACCGCCGACGAGTTCACCGTAGCCTTCGGGTGCAATCATATCGGTTGCCAGCGCAAGTTCCGGATTTTTGGAGTCGCGTTTCATATAGAACGCTTTGATTGCGGCCGGATAATGATGAATCAGGACCGGTCGGTCAAAGCTTTCACCAATGATGGTTTCTTCATCGCCGCCGAAGTCTTGGCCGAATCTGATGTTTTTGTTTTTTTCCCGGAGCAGTTCGATTGCTTCGGCATAAGTTATCCGGGGGAAAGGCTTTTTGATTGCTTCGAGTTTTGACAAATCCCGCTCAAGTATGCCCAGCTCTTTTCGCCGTCGTTTGAGCACCCGCCGAACTAGATAAATGAGTAAGTCTTCGGCCAAGTCCATATTTTCTTCAAGCTCGAGGAATGCGACTTCGGGTTCAAGCATCCAGAATTCAGTCAGATGGCGTCTGGTTTTGGATTTCTCAGCCCGGAAAGTCGGGCCGAAACAATAGGTCTTGCGCACTGCGGCACAGAGCGGTTCATTGTAGAGCTGGCCCGACTGGGTCAGAAAGACCGGCTCGCCATAATAATCCACATTGAACAGCGTCGTTGTGCCTTCGCACGCAGCCGGTGTCAGAATCGGGGTATCGCAGAGGATGAAACCGTTATCGTCAAGATAGTCTCGGCACGCCTTGATTACCTCACTACGGATGCGCAATATTGCAACCTGGCGCTGGGAGCGAATCCATAAATG
>DFBN01000068.1:7280-7544 GCA_002366635.1 Caldifarciminota bacterium UBA3079 | reverse complement strand
TGTGAGCCGGAACGGGCAATTATATTCCGAGTCCCCTGGGTTGATGATAAAGGGGATGCCCAACTCAACCGAGGTTTCCGGGTCCAGATGAATTCAGCTATCGGCCCTTACAAAGGCGGGCTCCGTTTTCACCCGTCAGTGAACTTGGGCATTCTGAAATTCCTTGCCTTCGAACAGGTGCTCAAAAATGCACTAACTACATTGCCGATGGGTGGAGGTAAAGGCGGTTCTGATTTCGACCCCAAGGGCAAGTCGGATATTGAG
>DFBN01000068.1:6073-7230 GCA_002366635.1 Caldifarciminota bacterium UBA3079 | reverse complement strand
ATCGGGGTCGGCGCACGAGAAATCGGTTTCCTTTTCGGCCAGTACAAACGGCTGCGCCATGAGTTTACCGGCATTCTTACCGGCAAGGGACTGAACTGGGGCGGAAGCCTGGTTCGGCCTGAGGCGACCGGGTACGGCGCGGTTTATTTTGCCGCTGAAATGCTTGCTACCAGGGGCGAGACGATTGAAGGCAAGGTATGTCTTGTTTCTGGGGCTGGCAATGTTGCTCAGCATGTTGTTGAGAAGATAAATCAGTTCGGTGGTAAGGTAGTGACGCTTTCTGACTCCTCGGGCTATGTTTACGACGAAGCCGGAATTGACTCCGAGAAGCTGGTCTATGTTAAGGAGCTGAAGAATGTCCGGCGCGGCCGAATCAAGAAATACGCCGAGAAGTTCAAGGGAGTAGTTTACACACCGGTCGATAAGGAACGGGACCATAACCCTTTATGGGACCACAAAGCCGATTGTGCTTTTCCGTGCGCAACCCAGAACGAAATCAATGGCAAGGATGCGGAGAATCTTTTGAAGAACGGTATCTATATGGTGTGTGAAGGTGCAAACATGCCTTCGGTCCCAGATGCGGTTGAGCAGTTTCTAGACAAGAAAATTCTCTATGCACCGGGCAAGGCGGCTAATGCCGGCGGCGTTTCTGTCTCTGGTCTTGAAATGTCCCAGAATAGCCTAAGGCTATCTTGGTCTCGTGAAGAGGTAGACCAGCGCCTGCAGGGAATCATGAAGGCGATTCACAAGCAGTGCGCGACCTATGGCAAGGATGGCGACTTTGTCAATTATGTGAATGGCGCCAATATTGCCGGATTCGTCAAGGTTGCGGACGCGATGATTGACCAAGGGGTAGTCTAGGCTACATCTGCGAGATACTGTCAAAAAAGCGGTAGGTAAGAGAAGTTGTCCACTTCTGATTCAGTTTACAATACTGTAACCCTGGCACCTATTTACTGGCATGTGGCTCTAACAGACGGGAAGTCTTGGTATTTAGAGACTTAACTAGGAAAAGGGTGCTTTAGAACCGATACCCAGGGGTCGTTCCCCAAAGGGTTTATTTTGTCGATTCTAACATCCTTTTCCAAGACATTTTCCCAGAAGTTGTTAAACCCGTTTGTCGAGGCATCATTCAACCGGTTTGAACTGTCATTTGT
>DFBN01000068.1:0-6027 GCA_002366635.1 Caldifarciminota bacterium UBA3079 | reverse complement strand
GAACCAGATTGCCAATGCGTTTTTCTGGTCGTTTGTTTTGGAGGTTAATGTCCAGCCATTGCTCGGTTTTAAGTTGGTCGGTTCTGGAGTTGACTTTGGTTGACAAGCCGAGAATTGAGGTCATATTCCTGACTGCGCATCGCCGACCGCAGACAGTTTTCAGGACAAATAAGGAACAGGAGGACAAATAGGTCCTTGGAAGGCTGAAAACAGAACAAGAACAGCATAAGTCCTTATGCCGGATACAGTTCACCGTTTACCAGAGAAGGATTATGGATATGACCGCTTGACATTTTCAGTTTAGATGGTATTCTTATCGCCTGATTCTTTCTGAAGAGATCGACCTTACAGGTGGAATTGTCGAGTTTTATACTGTTGCCGGGAGTTGTGTAAAGCCCGGTTTTTTTAGGCCTTTATCTATTAAGGAGACTTTACGAAGAGAATTCTGAAGAAGGAAGTGCTTGGGCCGGGGATTAAACGGTTTGAGCTGGATGCACGGGATATTGCTCGCAAGGCGTTGCCCGGCCAGTTTGTGGTCCTGCGTATTCGTGAGGAAGGTGAGCGGATTCCTTTGACTATTGCGGATACGCGGCCTGATGACGGTGTGATAGCAATCGTTTTTCAGGAGGTCGGCAAGTCAACAAAGCTGCTCGGAACCCTGGAGAAGGGCGATTCGATTCTTGATGTCATCGGCCCTTTGGGCAATCCTTCGGAAATTGAGAAATTCGGCACGGTTGTATGCGTAGCCGGTGGTGTGGGAACACCGGAAATTCTGCCATTGGCCCGGGCCCTGACCCAGGCGGGTAATAAGGTGATTACGATTCTCGGATTTCGGAACAAAGACCTGATTCTGATGGAACCGGAGATGAAAGCGGTATCCAGTGAGCTGATTGTGACTACAGATGACGGGAGCAATGGAACAAAGGGCTTTGTTACCGATGCGTTGAAACAGGTTATCGAGCGCGGGACCAAAGTGGACCGGGTTATTGCGGTCGGTCCGGTGATAATGATGAAGATGGTCTCGAAGCTGACCGAACCGCACGCGATTCCGACTATTGTGAGTTTGAATCCGATAATGCTGGATGGGACCGGAATGTGTGGTGCCTGCCGGGTCAATGTCGGGGGCGAGACCAAACTGGCGTGCGTGGACGGGCCTGAGTTTGACGGCCACAAAGTGGATTTCGACCTTTTGATGCAGCGGCTGAAAATATACCTGCCACAGGAAAAGGAATCACTTGAGCTTTTCAAGAAGACCTGCGAGCACCAGGGGGAAAATGATGCCTAAGCCGAGTCCGAAGAGAATTCCGATGCGGGCGCAGAAACCTGAGAAGCGGAGGTATAACTTCGACGAGGTGCCGTTTGGGTATTCGCCAGAAGAGGCGATGGCCGAGGCCCAGCGTTGCCTGCAATGTAAGAAGCCCAGTTGCATCAAGGGTTGTCCGGTTGAAGTGGATATCCCCGGATTTATTGGCAAGATAGCTGAAGGTGATTTCTGGGAAGCGGCAAAGATTATGAAGCGCACCAATGTGCTGCCGGCTATTTGTGGCCGGGTTTGTCCCCAGGAGATACAGTGCGAGGGTTCCTGTGTTCTGGGCAGGAAAATGGAGCCGGTCGGGATCGGTAATCTGGAACGGTTTATTGCCGACTGGGAAGCAGAGCAGGCTGAGTGCGTGAAGTGCGAAAAGCGGCCGCCTACCGGTAAAAAGGTCGCAGTAGTAGGTGCGGGCCCGGCCGGGTTGACTGTTGCCGGCGATTGTATCAAGCTCGGCCATCAGGTAACCGTGTTTGAGGCTTTACATAAACCGGGCGGTGTCCTGGCTTACGGGATTCCTGAATTCAGATTGCCCAAGGCAATTGTGCAGCGGGAAGTGGATTTTATCAGAAGTATGGGCGTTAAGCTGGTGACAGATGAGGTCATTGGCAAGAGCAGGAGTATCGAGGAGTTGTTCGGTGAGTTCGATGCGGTTTTCATCGGGACTGGTGCCGGCCGGCCCTGGTTTATGGGAATTCCCGGAGAGAATTCGCTCGGGGTATATTCGGCCAATGAGTATCTGACCCGTTCCAATTTGATGAAAGCTTATCTGTTCCCGAAGTATGATACCCCGATTGTCAAAGGAAAGCATGTTGCGGTAATTGGCGGCGGTAATGTAGCGATGGATTCGGCCCGGACCGCGTTGCGACTCGGGGCCAAGGAGTCAATGATTGTTTACCGTCGTTCCCGTAAGGAACTGCCGGCCCGAGCAGCGGAAATCCATCACGCCGAGGAAGAGGGTATTGTTTTCAATTTCCTGACTCTGCCAAAGCGCTATGTTGCGGATAAAGACGGCTGGGTCAGGGAAATGGAATGTTTGCGAATGCGGTTGGGTGAACCGGATGCGAGCGGTCGCAGAAGGCCGATACCGATTGAAGGCAGTGAGTTCAGGATTCCAGTTGATATGGTTATAGTAGCGATTGGGAACAGTCCGAATCCTTTGATTCCCGGTTCTACACCCGGGCTTGAAACCGGCAAGCATGGTAATATTGTTGCCGACCCGAAGACCGGTCGGACCAGTAAGAAAGGTATATTTGCCGGCGGTGATATTGTAACCGGTACTGCTACGGTGATTCTTGCAATGGGCGCGGGCCGGATTGCGGCCAATTCGATTGATGAGTATCTTAAGACTGGGGAATGGTGAGAAGAGCGATGCAAGTCAAGCTGTATGAGCTAGAAGAAAAGATCTTTCAGGAGATTGAAAGATTATGAGCAGAAGTGATATCGTCCGAAGATTGCGTAAGCGACGGATTGGCGTTTTGATGGGAGGCTGGTCGAGTGAACGGGAAATATCGTTGCTTTCGGGCCAGCGGGTTTTGAAGTCGTTAAATGACCAGGGATACCAATCACTGGGAATCGACATAAACCGGACTTTTGCCGACCAGATAAGAAATGCAAAAATAGATATTGCGTTTATTGTTCTGCACGGAAGGCCGGGTGAAGACGGAACAATTCAGGGGTTCTTGGAATTACAGGGAATTCTCTATACCGGTTCAAGGGTTACCGCTTCGAGCATCGGTATGGACAAGCTCGTCACCAAGATGCTGTTCAAGCAGGCCGGTATCCCCACGCCGGATTATTTGTTGGTGGATGAAGAAGGGGATATCAGTCTTGCACTTACCAAGGCAGAAGAGCGTTTCGGTTATCCGATGATTGTGAAACCCCGTGCCGAAGGTTCAAGTGTAGGGATTGAGTTACTGCCTGGACGGCGCGGTGCTGCGAACTTGTGCCAGCGCGTGCAGCGCGGGTTCGGCGATTTCATCATTGAGGAGTTCATTTCGGGGATGATTGCAACCGTTGGTATTCTTGGAGAGGAAGTGCTTCCGATTCTGGAGGTTATGCCAAGGAGGCAGAAGTTCTACAACTACGAAGCGAAATACACCCGAGGTGAAACAGAATTCATTATACCTGCTCGACTGAATAAGCGAACCGAGAAGCGGATTAAAGGACTGGCCTGGAAGGCACATAATCTAATCGGCTGCCGTGGATTCTCGCGCGTAGACTTGGTAATAAAGAATGGCAGACGGCCATACTTCCTGGAGGTTAACACGCTTCCCGGTCTGACCGATATTTCTGACCTGCCTGCAGAAGCCGCTGCAGCCGGTATTTCTTACGACGAGCTCATTTTCCGGATTCTTGCGGACGCCTTGACATAGTGGTTTTCTTGACAGTGCATTTTTTCCGAATAGTATCCGATAATGGTTAATAAGAATCGAAGAAAGCGCCATCTGCACTTGCGACACCGGATTAGCGGAACGCCAGAGAAGCCCAGGTTATGCGTCAGACGGAGCGACCGGCATATTTTTGCCCAACTGGTTAACGATAGTCAAAACCGTGTGCTCGCCGGGGCTTCTTCGCTAACTCCTGCGATTCGCGAAAAGAAGCTTAAGCGGATGGAGGTTTCTGGAGAGGTAGGCAGGGTAATTGCGAGCAGGGCGAAGGAACTCGGAATCAAGAAGGTAGTCTTTGACCGTGCCGGTTGCCAGTATCACGGCCGGGTAAAGGCCGTAGCTGATGGGGCTCGTGAAGGAGGATTGAAGTTTTGAGAAAAGGTAAAGAGGCCGCTGCCGGTTTCCCTGAACAGGAGCTAATTGAGCGGGTTATCAAAATCAAGCGCGTTTCCAAAGTGGTAAAAGGCGGTAAGCGGATGAAACTCTCGGCTTCGGTAGTGGTTGGCGATGGTCATGGACAGGTTGGGCTCGGCCACGGCAAGTCCTCAGAGGTTGCGGCTGCAGTCCGCAAGGCAACAGCCCGTGCCCGTAAAGATATGGTCAAAGTAGCTATTAAGGGAAGAACTATTCCGCACGAAACCGAAGGGAAATATGCAGCAAGCCGGGTAATTGTCAAGCCCGCTTCCGAAGGGACCGGTTTGATTGCATGCACACATGTCAGGGCGGTGCTGGAGGCGGCGGGTTTGCGTGATGCTTTGAGTAAATCGTTGGGGTCGCGCAATCCCTATAACGCCGCGCGTGCTACCATTATTGCCCTCGGTAAACTGCGCACAATTGACCGTGTGGCAGCAGCATGCAACAAACCAATCGGCCATTTTGTGAGAAAGGAAAATAGGAATGAAGCAACTGAGGGTGACCCTGACTAGAAGTCTGATTGACCAGAAGCCGAATGTGAAGCGAACCGCTCGGGCGTTGGGTCTTCGCCACATCGGAGCGTTTCGGGTGCACAAGGATGACCCGGTAACCCGAGGCATGATTTTCAAAGTCAAGCATTTGGTAAAGGTGGAAGAACTATGAAGCTGGGCAATCTGCGGCCAAAACCAGGTGCCAGGAAACGCGGGAAAAGGGTTGGTTGCGGCCCGGGCTCAGGACACGGTAAGACTTCGTGCCGGGGACACAAAGGGGCAGGTCAACACTCGGCTTCCGAGTTCGACGCCCGGTTTGAAGGTGGACAGATGCCTTTCTATCGCCGGATACCAAAGCGCGGTTTCAACAATCCGTGTCGGACAGAGTATGCAGTAGTGAATGTCGGCAGACTTGCCGGTCTTGATACCGACAGAATAACTTTGGATTTGATGCAGGAACGGCACTTGGTGCGTAAGGGGATGCTGGTGAAGGTGCTCGGTGGCGGTGAAGTAAGTCGGCCGCTGACAGTGGCCGCACATGCGTTTACGAAATCCGCCAGGGGTAAAATTGAGCAAGCCGGTGGAAAGGTCGAGGTCATCCATTGATTAGTAGTTTTCCCAACATATTCAAGATTCCCGACCTGCGCAAGAAGATAATTTTTACCCTGGCTATGGTAGTAGTGTATCGGTTCGGAACCCATATTCCGATTCCTGGAATCAACGCGGCAGCGCTCGGTTATCTTCTTGGACAGATGAAGGGGACGGTCTTCGGGCTTTATGACATTTTTGTTGGTGGTGCCCTGTCCCGGGCTTCTGTTTTTGCCTTGGGGATCATGCCCTATATTTCAGCTTCGATTGTTTTTCAACTCATGGGGTCGGTATTTCCTTATCTTGAGAAGCTCCAACGGGATGAAGAGGGTAGAAAGAAAATCAACCAGTACACCCGCTACGCCACAGTCGGCCTTGCCGTGATTCAGGCGGCTGCTATTTCAGTTTATCTGGAACAACAAGCACCTACCCAGTTCGGTTCGATAGTGATGAGTCCGGGTTTCTTCTTCAGGATGATGACGATATTCACTCTGACCGCCGGCACTATATTCGTGATGTGGCTAGGCGAGCAGATTACTGACCACGGCATCGGTAACGGTATTTCTTTCCTGATTCTTGTCGGTTGCCTTGATAGCACCCCGGCGGATATCGGTCGGACTTTTTCAATGGTGCGGGCGGGTGAGATTTCCTGGCTGGCGCTTGTGGTTATCGCCGCGATCATCTTCGGTATCTATGCTGCGGTTGTTTTGGTGACAATGGCGGTCAGGAAGATACCGGTTCAGTATCCGAAGCGGATTGTGGGCCGCCGGATGTATGGAGGGCAATCTACCCATATCCCTTTGCGGGTGGTAACCGCAGGAGTGATTCCGAT
>DFBN01000090.1 GCA_002366635.1 Caldifarciminota bacterium UBA3079 | reverse complement strand
ATTTGTCCGGGAAAACTTCGGCGGGTGGCTCGGCGCATTTCTAGGAAAATTTTTCTCCCCTATATTCGGATTCGGTACATATGCCCTGCCTGCAATCGCAATCCTCTGGGGATTTGGTCTCTGGCTGGGCCGGCCGGCAAAAAAATATCTGTCCTATTCTCTATTCATCGTGCTGCTCGGCCTTTTCCTGGAACTTTTTCTTGCCTATTTTGCACCTGGTTCTTTATGGTATGTCCCGGGCACAAAAATCCAGTTCCCTTTGGCCGGCAGCCTGGGCATCACAATCACCGTCTTCCTCAAGAACCTGCTTGGGCCTGTTGGCACGCCCATACTCCTGATAGCCGGGCTTGCGGTTGTGCTTGCAGTATTCATCACCATTCCCGTGCCAAGAGGTGCATCGGTAAGCCTGCTAAAGAAACTGGTAATCAGCTTGCGCAAGCCTGCACACAAACCAGTCACGACCCCGAAACCCGCATCCAGACCCGCACCGACTGAACCCGCTGTTAAGGAACCAAAACCGGCCCGGGTCCTGCCCGAATTTGACCTCAACCAATTTCAGGAATCGTTCCTCCAGCAGCTTGACAAACCGGGCCCGGAAGACCAGGTATTCAAAGACCCGGCCGAATCAGCAAGAGAAGCGAAACAACTCCTGGACAAACTCCTGCAATTCGGAATCAACGGCAAGGTATCGGGTATCGTTTCCGGACCGATGGTCACCAGATTTGAATTTGAACCGGCACCGGGTATAAAAATCAACCGCATCGAAAACCTGGCCGATGATTTGTCCCTTGCACTTTCGGCCGAGCGCATCCGCATCCTTGCGCCGATACCGGGCAAGAACGCAGTCGGCATCGAGATACCGAACAAAGAACGCCGCATCGTCTATTTGCGTGACATCCTGACTTCCCAGGCATTCAAGGCGGAAAAACTGCCGCTCGGTTTCGCACTCGGGACAACAATTACTGGTGAACCTTATTGCGCTGATTTACGCACAATGCCCCATATTCTGATTGCCGGCACGACCGGCTCTGGAAAATCGGTATGCATCAATTCCATAATCTGCTCTGTTATCTACCGTGCATCCTACCATGAAGTCCGCCTGCTCACAATCGACCCGAAGCAACTGGAACTTCCTGTATACAATTCTGTCCCGCACCTCTTGAACCGCACAACGATTGACCCGAAAAACGCTGTCGGGGAACTCACCCGGGTAATCAGAATCATGGAGGTGCGCTACGGCGAATTCGCAAACCTGGGCGTCAGGGACATAGCCGGTTACAATGCCCGTGCCCAGGCCGAAGGCTTTGGGAAAAAGCCTTATATTGTCGTCATAATCGACGAACTGGCTGACCTGATGTTGCGCGCACCGAATGAAATCGAAGAGCGCATTACCCGTCTGGCACAGATGTCACGCGCGGTAGGAATTCACCTGATTCTTGCAACCCAGCGGCCTTCAGTAGATGTAATTACCGGCTTGATTAAAGCGAATTTCCCATGTAGAATTGCATTCCAAGTTGCGTCAAAGACCGACTCGCGGACTATTTTGGATATGAATGGTGCAGAATCCCTGCTCGGAAGAGGAGACATGCTTTTCCTACCACCTGGCAAAGGTGAGCCCATAAGGCTCCATGGCTCATTTGTTTCTGCTTCTGCTACAAAAAGGGTAGTTGACCTCTGGACCATTGCCTATCTCACAGAACTCCTCACCGGCAAAGTCCAAAACCCGACTGAAAAGGCAAAAGCAATCGTCCAGAAAGATGTTGTTGATATTCTTTATGACCCGGAAAAATCCGGAATCAGAAAAAAACGCCAGGACCTTTATTCAATCCTGCCCCAGGATGTTGCCGATGAACTCATCAACCAGGACTATTACGAGCCGCTCCCTGAAGTGAAAAGCGGTGCAGTAGAAAAGCATATCCGTCAGCAGGAACAAAAAACACAGCAGCTCGATGAGAAGTTCGTCCAGGCGGCCAGGCTCGTCATCCGCCACCATGAGGCATCTGTATCCATGCTTCAGCGCCGGCTTGATGTCGGCTGGGCCCGAGCCGGAAGAATAATCGACCAAATGGAACAGATGGGCATCGTCGGCCCTTATGTCGGTTCCAAATCACGCAAAGTTACTATCGAAAACGAAACCCAGCTCCAGAAACTGCTCGATGAGATAGGATATCATGCCAGTTCTTAAATTAGAATCATGATAGACGATAACCTGATGCACCACTGGGTCGAGCATGTCGTGGAGAAAATCCCATGCCGAACCTATGATGAAGTCTATCGCTTTATTGAATCCAAACCCCAGGCGAAAATCATATATCCGACAAAAGACCTGGTAGTAGGCGACCACTGGTTTTCGTTCCGCCGTTACAACGATGTGGTCACCAACGAAAATATGCTTGAGGTCTATATTGGCTCTGATGAATCCGGTGAAAAATACATGGGATACGACCGCATCGACCCTCGCTGGCTGGATGCCGAAGGCAGAGACGGACATCGCTGGGAACTGACAAGGGCCTATATGCGACCGAAATATCGGGGCCGGCTCTATTCGCATTTCATACTCGAACTTGTCCTGGCGCTGGCCAAAAAGAATCGGGCACGGTCGGTAGTCGCCTATCCCAGACATGTAGCGATGCTTGTCACCCTGTTGAAATACGGGTTCCAGACCATGGAAGGGGGTTACGACAAAACACTCCAGCGGATTCTCAAACAGGGCGAGGTATGGTATAACCATGATAAATCCCACCGGCGGTTGTATTATACCCAGGAATTCAGGTCTTTCATCCAGGAAGGCAGTTTTATAATGGAGAAGCGTGTGTCCCCGCGCGGATTCTGGGAATTCCTTCTGGGAAAAAACTAAAAATCAGGCTGGCATGTGCTTACCAAGCCTGGTTGCACCGATAATACCCGCATCGTTTCCCAACCGGCCGAAAACAATCTCCAGTCGTCGGCCCGGGAAAAACTGGATGCGGCTGAAAACCGTCTTTCTGACCGCTCGCATCAATGGCCTGCCCAGACCGCTGACACCACCCCCAATCACTATTCTTTCCGGGTCATAAAGTGCCACAACATTCACCAGACCAAGCCCGAGATAATAACCTGTTTCTTCAACCAGTTTCAATGCGAGCCGGTCTTTTGCACGCGCAGCCCTGCCGATATCCTTCATCGTCAGCCGACTGAGCCGTGTTGCAAATTTCTCAACCAGCATACCCGGTTTCTTATCCATTATTCCTTTGAACATGGGAATCTGGTTCCTGTGGTCTCTTGCGCGTTTTATCGCTGCCTTGACCCGCTGACGCGCCCGGCGGACAATATAATCTGCACCCGCATATCGTTCTACGCAACCCCTTCCCCCGCATCGGCAAACCAGGCCGTTACCGAAAATCACAGTATGCCCCAGCTCCCCGGCCGCATGATTCGCACCCAGAAACAGCTTATTGTTGACAATAGCCCCACCACCAACACCACTCCCCAATGTCAGACAAAAGAGATTGCGGCATCCCCGGCCTGCCCCATAAAGCCATTCACCCAAAGTGACCGCATTTGCATCATTGGCGCAATGCACTGGCAGACCGGTCATATGCTTCAGGACCTCTTGGACTTTTGTGCCATCCCATCCAGGCAGATTAGGCGGAATCCTGACAACGCCACGAGCGTGGTCCACAAGCCCGGCGATTCCGACACCGATTGATTTCACCCTTTTCCCTTTACGCAAACCTGCGATGCACCGACCCAATCTTTCCAATGCCGGCCCAGGCCCTTCTGAAGCCTTGGTTGCCAACCTCCTGCGCGCCGCAACCCTGCCTCGGGCATCAACCAGACCGACTTTCATATTCGTTCCGCCGATGTCGATGCCGATGTCCAATCTATGTCCTAGATTCGGGAATAAACACGGTCCAGTAATCGCTCGTATGCCCTGCTCATCTTGACATTGCGCTGGGCCATTACTTGTCTGGCAACAGTCAACGCATCTTTCAATTGCCACTTGTGGTCTTTTCCCCAACTGAACCTTTTAATATATTTTGGCGAAAGCCCGGGCTCAAACCAGTTGGCAAATGTACCCACAACCGCACCGGTGTTGAAAAGCGAGCCGATTGCGGTCTTCACATGGTCACCAAAAAAACAACCCACTTTCAAAAGACCGGTGTCAACCTGCCTGGCGCCGACCTGGACCTTTACCGGCTGGTAGGCATTCTTCAAATCCGAGCTTGTAGTGAATGCGCCGAGATTGACCCATTCCCCGACAAAACTATGGCCGATGAAACCATCATGGTGCTTGTTTGAATAACCCTGGAAAACAGTTGCCTCAACCTCACCCCCGATTCTGCATTCAGGTCCGAAACTGCAACCCGGTCTTATTTTTGCGCCATCAATAATCGTCCCCGGCCCGATATAGCAAGGTCCTTCAATAAAACTGCCTGGCCTGACTTGGGCATTACAGTCGACGAGAATCGAGCCGGTCTCGGTAGAAAGCACCACACCTGGCCACACATGTCCGCCTTTCCCAAGACGGAGTCTGTTACGCCTGCCGACAACTTTTGCATCCCTGCTCAGTCCCCCTTCAAGCTTGCCACCTCGCAGTTCCTTTTTCAGCTCATCCCGTGTGAAATTAACCAAATCCCATGGGTATTCGACGACCTTTGCATTCACCTGCTCCTTGGGCAAATCAATCTCGAACGGACCCGAACCTGGCTTCAATCCGGTTGCATGGTCCAGACGGAACCCGATGACTTCGTCATTGGTCAAAAAGAGCGCTTCCGGCCCCTTAACGCCAATCATCTTATTCAGAATGGCCCGGCCCGAAAGAAAAAGACAAGGGGACTCAATAGTGATGTTTACCTTGCAATCAGGATGCTGCTCTGCGACAACATCTGCCAGACTTTCCCTTACCCAGAGAATCAACTTCTCGCGGGGATAAAGACGGCGGATTTTATCCAACAGGGTCCTGCGGCCGCAGCGTAAATCAAAAACCGGCTTCAAATCCACCAAAGGGAACAGCTTGGCATAATCCTCATCTTCATAAATACAAATCACATCCAAGCATATTATTCAGCCCTTTGATGTCAAGCCCCTACCGTTTTATGCATTTATTTCTGAATTACAACCTTATTTATTATCCTGTCCTCCTTTTGCCGGATGAAATACACGCCCGGAGCCAGATGCCGGATGTCGTTCTCGCCTGGCATCAGGTTTGCCACCTTCCGCCCGGTGATGTCGAGGAGGACGGCAGGGACTCCGTCCGCCAGCCGCAGCATACCGCGAGTCATCGTCTGGGCCGTCAGTCGAGAACCGATAGCTCCGGGTTGTTCAGATTCCTCCTCCACCGTGTTCGACACCCACACGACTAGACCGTAGTACTCAGGGTCATCCCAATGAGAAAGCTCCAGACTCTGTGGCCACCAGCCGTAGCAACTGTCTCCACGCCAGAACGATACCGCGCCTCCGGACGACCGTTCCCACGGTATGGAGATGTCGCCCTTACGCTGACCGACCGGAATCCTCGCCTCGAACTGCAAATTGCCGCCGGCAACGCTCGACGCCAGAGTGCATCCCGGACATGGCAGACGCTGCCTGCCCGGCATCCAGGAATAGACCAGCGAATCCCTGCCCCCGCTGACGAAGAAGCAGTGGGTCCCTTCGCTCGAATCCGTTGCCCACGCGCAGTCCCGGTTCTCATCCAGGTAAACCAGAATTCTGTCATCGTCTTGCCGTGTGTTCAGCGCGCGCACGTCGACTGCCAGCCAGACGTGGTCGGTGTGGGCAAGGTACAGTATGCAGGTTCCTCTCGGTCGAGTAGTCCCTCCCCTACCGTTAACATCAGAAATATCAAACCGGTGGCACCGCCACTCATCTGGGTCAATCACGCCGTCGAACACCGGGTCCAGACTATGCTGCTCCGGATGCAACGTGTCGGTTATGTAAGCGGGCGACCACCACGTGCGTTGCTTCATGGTATCGTTGGAACGATTCTCGTCAGTACTAAGGGCGGTAAAGAACGTCACGTCATACCAGCAGTATTCGCCGCCTGGTCGGAAAGGCGGAAACCACCACACCAGAGACTCTGCGCCCGGCGGCAGCGGGCCGTCGAGTATCTTGTAGCTAGCATAGACGCGCTCGCCCGCAGAGTCGATGAAGCAGCGAACCGGGATATAGCTTTCGGTAAACGTGCCGTAGTTGCGGACTTTGACAGCAGGCCGCACTGAACCCCGTGCCACTACCAATGTGTCAGGCTCCAGAATCTCAGAAATCCCGACATCGTGTCCGGCCACGGCAACGCTAGCCAAGGTTGCTACAAGCAACAAAACATAGCTACGGAACATACCTCCTCCCTACCTCTGAATAACGACCTTGGCGCTCTTGGCGGTTGCTTCGTTTCGGATGAAATAGACGCCCGGAGCCAGATGCCGGATG
>DFBN01000101.1 GCA_002366635.1 Caldifarciminota bacterium UBA3079 | reverse complement strand
TCTGATTGCGTCGCCGATGAGTCTCTTGCCGAATTTCTGGTCAATTTCATATAGAAGCCAGGCATAGGTATCTTCGCCGCCTTTGTAAAGCTTCTCAAACAGCGGTATGCCGTATGATTGATAATCGCAGGGTGTAAACCAGGCCGAGTCCCCCAGGATGCTGTCAACGTAAGGAATGATACCTACAAACGGTGCGTAATGGGACCAGTCATCCGCTCCCTTTGCCGGCGGGTAGGCATCTGCAAACGGCTGGAGTGAAATCCGGGCGAACTCGTGAGCAAAGGTGCAAATCGGGTTTCCCTTTTCGGGGTGGAGCAACTGTTGTCTATTACTGACCCTCATCCAGATGGTGTTGATGGGATTCGAGTAAGTTGAGAATCCCTGGTGTGGCGTCTCGGCTTGATATACATATATGAAAACGGTCTCCGGCATACAGATGCCGTATTGCTCAGTAAATCCGTTGTATTCCACCCTTGTCAGTCTCAAGAGTTTCTCTGCTTCAGTTGGTGTCAGGAGTTCCTTTTCATAATACAGTTTTACATGTTTGTCGCTTAGAACTTCTAGGTTTCGCGCGGGATGCGAGTACCATTTTACCTCAGTTGCTTCAAATCGGCCGTCAACCCATTTCAGGTCACCGCAGCAGGTAAGCTCCTGCTCGTACATGATGCCGTCCCTTTTTCTCGAAAGGGCGAAATCGTGGCCGAAAAGGTTGGGAATGCCCGAGCCGGCCTCAGGGTTTCTTGCCAGCAAGAGCTCAACTGTTTTGCCGTCAGGGCATTCAAACCGGCAGCAGAGTCCGAAATCACTTGCCACCAGCATTGAGTCAGCGATGAATACCGTGTCGCGGCTGAACCGAAGCGGCAGGATATCCTGATAATTGTCGATGTAGAACGGGCTCTTAGGTGTCCCGACAAGGTAGATGTATTTGTCTTCGAGAGTCTCGGCCCTGGCCGTATCAGGCAACAGAAGCACTTCCTCTCCTGCTTTGTGCTTAAGCATCATTTTTCCGTATTCGGCCTGTCCGTAGAATCCGTCGGAATACAACAGAACATCGGACACCAGAACTGACAAGACCAGGATACAACCAATCATTAACGCCTCCGGTTTGAACCTGGCACATGATGAAGGACGCAGAGGAGTAGTCAAGGATTGACAGTCAAGCAGCATTCGTGATTGCTCGGGCCGGCGCGATTCTTCAGACTTGACAGGCTTCGGAAGCAAGAATCGGCTGTGGCCGAACGTTTGGTCAAGCAACGGCTCAGGCAATCTGCTGAAACGAACGGGATTTCAGCGCAGCGACAGAACCAGTTCCGGATACTTCTGGACCCGCCTGAAGCCGGAATCGAAGGTCGGTCTGGATTTGGGAATCAGGTATGAGGATGTCTGTTGGGTTTTGAGCTGGCAATTGAACAATGATATATCGGTCAAGGCCGGGTGCCGATTTATCACAGGCTTGATGTCAAGCTTCAGAAGGAATTGCCGCAATCGAGATTCTCAATCTATACAACCGTGAGAACGCATACCATCTGGTGCAATTTGAAACCCGGGATGGCAAGATTGCTACGGGTCGTTTTACCGGGATTCAGTNNCATACCACTGGTTGGCATAGGAGGAAAATTCTAGATTAAGACGGTCGTTTTAGTGTAAGTAACGGTAAATATGAGGTTTGTGACTCATTGGTAAATTGCCGGCTTGACTTTGGTAACTCTATAGCTACACTTATTGCTTGATGTTATTTGCAGTTATTTTAATGTTTAGTGCGCTTCAAGTCCGAGGGGATTTGGAGTTGATTCTGGATGAGACAATTTATCCTACCCGTGACAGCGGTGCGTTCCTGGAGATTTCCTATGATATACCTTACACATCGCTTACTTTTCTGAAGGCGAAAGGCGGTTTTGAGGCCCGGTTCAGTATCGGGTTGCAGCTTCTGAACCGGCATGGAAACCCGCTGGCAGGCGATTTGTGGGAGAAGGGCGTTTTTGTATCTGAGTATGAACCCACTGTAGCCAGGGATTCAACTATTCTTGGCAGGGTTGTTTTGGCTGTGCCCGATGGTGTGCGAAAGGGACGGGTTGAGATAGAAGACTTGGCAAGTGACCGTAAAGCGGACGCGGTATTTGTCGTGGAGAGACCTTCGGCCGGATTAAGAATGAGATTTCTGAAACACGGCCAGCCCAACCCAGGCCGGACATATGAACTTGGGGATACAGTTGATGTTCTGGCTGAGCTGTTAACTCAGAATAATGATGTCGAGAGTTGTCGCTTTCTTATCAAGGACGGCAGGCGGGTGGTGACTGGCAGAACCGCGGCGGTGACCGATTCTTCAGGCCGAAGCGTGGTGGAGTTCAGTTATCCGATTGCCGATTCTTCGGGTGTGGTCAAGCTGGGCAATGGTGAATACAGGCTTGAGGTCGCCGGGCTTGGTAAGAAGGGTTTGCATGCCCAGGCGGATTTTAGGGTTAAGGTGCCGTTTTTCTATGACGATGATGCATATCAGGAGAAGGTGGCCGAGTTGCTTTATATCGCTACTTCGAGTGAAATGTCTTTTCTGAAGAATTTGAGTCCAAATGAAAGGGGGCAGGGCTGGCATCGGTTCTGGGAGAAAAAGGACATGACTCCGACGACCGAGCAGAATGAGAAGGAAGAAGAATATTTTGAGCGGATTGAATATGCAAAAAAGCATTTCAGTCATGGGGACAAAGGATATCGGAGCGACCGGGCACGTGTTTATATCCGCTATGGACCGGCCGACCATATCGACTCAAGGCCTTTTGAGATTGATTCTGAGGCATATGAAATCTGGCATTATTACAGCCTTGGGCTTGAGTTCTTTTTTGTGGACCGATACGGGTTCGGAGAATATGTGATGGAAAAGCCGAGGTTCTGGAATGAGCGATAAACTTCTCTTCCTTTTTTTGTTTCTCGCCGGTTCGGTTGCCAATGGAAAGGCAAATGATTTCAGCGTTGATTGGGCCGCTTTCCGAAGCAGGAATGATTCAAGCAGGGTAGAGTTTTTCTATGCGATTCCATATGAGAAGCTCAACTATAAACAGGTCGCGGATATCGGACTGGTAGGCCAGTTTTCTGTGAGATTTCAATTGAATGGAGAAAATGGCTTTAGTAAAGATGCGACTATTTACAAGCAGGTAAGACCTGGTTCCACTTTGGTCCCAGCGGCTGAGGCGCAGCGCACTTTTGTGGATGGTTTCAGTGTGCTGGTGCCTCCCGGGAGATACTACTCCAAAATGACAATTGCAAAGCCGGCAGAAGTCCAAGCCGATACGACCGGAGATACAGTGCGATTTGTTGAAGCTGGAGCGGTTAAAGACAGCATGGAAGTACCGGATTTTTCAAAAGGGCTTGCACTCAGTCAGTTGCAATTGGCAGCCGGAGTTGCATTTGATACAGTGACCAAGCGTTTCTCAGTGATACCGAATCCAACGCGTCGTTACGGAAGCAGCGGACTTAAGACGATTTATTTCTATTTTGAGGGTTACAACCTGCAAGCTGAACCTGACAGTTATGAAGTTAGTGCAGCAATCCTGAGCCGTTCAATTAAACCTGAGACCCTGGTTCAGGCCGGACCTGTGGTCAAGCCGAAATCCGGAACAGAAATTAGTTCTACGCTTGGGATGAATGTTGCCGGGCTTGCGCCAGGGGAGTATACGCTGGCTGTGGAGCTTTTGGACCTGGGCCGTAACCAGACTGCGGACAGACAGGCAGTTTTCCGGGTTGCTGAAACCGAGAGGCCTGCGCCAACACCTTACCGGTTTGAGCCAACCGGGATTGAACGACAATACTACAGCAGTCTGGAATACATCGCTACACCGCGTGAGTTTGCTTATTACAATGCTTTGAGCGATTCTGGCAAGGAGGCATATCTTGCCTGGTTCTGGTCGCATCACAACCTGACTGAGTTTGCGAGAAGGATGGAGACGGCTGAGAAGCGTTTTCGGACTGCAAGGACTTCAGGATTAAAGACAGACCGGGGCAGGGTCTATGTTAAATACGGAGAGCCGGATGGAATGGAGCACCAGGTAATTGAAATTGACCGGCGGCCACGGGCGTACTGGTATTATTACAGTTTGGGTTATGTGTTTGTGTTCATCGACCTGCGCGGGGATAATAATTACCGCTTGGTTTATACTGACTGCCCGGACGAGCCTTCGACCGGCTACGAGCAGTATCTGACACAGGAAGAAGAGGAAAAGTTTTGCCATTGAAGATCGAGATGCTGATATGAAAGAAGAAAAAGGCGTCGGTCCGGGAAGGTCCGAGCCTTCCAGTGTGATCGTAGAGTTTCACCCGTTTAAGTCCGAAGTATGCGCTTTGCCGAAAGGGTTTAGGGTTTTGCCGGATGACCTGGTGGTTACGCGTGATGAAGAAGGTGAAGACCTGGGCCGGGTGGTCCGTCGTGTTGGGACCGAAAACGGGAGAGGGATTGTGGTGCGCAAGGCGAATGAAGAGGACATGAAGAGCCGGTGCGAGCTTGATGTTAAAACAAAGAAAGTGCTTGACCTTTTCCAGCGGCAGAAGGACAAATTCGGACTGAAGATGAAAGTAGTTGGTGCTCACTGGCGGTGGGACAAAAAAAAGGTCTGTTTCTACTTCATTTCCGAGCATCGGCTTGATTTTCGCGTACTACACAAGGTGATATCTTCAGCCCTGAATATCAGGGTGGCGATAAAGCAGATTGGGGTCAGGGACTTTGCCCGGATTGTAGGCGGTCTTGGGCCTTGCGGAAGGGAACTGTGCTGCCGGTCGTTCATGAAAGAAATGAGGCCAATAACATTGCGGATGGCCCGCCAGCAGAATCTTTTTGTGGAGCCGTCCAAAATCTCCGGTCTGTGTGGTAAACTTCTTTGCTGTTTGAGCTTCGAGGAGGAAAGCTACCGCCGGGCCCTGGCAGAGATGCCGAGAATCGGTAACTGGGTTGTAACCGGACGGGGCAATGGCAAAGTGATGGGCATCGATGTTCTGTCCAGGAAGGTGAATGTCCGCTATGACGGTGCTGTTGAGCAAATGGTTGCTCTGGAGGATATCAAAAGTGAAGGGTGAATGGTTTGAGGATGTTGCCCGGGACGAAAAGCTCGGTGCGGCTGAGCTGCGCCAGCTTATCCGGACTGGGCGGGTAGTTGTTCTGCGCAATCGGCGCCACCGAGTCAGGCCTTTGGCAATCGGCAAGGGAACAAAGGTGAAGGTCAACGCCAATATCGGGATTTCTCCGGACCGAAGTGACCTGGAACAGGAACTCGAAAAGCTCAAGGTCGCGGTTGATGCCGGTGCAGATACGGTAATGGACCTGTCGGTCGGCAAAGGTGTTGACGAAATCAGAAGGGCGATAATCAGCGAGTCTTCAGTGCCCATTGGAACTGTGCCGATTTACCAAGTTGCTCTGGATGCACCGAAGAAAGGGAAGTCCTTTGTTGAGACCGGGGTGAAGGATATTTTTGCCGGTATCGAAAAGCATTTGGCAGATGGGGTTGACTTTATTACGGTTCACTGCGGGGTGACACGCAGAAATGTCGAGGTTTTGCGGCCTGGAACCCGGTTGTGTGGTATTGTTTCCCGGGGTGGCTCGATGATAGTCGAATGGATGAAATACAACCACAAGGAGAATCCGCTTTATGAATACTACGATGACCTGCTGGCGATGGCCAAACATTACCAGGCGACTTTGAGTTTGGGTGACGGTTTGAGACCAGGGGCGCTGGCCGATGCGACCGACGAGCTTCAGATCGGAGAACTTATCACCATTGGTGAACTTGTGCAGCGGGCTCGGGATGCCGGGGTGCAAGCGATAGTTGAAGGCCCGGGTCATATCCCTTTGGACCAGGTTGAAGCGAATGTGCTGCTGGAGAAGTCGGTATGTGATGAGGCACCCTTTTATTTGCTCGGGCCGCTGGTGACTGATGTCGGCTGTCCGTATGACCATATCAGTGGAGCAATCGGCGGGGCCCTTGCCGCTTATTATGGTGCGGATTTTCTCTGTTACTTGACTCCTTCCGAGCATCTGGGTCTGCCCGATGCTCAGGACGTTCGGGAAGGCGTCTTTGCCTCAAGGATTGCGGCCCATGCGGCCGATATCGGCCGGCACCATCCGGGTGCGATTGAATGGGACCACCGACTTTCACGGGCCCGGGGCCGGCTTGACTGGAAACGGATGCTACGGAAGTGCATCGACCCGACCGGCGCAAAAGAGAAATTCATAGCAGCCGGCCGTTCGCAGACCGATGGAGTCTGCACTATGTGCGGTGAGTTTTGTGCTATCAAGAAGACCAAGGAGACGATATATGAACAAGACGACGGTTAAACCCAAGTATAAGCTTTTCACGCCCGGGCCGGTTCAGGTCCCGGCCTATATTCTGCGTGAGTTATCGGCTAAGCTCGTATACCACCGAGAAGAAGCTTTCGGCGACATCTACGCCTCGGTTCGCAAGGGATTGCAGAAGCTTCTTATGACCAAGAACGAGGTGTATGTCCTAACAGCGTCCGGGACCGGTGCAATGGAAACAGCCGTAGCCAATCTCGTGAGTCCGCAAGACAAGGTGCTGGCAGTGATTGCCGGGAAGTTCGGCGAGCGGTGGCGGGAGCTTTGCATCAGGTTCGGTGCGTATGTTGACAGTCTTACCCGGCCTTACGGTGAGTCGGTGCCGCCGATAGAAATTGAGCGTCGCCTGTTGGCTACTGATACCATCAAGTGTGTGTTTACTACCCTGACAGAAACCTCGACCGGCGCTTTGAACGATGTCAAGGCTTTCGGGGAAATATGCCACCGGTTGAACCGGATTCTTGTCGTCGATGCTGTAGCCGGAATCGGTGCCGACGAGTTGCGCACCGATGCCTGGAATGTCGATGTTGTGGTCGGCGGGTCACAAAAGGCCCTGGCTGTGCCACCCGGGCTTTCTTTCATCAGTCTTTCCGAACGGGCCTGGGAAATGGTAGCGGAGACAAAAAGGACCCGCTATTACTTCGACTTGAGGGCGTATCGTCGTTTTGCGGCCAAGGGTCAAACTCCCTGGACACCGGCAATATCGCTTTACTATGGACTTGATGCGGCGCTCAAGCAGATTACGAAGACCGGGGTTGTGAAGTACTGGAAATCCCACGAGCAGATGGCTGAATTCGTGAGAAGCAGTATCAGGCGGCTCGGGCTTGAGCTGTTTCCAGAGAAACCATCCAATGCGCTTACGGTAATACGGATGCCGGCCGGGGTTGATGGTTCCAAACTCGTTGAGGCCTGCAAGAAGGAAGGGTTTCTTTTTGCGAATGGTCAGGCAAATCTGCGCGGCAAGATTGTGAGAATCGGGCATATGGGGCCGATAAGCAAGGCCCTGATGCGGCGGGCCCTCCTCTGTTTCAGGAAGCACTTTCTCAAAGCTGCTGGTCGCGCCAGTTAAGTCCTGGTCAGCCAGTAAGTTAGTTCCCTAAACCGTTGCGGTAGTTTCGTGTCGCAGTAGCGCTGGTGGACTGTTTGCAGGCTAAGCTACGGTTTCCCAATATATTGGCACTATGCCCGATTGCAGGAGGTGTGGCACAGCGGTTGCATCTTTTATCAGCGGAGGAAGATGAAGAAACTATCACCCCTGCGTTTGTGGAATGTTTTTCTGGGGGGAATACTGCTTATTTCACTCGGGTTTGCATCAAGTGTCGGGTTAAGGCCGATTGAGGTATTGATTCCAGTGGCTGCAGTAGTAGGTGGATTGACGGTTTTGACTGCGATGTCTGGAAGCGGGCCGCGCGCCTTTATGTAGTTTCGGGCGAGGCACACGCCGCTACTTGTGTTTATTTGTGTTTAGCTGGGGTTTAATTACGCTTTCGGGCTGGGAAGGCGGCGATTTTCCCATTTTTCTTAAGAATATGACAAAGTAGTTAAGAAAAGAGACGATAATAAGCACTGTCACGGTGTAATCTACATACATTTTGTACGGCCTCAGTGCGGGCAGATTTATGGTGTAATAGACCATCATGACCCCGAAGGCGAAGCCGGTGATTTTGCCCAAAACATCTGAGGAGGAGAATGAACCACGATATTTCATTATTATGAGATTTCCGGCCAGAATCAGGAGGTCTCGACCGATGACCGCGGCTGCGATGAAAAGCGGAAGACCGCTGATGCAGACTAAGGTCACGAGGACCGAACCAATCCAGATTTTGTCCACCAGGTGGTCCAGAACCCGGCCTAAGTCTGAAACCAGATTCATACGCCGGGCAAGGAAACCGTCGAGGCCATCTGTTATCCAGGAAACACCCATAAGGACCAGGGCGGGTATTACCTGATGCTTGACAAGGAGCAACAGGATTATCGGCAGCATCACCAATCGTGACAGGCTGAGCAGATTGGGAACAGTGACAAGCCGTTTTGCTCCCAGAACGCCGTTTTTGTTCTGGTTATTTGGCATAAGGTTCGGCATTTTTCAACATTTCCCGTGCGTGGGCAAGCCCGGTTTTGGTAACCGCAGTGCCGGCGACCATCCTGGCTAGTTCTTTGACCCGTTTTTCACCCTCAAGCCTTTTGAGGGAAGTAAATGTCCTGCCGCGCAGTGTAGATTTGGTAACCAGAAAATGGCTATTGGCGTACTTGGCAATCTGGGCCAGGTGGGTTATGCACACTATCTGCTGGTCGCGACCAAGACGGGCCAGCCTTTTCCCTACTGCTTCGGCCACACGGCCACCGATACCCACATCGATTTCGTCGAATACCATCGTCGGGACGAGTTTTACTTTTGTAAGCGAGTTCTTGAGAGCGAGCATTATCCGGGAGAGTTCTCCGCCTGATGCGACTTTGCGCAGAGGCCTCAGATTCTCGCCCGGGTTCGCGGTAAAAAGAAATTCTACTTTGTCGATTCCGTAATCCCAAATCTTCAATCTCAAATCTTCAATTTTGTCGGGCCGGGTGATGTCAATTACGAGTTTTGCTTTGGCCAAGCCGAGCGCAGCTAATTCGGAGCGCAGTTTCGCCTCAAGTTTCAGTTTGGCACTTTTCCGTTTTCTTGAAAGGAATTCTGCGTGCTTGAGCAGTTCGCGTTTCTGTTTCTTGATGTTTTGCTTGATTTCATCGCATTTTGATTCGTCCAATTCGATTGAGTCAAGTTCCTGCTTGAGCCTGGATTTGAGTCCGGGAAGCTGGTCGGCAGGAACACGGTACTTCTTTTCCAGCCGTTCGATATAAAAAAGTCTGCTGTTGATTTCCTCGAGCCGGCCTGGTGAGAACTGGATTTTCTCGCGGTAAGAAACCAGTTCACGCCAGAGGTCGTCCAGTGCGTTTTGGACATTCGAGACTGTCTGAAGCCGGTCTTTCAGGCTTCGGTCGATTCGGCCCAATTCTTCGAGTTTCTTTGCAGCTACACTCAGGAGTTCGGTGATTGAACCTTCTTTTTCAGAAAGAAGTTCTGAGAGTTCCCTTGCCAGTGTGTAGCGTCGCTCTGCGCTTTCAAGGAGGCTTTTTTCTTTTTTCCGGTCATTGACTTCACCTGGTTCGACATTTGCTTCGGAGAGTTCCTTAAGCTGGTATTCGGTTAATTTGCGGTGTTCCCGACGCTCGGAGAGTTCCTTTTGAAGTTCGGTAAGTTCTTTCTCGGTTGCAATCAATTTATCGCGGTTTTTGGCAAAGCTGCAGCGTTCATCAGTAAGCTGGGCATAGGCATCAAGGATTTCTGAGTGCATTTCGGACTTGAGCAGAACCTGGTGCTGGTGCTGGCCGTGCAGGTCAACAAGTCTGTCGCCAAGCCGGCGCAATGCATTAACGGTTATTGGAGAATCATTTGCGTAGGTATTGCTTTTGCCAGACCGGGCCGCACGGCGGCGGAGAATAAGGGTATCATCGGCAGATTCGATTCCGAGTTCTTCGCATTCATGAACCGTGCTCTTTGCATCTTCAAACCGGGCCTCAACCTGAATGTTTTCAGCACCGGTTCTTATCATCGTCGGGTCAGGTCGCTCGCCCAAGACCAAAGAGAGCGCGCCGATGATTATCGATTTACCCGCTCCTGTTTCTCCGGTAAAGACATTCAGACCTGGACCGAATTCAACCTTGAGGTCATCGATAAGGGCGTAGTTCCTGATGTGGAGTTCTGCAAGCATTTATGATTGGCTTCCGCTCCATTTCATTTTGTCGCGCAGAATCCGGTAGTAGGTTTTCCCTTTTGGTGTGACAATCCGGATTGAGAATGGGGCACGGGATATCCTGATTGGTTTTCCCGGGGCCAATTGCCACCTTTTCTGGCCGTCGAGGTTGAGAAAAGCGGGTTCTGAAGTCGGTCCGAGCTCGAGCTCAAGCTCAGCATCAGCCGGAAGAATCAAGGGCCTTGCCGCAAGTGCATGAGGTGCAATCGGGGTGAGCAGGAGAGCTTCCATAGTCGGATAAACCACCGGGCCTCCTGCAGCAAGCGAATACGCGGTTGAGCCGGTCGGTGTTGCCACAACTACACCGTCACCCACGAACTTGTTCATGAAACTTCCGGACATGCGGCCAATGACTTCGATTACCCTTCCTGCCGCACCCATATTGATAGCACAGTCATTCAGGGCAAAGCCTTTTTTTGTGCCGTAGCGACAGCAGATGACCATTCTTTGTTCTTCGGCATGTTTTCCATGAATGAATGCTTCAATTCCGCGGCGGGTTTCTTTTAATGAGAATTCGGTCAGGAATCCGAGGCCACCGAGGTTTACACCCATTATCGGAATATTATTTGCGCCGACAAGCCGGGCTGCTCGTAGCATAGTCCCATCACCTCCAAGCGCAACAACAAGGTCAACCCGGCTCACAAGCTGTGCTGCCGGGCAGCAGTCTGTTTTCAGGTTGAATGCGTTGGCAGTGCTTGCGGCTAAAAACGGCTTATGCCCTTTTGACTTGAGCCATTGGACAATCTTGGGCACAAATTCTGCTGCTTGCGGTTTTCTCCGATTGACCAGAAATCCTATTTTCACTGGTCCGCCTTGCGGAGGAAAAGATACCTTGGCATATCTGCAAGGTCTTTTTCTATATTCGCTTTTGGTGCGATTCTCTTCAGCAAGCAGGTCTGGTCCGAATCGATTTCCAGGGCCAGAAGCCCGTTAATGGCAAGTAGTTCTGGTCCCTTTTTGATAAGCATCTGAAGAATTTTAATCCCTTTTGGCCCGCCATCAAGGCTGATTCTCGGTTCATGATTTCGGACTTTTGTGTCGAGGCCGGGCAGACGCCGGGCCGGGATATATGGAGGGTTGGAAATAAGCAGGTTGATTTTGCCTTTGAACCCGGCAAAGATTGGGTCACTAAGGCTTGAAGCATGTTTCAGGGTTATCTGGCCAGAAACGCCATGTTTCATGATATTTATTCGGGCGACTTCAAGCGCATTCTGTGAAACATCCACTGCCATGATTCTTGCTTTTGGGAAACATCGGGCAAGTGCGATTGCTATGCAGCCAGAGCCGGTCCCAAAGTCAATGATTAAACTCGGGTCATTTATCTTTTTTGTGGCCCTGGTTACCAGTTCTTCGGTTTCAGGCCTTGGAATGAGCACACGCTCGTCAACCCAGACCGAGAAATCCAGAAACGGCGCATCATGAACCAGATACTGGACCGGTGTGCCTTGTTTCGCTTTTATGACCGAGTTATGAAAATATGTTATGGCGTTTGCCGGAGCATCGGTTTCACAAAGATAGATTTCATGACGGTTGTGTCCAAGGATGGTCATCAGCAGGAATTCAGCATCTGCAACCGGGATTTGTTTGGCTGCGGCTTGAATCAGTCTTGCCGGTGTCAGAACTTCATGATTCATTGTTTTGTGTTGGGGCGATTTCTGCTTCGGCTTGTTCCAGTTTGTCGAATACCAAGTCCAGGTTCCCTCCCAGAATTGTATCCAGTGAATATACCGAAAGGCCGATGCGGTGGTCGGTGACACGATTCTGAGGGAAATTATAGGTGCGGATTTTTTCACTCCGGTCACCGGCCCCGATTTGCTTACGCCTGGTTTGGGCAGTGCGTGAATGCTCTTCTTTGCGTTTTGCTTCGAGCAACCGTGCCCTGAGTACTTTCATCGCCCTTGCTTTGTTGCGGCCCTGGGAGCGTTCGTCCTGGCAAGTGACTACGATGCCGGTCGGGATGTGGGTGATGCGCACGGCAGAATCGGTGACATTAACATGTTGGCCCCCATGACCGGAAGAGTGGAATACATCAATGCGCAGGTCATCCGAGTCTATTTTGAGTTCAACTTCTTCGGGTTCGGGCAGAACCGCAACGGTAACGGTCGAGGTATGAATCCGGCCCGACGCTTCTGTTTCAGGCACGCGCTGGACACGGTGGACTCCGCTTTCAAACCTGAAAAACCGGTAAGGTTCAGGACCTTCTACTGCAAATGTCATTTCCTTGAAACCTTTGAGTTCGCTGGGACGGGAGTTCATCACTTCCAGTTTCAGGTGATGTCTTTCTGCGAATTTCGAATACATCCGGAAGAGGTTACCGGTAAAGAGCGCAGATTCTTCGCCCCCGGCCGCAGGCCTTATTTCGATAATGCAGTTCTTGTCCCAGTCAGGCGAGCGGGGCAGAAGGGCAGTCTTCAATTCGGCTTCCAGTCGGGCAAGCTTCTTGTTGAGTTTTGTCAGTTCGATTCGGGTAAGCTCGTGCATTTCAGCATCATCTGTTTCATGAAGCATTGCCTCGGTGTCGCGAGTCTCTTTTTCTATCTGTTCATACTCACTCAATCTGGTCAGCAATGCGGTTGCACGGCGGTAATCCCGGGTGAGCTGTTTGAGCTGGGCCGGGTCCTGGGTCAGGTTCGGGTCGCCGAGCCTGGTTTCAAGTTCTCGGGCACGCTCAATTATCGGTCCGAGTCTTCGCTTGAATCCTTCTGCAGAGGTTGGCATTGATACTTTCCTGTTGAGGTCTGCTAATAGCAGCGGATGATGTTTCCGGCGAGATGAGATTCAGACAACACGGGTGATTATCCTTTTGCAGACAGCGTTGTCAAGCAGGTAAACCAGGGTCTAGTGGGCTGATGCCGTAATAAACATTGCGACCAGCATAAGTATATAGATGATATAAACGACCCAGGGCCATATTTCTTTCTTGGCTTCACCCCTGGCCCTCAGCGCAAGATACAGCGGCACGACAACCGGGCCTACGAAAAATGCGCCAACAGCGTACCACGCTGATACCCCGTAGTCAGCCGCATCACCGAGAATCCATACCGTGAAAAACAGGTGGAGTAAACCACCTACCACAGCGGAAAATATGAGGATTCCATGAACTAAATGCATCGGTTCAACTCCTAGTAGGTTATAGCAATAGGGGGGTTTTTGTCAAGCGCGGTTGAGATTTGACAAAAGAGGTCTGGACAGGAATCGTAAAAGCGGTTAAGATAGATTAGAGTAGGTAATTATGACAGCTTTCGTGAGTGCTATGCGCGTAGTCGTTTTGATGTTGCTTGGTGCCGGAGTGGTATCCGCACCGATAGGAGAAAAAGGGCTTGTCTGGCCAAACCCGGCTGTGGGAATTCTTTATCTTAATGGAATCAGTCAAACTGTGCTGCTGGATGTGACCGGCCGAAAAGTAGCTGAGCTTCAGCCGGGTGCGAATGATTTGCAGCATGTTCCGGCCGGGGTTTACTTTGCCCGGAGCAAAACCGGTGTCAGGCAGAAGGTGGTTATCAGGAGGTAGAGCAGCGCCGAAGCTGACCAACGGCTGCTTAGAAAACAGTCGTTGCTATTTCAGGATTGTTTCAACCAGTTTGTCTATTTCGGTTAGTTCGGGCTTGAGCATTTCCCGCACCATTGCGCGCAGCTTGCCGATGCTTTTGATATTGCCCGGCCCGCCGGCAGCAATCCACTTCTTTACCTTATCATGACACTTCTTTCCCAATTCTGCAAGTTCTCTGTGATGTGGATTCCCGCCGTCGTATAGTGGGATGGGTGCCACATCAAATACCTTCTTCACAACATGAGGATGTTGTTTCTGCTTCTTGCGGCGGAAGGGCTGCAGATAGCTGTCGACGATTCGTGAGTTAAGCGTCGCCACTAGGAATAGTGCTTCAAGTCTGCTATTTGTATCTAGCGCATAAGTCGTGCAGTCCGCTAAGAAATTGCTGGTCACGACTCGCTGCTCGCCAATTCTGAAGACCATCCGTTCAGATGGATTTGTCACGGAGGCTAACATGATTCTGTTTACGTCAGGGTAGAGTACTCGATACTTCGCCCGAGGGTTCTGACTTGTAAGATTCTTGCGGTAGTCCAGCCACCCTAATGCGGAAATCTGTTCTGCCTTTGAGGTGCGGCGTTTTGTCCATTCCGCTTCCGCAGTTTCAAGCCATTCTGCCAGATGGTAGTAGCCATGATTCCTAGCCTTTTCAGCATCCACGAGCTTAAAGTTGTCTCTCTCCGGCTCGATTGGTAGCACAACCAATCGGTAGCCAAGATGGCCGAAAGGTAGCAAATCGGTTGAAAGAAGTGTTGCATATAGAAATCGGCTTTCAACTGTGCCTTTTAGAAAAACCGATTTGTATGCGGGCTTTGCTTGCTTCCGGGCGCGGTCTGCGGTTTCCAGCGGCGGTAAATCAGGGTCAAAGCCAAGTGGCGATGGCTTTATCTGAACGAACCAGAACGACCGGGGCACGATTATTGCGCCTTCAGCAAATCGAGACTTGTAATAACTTGTTCTTACTGTTGCGCCGCCTTTGCCGGTTGTCCAGTATGAGCGCTTGCCTTGGATTTGGAGCGATATTTTAACTTTGTCTATGGTGAGCGCAGTTTCAGCTTCTAGGAGTGAAGCGTTCTTGCGGTTCAGTTTGCCGCTCAGAATCTGACCCGATACAGGGTATTTCATTCCGGTGTATTCCCTTTTGTCCGCTATGAGAACGCATGAAGGGACATTGAACAAAGGCTCGACCCCTTCGCAGTCCCAAATCTCGCGCCAGAACAGACCGTAACCGGTGTCAAAGGATAATATGAAGCTGCGTCGGCGGATGCCGTCATGCTGGTCAGCACTGAACAGACTCTTAGGCATTACGAATGCTATTGTGCCTTTTGGCTTCAGGTAGTAGTCAGCCGAGTGAACTAGAAACAGCGACGCGATTTCAAGATGGGGGACGTGTTCTCCCCGCGCTTTGAGTATGTGATAGGTTCTTGTGGTTTGATGCTTCAGGAATTTCTGATACCCGGGCTCAAAGTATCGGTATGCAATCCAGGGAGGATTGCCGACCACGAAATCAAACTTGCGCCTGAAGAACAGTGGTTTGTAGATGTTTTTGAGCACAAATGCCCAAATCGTGTCCCGTTCTTTGTCAATGAAATGCTTGAGTGCATCGGCGATGGCAAACAGGTTTTGAACCAGGGTTTCATCGTTTGCTGCCGGAAAGCGCTGAGCGGTAAGAAAGTTATGGAAGGAGTCAAGCGTAATCGTAATTCGCCTACCTTTGTTCTGCCGGGCAAATTCCTTCACCAGTTCGACTGACAGGTCATACAGTCCAGGTTCTTCCAGGGTTTTTGAAGGGAGTCTGACCGTTGCACCATCCAGTTCGACCTCATAACCTGGGGATAGGACAACCGTCTCGCCACTTGCCAAAGTTTGCGCAACCTCTGTTTGACCTTTGTATTCAGGCAGCTTGACCGTATTTGCCAAATAAATGGGGACGGCAATCGGCTTCTTGCGTTTCTTGAGTAAATCTCCTAAGGCAAGGACATAGTTGGTCTTGGCGATGATTACTGCGAGCGGATGGACATCAGCACCGTGGACAGATTCGCGGATGTGATTCAAGGTGGCGCGTGAACGGCCCAGCCTGGCTATTTTCTCCCGGATTGCAAGGTAGAGGAATGTGCCGGAACCGCAAGCCGGGTCCAAGAACGAACCTTGAGGATTCTCATCCAGCAGTTTGCGGACGATGCGATGAGCAAGCCAGTCGGGTGTGTAGAATTCTCCGAGGTCGTGACGGGTCGCCGGGTCAACAAGTTCCTGATACAGCGATTTCAAAACATCTTCAGAAAGTTCACGCAAGTGGTAGCTCTGTAGAAGACTGAAAAGCCGGCGAACAATATCTACTCCGATTCTTTGCGCTCCTTTGCGCGCCAGCCAGGAGAAAAAGTCCTCTTCGATGAAGTTCTCTACCCCCTGCCTCTTGAATAGTTCCCCTTCAAGCATTTCGAGAATCTGTTCATCATCCGGCAGGGTCTTGGTTTCGCTGATGCGCATCCAGGCCATGAGCTTTGCAAGCGTAGCGAGATAAGTATGTCGGATGAAAAGCTCGTCTCCAGCGACCTCGCTCCCATAAACGATTTTCAAGTACTTGTCCCAACTATCGAATATTACCGCAAAGGTGCTCTGGGTCTTAAGTTCTTGCCAAAGCGCAAGAAGGGTGTTTGTTGCAGTCTGGAAGGCATGGCTTTTTGTCCCAAAGTCTTTAACGATTGCTTCGCTGGTTGGATGTAGAGGTTCCTTGCGCAGAAAGTAACGGTCAAGCCAGAAGAAGACCTCTTCTGGTTTAAGCTTTGTCCAGTCGGTTTCTTCCAGAACCTGCAGGTCTATCACATCAGAATTTATTTCCTTTGCTTTCGGTTTTCCCAACTTGGGCGAATAGGTGAGGAAACGGACGCCGTCGGTAGCAATGCAAAGGTATGGAATGCGGGCATCCGGCTTTTCCTGAGACCAGAGGATAGCTACATAGCGGCGCAATTGCCCTTCGGCTTCAGCTTTCTTTTTCAGGATATTTGCTTCAAACTCAATTACTACATTGCCAAAAAGGTTGTCCACCCTTCCTCTAAGAATCCGGTCCTTCTGCTTGACTTTCAGGAATTTCTCAATCCCGGCGACATATGATTCTATAAAGCCTGGTTCCAAGCCCAAGAGCTCGTGCACAAGCATAGCGAACAGGTGTGAACGGGCAGATTCGCTTTTCAGCGGCTTGACTTGGCGCAGGTATTTGGCAATGGGTTTATCCCAATGGGTCTTGCGGATATCGGGTATGCGCGTTGGCTTTTCAGTAAGTTTGGTCTTTTTCCTCATCTGTTGATTTCCCTTTTCTGTCAGCCAATCGCAGTGCAAGTTCGTATGCAGCAGCTATCCGAATAATCTTCCTATCAGACAGCCCCTTGATTTCCAATAGCTTTTCTAAGGGTTGATTGGCGAGTCCTTCAAGTGACCCGAACTTCTCAAGGACTTCTTCGGCGATTGCCTCGGCTGGTTTGTCCTTGATCCCTGGAGAGATTATTATGGCGAGCAACTCCTTGTCGCTCAGGCTCGCTGCGCCTTGCTCGCGCAGCTTTCCACCCGGATGCGTCCAGCTATCGAACAAAGTGACATCCCTTTTCAAGACCGACGAGGTTACCTGGAACAAGCATTACATCTTTTATACCCGAAACCGGTTGCGGGGTCAATAGTGGGTGTAGCTGCGGGTTCTTCTTGAGGGCGTGTTCGCAGGTTGAGCGCAAGACTTCTCATGCCGGAGAAAACAACGGAAGTTCAACTGGCTATAGTGGGCACGAAGCTGAATGCACCTCGGTTTTCCAACGAGCCAGCGGCTGTTCAGGCATAGCCAAAGGTTTCTTTTGTCAAAAACCGGACTAAAATTGGGTTTGGTATCGGGGATTGTTTCGGGAATGGATTCG
>DFBN01000124.1:5962-24858 GCA_002366635.1 Caldifarciminota bacterium UBA3079 | reverse complement strand
CAGGACATAGCTGGTTACGCATTCCAGACCCAGCTTTTCTTTCTGCTTTCCCGGTGTAAACAGCAGCAGGAGTTAAGGCAGCCGGAACTGTTCGACGAAACGATTGTCAGTGATTACCTGTTCGAAAAGGACCGGGTTTTTGCCAGTCTGAATCTGACCGAACACGAATTCGCTTTGTATGAGAAGGTTTATGAACTGCTTGCCCGGGATGTCGTTCGACCGGATTTGCTTGTTTACCTGCAGGCACGAACCGATGTGCTTCTCGGCCGTATCAGACAGCGTGGGCGGCCGTTTGAAGCACCGCTTGGACGGGAATACCTTGATAGCCTTGCGGATGCATACAATCGTTTCTTTCTTCATTACGATGCTTCGCCGATGTTGATTGTCAATACCGAACGTGTTGATTTTGTGGCAAGCCAGGAGGATATGAACGACTTGTTCAAAGCGATTCAGACGACTACGAAAGGCCGGCGTTTTTATTCACCTCGGGGAAAAGGCCACTGATGTCCAAAGTAACGACATTGAAGCTGGGTAAAATGAAGGAAAGCGGTGAGAGGATTGTAGCGCTTACCGCTTATGATTATCCTACAGCCTTGGTCCTGGATGGCGTCGGGGTTGATTTGATTCTTGTCGGTGATTCGGCGGCCAATGTAGTTTACGGTATGAAAACCACATTGACAATCGGAATGGAGGAAATGCTCTATCATACCCGGGCGGTGGCGGCAGGTGTGAAACGGGCGTTACTGATTGCAGATATGCCTTTTCTTTCCTATCAGGTCTCGGCCGGCGAGGCCGTAGCCAATGCAGGCCTGTTCCTGAAAGCCGGTGCCGAAGCGGTAAAGATTGAAGGGGGAAGACCGGTGAAGGAAGTTGTCACCCGGCTCGTTGAACTTGGAATTCCGGTTATGGGGCATCTCGGCTTGACCCCTCAGTCGGTTCACAGACTTGGAGGATACCGACTTCAGGCGCAGACTGCTGCTGACCAGGAAAAACTGCTGGCAGATGCCCGTCTTTTGGAAGAAGCGGGTTGCTTTTCACTGGTGCTTGAGAAGATTCCGGCCGAAGTTGCAACCAGGGTAACTAAGGAACTGACAATTCCGACTATCGGCATCGGTGCCGGGCCGGGTTGCGACGGACAGATTCTGGTGCTCCATGACATGCTGGGAATGTTTGATAATCCACCGTTCAAGTTTGTCAAGCGATATGCTGATATTGCCAAAGCTATCAGGCAGGCGGTCAGGGCATATGCTGATGATGTCCGGTCAGGCAGATTTCCGGACGACCAGCACAGTTTCCATATCGATGCGGGTCATTAAGACCGTTTCTGGTATGCAGCGGCTGCAGAGACATGGCCGGGTTGGTTTTGTCCCGACTATGGGTTATTTACATGAAGGGCACCTTTCCCTGGTCAGGATGGCCCGTAAGCAGAGCGATTTTGTTGTGGTATCCGTTTTTGTGAATCCTACCCAGTTCGGACCCCATGAGGATTTGGCCCGGTATCCAACTGATTTCGCCCGAGACCGAAGATTGCTTGCGGCTGAAGGGGCCGATGTAATTTTTCGCCCTGGGGCCGAAGAGATGTATCCAGTCAGCTATGCCACTTATGTCGAAGTAGAAAGGTTGACAAGCAATCTGTGCGGCAGGTTCAGGCCCGGGCATTTTCGCGGGGTGACGACTGTGGTGGTAAAGCTGCTCAATATCGTCAAGCCAGACTTCGTGTTTTTCGGACAGAAAGACGCTCAGCAGGCATTTGTAATTCAGCGGATGGTGAGGGATTTGGCTTTTGACACAAAGGTTGTTGTCGGTCCTACGGTTCGGGAACCGGACGGTTTGGCAATGAGTTCGCGCAACAGTTACCTGGCCAGGGTTGAACGAACGCAAGCGCCTGTCCTGTATCAATCTTTGCAGCTTGCACGCAGGCTTGTTCAGGCGGGCGAGCAGGACCCAGTCCGGATAAAGAGACGTATGCGGCAGTTCATAAAAAGCAAGCCGGGTGTCCGAGTTCAGTATATCGAGATTGTTGACACCGAGGAGTTGAAACCGGTCAGAAGAATCAGCGGCCGTCTGCTCATTGCAGTCGCAGCGTTTCTGGGCCGGACGCGACTCATCGACAATATCATTTTGCAGAAGCGCGGCTGAAACCGGATTTGATAAAGAACAGGCCGGTGACTGCAGATAAGAGAAGCAGAATCCCGACGACCGGGAAGACAACCCGGTATGAAGTCAAGTCTCCGAGAAGTCCGACGAGCAAGGCTGTTATGATAAATGTGGCATTGGTAATGAACTCCCGGGTCGAGAAAATCCGGCCTCTGATTTCCGGGGCGACCTCCTCCTGAAGGATAGTATTCTGAACTATCCCCACCCAGGAAAAAGATACGCCACCGGCGAGCGCCAATACTATAATGAACGGTATCGAAATGAACCAGGTTCCGATGAGGAAAAAAATACCGTATAACATTATTGCACCGATGATGACAAGCGGGCGGTTGATGTCCTGATGCACAAAACTCATGCTTGCGGCCCCGCCGATCATGCCAACCGCCAGTATGCCGGCAAATATACCTACCCCGGCGGTACCCAGACCAAGGGCTTGTTGAACCATGAACAGCAGGGATGTGTAAGCTATTGCCGAGACAAATGTGGAAATGACGATTGAGCCCATAACAAATCCCACAAGCCGGTTTCGTCCCACAAGAAGAAACACATCGCGTAGTTCCCGCAGAAACCGGACCAGTGCGTTTGTCACTGTGCCTGCGAGTCTGGTTTGAGGTGGTGCAGGTCTGGTCCGTGTGACGATAGTCAGCGCCAGAAGTCCTGCGGCCAGATGGGTCGTTGAGTCAATGGCCAGACCCAGGTTCGGGCCTACCCATTGGATGAGGAATCCGCCGATGAGCATGCCCAGAACCGTTGCTACCCTGGCAAATGTGAGGCTGACGGAGTTGGCGAGCAGTATCCGTTTCTGTCCTACGAGTGTCGGCAGCAGTGCTGGAGCGGCAGTGTTGTTGAATATATCCAGGCCGAAGAAGAGAAAGAGCGAAATCCAGAACGGCGTAAAACTATGAAAGAGCATGATGAAAACCGGGGTAACGAGCAGCAGTGCCGACTGGATGAAGTGAGTAACGGCCAGGACCTGGCGTTTATCCCAGCGGTCCACCAGGACTCCGGCAATCGGAGAGAGAATCAATGTTGGAAGCGCGAAAGTAAGCGCCCCTTCCGAATAGGCGAGGAGACTACCTGGTTTTGAAAGTGCAATGAGTGCAATGAGCAGCATATGAGTGAGGCGGTCGCCGAGCTGAGACATCGTTGTGGCAAGGATGAGTGAACGAAAGTCGTGAATTTTCAGTATCTGAGTTTGTTTACGAGGCATCGGTCATCCTAACCTGGATGGAATTCCAGTCAAGCGGTGCAATCGCTTTTCTTGACAGCGGGATATATTCGGATACTAGTATTGTAATGAATTTGTACCTCGCTGAAAGGAGGCGGTATGCGTTGTGAAATAGACCGTGGAATTCTCGCGGATATGCTGGCAGTGGTCGTCAATACACTACCGAGTAGGACGACTTACCCAGTATTGCAGAATGTTATGCTGGAGGTTGCAGGTGGTAAGCTTGCGGTATCCGGCACTGACCTCGATTCATATGTTCGGAAGGAGTTTGCTTTAACCGGCAAGTTTGAGGAAGGCAAGGCGGTGTTGCCCGGACGGAAGTTGATGGAGATGGTGCGGGAGTTAGGTGAGGCAAATGTGCTTTTTTTCAGCAAGGACAGCAATGTTCATGTTGAAGCCGGCAATAGCAAGGCGGTGTTTGCCGGTCTTGACCCTGCTGAATTCCCGGAAATGCCGAAGCTGCCAGAGGGCACCCCTCTGGAGTTTCCGATTGCCACTATTACGGAGTTGTTTGATGCTGTCTCTTTTGCAGTCTCGCGGGATGAGAGCCGGCCGGCAATGGGTGGAGTTGACTGGGAAGTAAGTAAAAGCGCAATGAAAATGGTGGCGACCGATGGCCACCGTCTGTCTTTTGTCAGACGCAAGGGAAAGTTCCCGGCTACTTTCAAGCTGATTGTTTCGCCAAAGGCATTGGCTTTGCTGCCAAGGGAACAGGATGTAGTGAAGGTTTATTCTGACCCGGGCAAGATCGGACTGGTCACTCAGGATACGATGGTAATCGGCAGGCCGATTGAAGGTCCTTATCCCGATTATGAACGGGTAATTCCCCAAAAGGATTATCCTTTCAAAGCCATTGTCAAACACGATGCTTTTGTTGCGGTTTTACGCCGGGCCGCTATTTTTGCCCATCCGGTCGGAAAACTGGTAGCACTGGATTTCAAAAAGGACAAAGTGATAATCCAGGCTGAGACACCTGAAATAGGAAGCAGCGAGGAAGAACTGATATGCGAATATAATGGCGAACCGGTTCGTATCGGGTTCAATGCCGGTTATCTTCTGGAAATCTTTCGACACCTTAATTCTGAAAAGGTTGTTATTGAGCTTCAGAACCCGCTGTCGGCCGGGTTGTTGAAACCGTTAGAAAAGAAACCTGAATACGATGAGACTTTCCTTCTGATGCCTATCCGGCTTGATTGACCATTATGCGTCTTTTCCCCTTCCTTGCCATGATGTTACTTGTCCTGATGGCCGCTTGTGAACAGGAAAAGCAGCAGTTCGACCCAAACTACCGTGAGCCGATGATAAATGGTTTCCTCTATCGAATGGAGTATTACGATGGTTCGGTGTCATACAGCAGACAGTTTGATATCTTTGACAATGCAGGTCTGAGGATGGTGCCGATTGTCAAGCTCAACCAGGAAACCATTTCTCCTTATTACTACGCCTGGACGAATTACCGCTACGAAGACACACTGCCTTTTCGGGTGTATGAGCCGTACGAGCTGAGTGTAACCCATTACTGGGGAGAAGCGTTTTCCAGGGTGGTTATGCCTGGGAATTTCTGTCTGACCAGTCCACCAGGCGACAGTTATGTGTTTGATATGGAATCAACACTGGTGGTGAGATGGAAATCTTCTGCAGGGGTTCAGTGGTACTGGATTGACCTTTACTGCGACTATGACTTTCTGGATTCGAACTATAACTGGGATGATTACTCATTCAATCTCGATACGACCATTACCGATACTTATGTTATTGTTCCTTCGGAACGGGTTTTCCCAAGCTATGTTATGGATGTGCTTGAAGGAGACGGGTCGGTTCTGGTATGGGCTGGATATGGCCCTGAGGTTGAACCAGGCGATTTGGGGAATGTTCGTGGAGCTGGTTTCGGTTTTGTCAACGCTGTGAACGAACCGTGTGAGAAATATTTCTATGTCGGAGCACCGATTGCAGCCCGACGCAGTCCAGATGCCCGCGAGAGTTTGGCTAAACTAGTCGGCCTTTTGAGAAAGCGTGTTTATTGACAATTGTCTGGTTTGAGTCTAGAATGAATAACAACCTGGAACGAATCAGGCCTGAAAGCTACACGTGGGGGCGAAGGGTCTCGACGGAGTGCTTGAGGGGCCTGGGTGCATAGCGAGGTTTCCTCTGATGCCTCGTAAATCCGGTCAGAGGAAATACAGCTGCCAATAACAGCTACGCATTGGCTGCCTAGAAAAGGAGCCCCTTGGACCGCGAGTTCACCCGGCGCGGATTCAGGGTCTAATAGGGTGATAAAGGTAGGCATTGTGTCTCAGGATGTTTACCGGATTATCACTGAGACTGGGTTATCCTTGCCTGTCAATCGGCCAAAGGGTGAGCGAGAGATATAGATTGACTAACTATGTAGAGCGCAGGTTCCGAACTCTTCGGACGCGGGTTCGATTCCCGCCGCCTCCATTTTCGTTGCATGTGTAGAAAATCATTGCCCATGGCCTTTCATCCTGGGATAAGACGGTTGGTAATAGCGGTGTTTCTGTTGGCAACCGGGTGCGCGGGATTGTACAGCAGTAATCCGAGATACGGCCACAAGAAGACCCATCCCCGGTTACGGCCGAAACCTGCGCCTGTTCACATCGCTGATAAACGCAAAGGGCGACTCCGGTGGCCCGTCGTCGGCAAAGTAACAGGAACATACGGTATCAAAGTTGACCCGAAGTATGGCACAAAGACGAAGAACCTCGGCCTCGATATTGCCTGCGCTCCTGGCAGTCCGGTAAAGGCGGTTGCTGCAGGCAGGGTCAGTTTTGCGGACCATTTCATGGGGTACGGCAAGACGGTGATTCTGGACCATGGAGAACGTTTGCACTCGATTTACTCGAAGCTTGAGGAAATCAAGGTTTCGGTCGGGGCCCGGGTTGCAAAAGGCGAAGTGATTGCGTTTGCTGGTGATGTGCTGCACTTTGAAGTCCGCAAAGAAGGAAAGTCAGAGGACCCGGGGAAATGGCTGGCGCCACGGTAGAAAGGAGGTTAATATGAGTCGGAACTGGAAGGGTGAGAACTCTGCAGGGGTCAAACTGGTACCACCGTGGTCATGGGTCAGCTATGTCGGTTCAGTTACAAGCGTGCTCAAATCCAGGGGGCTAGATTGCGATTTTACAGATGTGGCCGGAATGAGTGGCTATGCCTTTGTGGTTAATATTCACGATAAACTCTGTCCGAGCGGGCCAACCGCATTTGATTGGACGATGCTGGAGGAAGGAACCCAGGCCCTGGGAATGGAAACCGAGATTCTGATGGTGGCGCACGAGGGGGGCACAAATGAAGAAGAACTCATTTCGGAGTTGTTTGAACGGGTGCGGCATGAGATTGATAAAGGCCGCTGTTGTGTAGTGTGGGGTGCTACATCCACTCCGGAGTTCAGCATTGTTCACGGGTACCGTGATAATAGCTATCTGGTTCGGTCCCGGCGTAGCCAGCAAGGCAAGACCGAGCGGGAATGGAAAAGACCGCTTGGAGAGGATGAATTTCCTGAAGAGCCGGTTCGATACGACAGGCTGCAGGCGCCCGGTTGGCTGGGTGCGGTGTTCTTTGGCGATAGGATTGAGAAAGGACAGTCCAGGGCCGAACGGAAGGCAGTCGCACGGGCTGTTCAACTCCTGCGCGACCAGCACGCTTGTTTTGACCCGGATTATGCCCACGGGACAAATGCATTTGAAGTTTGGGCCGAACTGATTGAAGCAGGAAAGGCCGAGGTTTTCGGTAACGCTTACAATGTTCACTGCTATTGGGAAATGCAGATGCTGGCCTCGGGTTTCTGTCGAAGGCTGGCAAAGCGTTACCCCAAGGCCGCTTTGGCGCTTGATAATGCGGCCGAATGGTTCTGGCGGTCGTCTTTGAACCTGGAACGGCTCAAGAAGATGTTCCCTTTGCCAAAGGGTGATACCTCAGACCGGATTAGTGCGAAACCTGCCGCCCGGCTATTGCGTGAGTGTAAAGGGCTGAACGAACAGGCTGTTCGTTTTCTCCAGAAGGCACTTGCCTTATTCTGAAGACTATTCGAGCAAGTGAAGAAAGGCACTTGACTTTGAGGATACAGTGCAGTATACCTTCAGACTTATGAAGAGTATCAAAATTGTCGGGACCGGTCGCGCCCTTCCGGAGCGGATGTTAACGAATTTCGATTTGGAAAAGATGGTGGATACATCAAACGAGTGGATTGTTTCGCGGACCGGAATCAGAGAGCGCCGCATTGCCGATGAGAAAACCGCTACTTCTGACTTGGTTGCAGAGGCATTGCTTAAGGCGTGCAAGCAGGCCGGTGTGAAACCGGCTGAGCTTGATGCTATAATCGTAGCGACATCAACGCCAGATACTGTCTATCCGGCGACCGCTTGCTGGGTCCAGAAGCGGCTCGGTATATCGGGAATGCCGTCCTTTGATGTCAGCGCCGGGTGCTCGGGTTTCCTTTTTGCATTGGAAATTGCAACCAATCTCATCGTTGCTGGTACTGCCAAGAAGGTAGTTGTCGTGGGCGGCGAAGTTATGTCAAAGGTTGTCGACTGGAAGGACCGCTCGACTTGTGTCTTGTTCGGAGATGGTGCAGGTGCGGCAGTCGTTGTTCCTGGTGATGGCCATTGTGGAGTTCTTGCATCCAACTGGGGGTGTGACGGCAATCTTGCGCCTTTGTTATATCAGCCTGCGGGCGGCACGCGGCTGCCAACCAGCGAAGAAACCTTTAAGGAAATGGCTCACACCGTTCATATGCAAGGTGATAAGGTTTTCAAGCACGCGGTCAGAATGATGGCCGGTGCGGCATTGAGGGCGATTCAGGAAGCAAAGTTGGATGTCAGTGATATAAGTCTGCTCATTCCACACCAGGCGAATACAAGGATAATGGAGGCGACACGCACGCGTCTCGGAATACCTCGGGAGAAGATGTTTGTGGTTGTGGATAAGTATGGTAACATATCGGCAGCTACTATTCCGATAGCACTTGATGAAGCGCGAGAGCAGGGTCGTATCAAGGATGGAGATATTGTTGTGATGACGGCGTTTGGGACCGGGTTTACCTGGGCAGCGTCGGTTTTGCGTTGGTAGAAGTGATTTATGCAGAATGAGCAGAAGATAAGCACTGTGCACTGGTTGGGTGGAGAGCGGTTTCTTTCAGGCCTCAAGCGGGTTAATTGCTTTTGTGGTGGCTACGGTTCAGGCAAAACAGAAGTTGCGATAAACTTCGCCATCCATTTGGCAGTGGCAGGAAATCATGTCAGAGTCGCAGACCTGGATGTCGTTAATGCCTATTTTCGGAGTCGTGAGGTGCGGACCGAACTGCAAGAATACGGAATTGATGTGCTTATCCCGGGTGAGAATTTGATAAATACCGACCTGCCTATCATTCAGCCTGAAATCAAGGGTGCGGTTGAGCATCCTGATGGGCTGGTTGTGTTGGATTTGGGTGGAGACCCGGCTGGTGCACGCGCCACAGCCAGCTTTGCTGAAGCTATTCCTGCGGATGACTACAGTGGATTCTTCGTGCTCAATTCGCGGCGGCCATTTGCCGATACGCCAAAGCAGGTTGAGAAACTTATGGCGGAGATTGGCCGGGCTGCCGGACTTGATGTGACTGGTATTGTGGTCAATTCTCACCTTATCAATGAAACCGCACCGGATACGATTGAAGAAGGTATCCGACTGGCCGAGACGGTCAGTCGGGAAACAGATGTTGGTATTGCTTTCGTGGTAGTCGAGCGGCGGTTGCTTAAGGAGTTTGATGCAGTCGGATGCAGGTACCCGGTAATGGTGCTTGACCGACATTTGCTGAAACCCTGGGAATCCGCCGACAAATTAGGTAAGGATAAGTTCAAGCTTTAAGGAGTGATATGGCTAGACAAACGCAGGTAACGATAGATAAGAATCGCTGCAAAGGGTGTGAGCTTTGCGTTCACGCCTGCCCTAAACATGTGCTGGCGATGTCAAAGGAAATCAACGACAAAGGGTATTTCTACTCAGAGGTCGTAAACCCGGATGATTGCATCGGTTGCTGTTTCTGCGCTATTACTTGTCCCGATGTGGCGATTGAAGTAGCGGTTGGAGACAACAAGGATAGAGGGGAGTAAATTATGGCGAAGGTTTTGATGAAAGGTAACGAGGCAATCGGCGAGGCGGGAATCCGAGCGGGTGGCCTGTGCTATTTCTGTTACCCGATTACGCCTCAGAGTGAAGTGGCCGAATACCTGTCCCGCAGAATGCCTGATGTCGGCGGCAGTTTCCTGCAGGCCGAAAGCGAAGTAGCGGTGTCGAACATGCTTTACGGTGCCGCAGGCGCCGGAGTGCGTGCCTGGACAACTTCATCCAGTCCGGGAATAAGCCTGATGATGGAAGGGTTGTCATATATCGCTGCGGCCGAGCTGCCTGCTGTCCTGATAAATATTGTCAGGTGCGGACCGGGATTAGGTGGTATCCTTCCTTCCCAGTGTGATTATTTCCAGGCGGTTAAAGGTGGTGGTCATGGGGATTACCGCTGTATGGTGCTTGCGCCGTCTTCGGTGCAGGAAGCGGTTGATTTGATACCACTTGCTTTTGACCGGGCTGACCGGTACCGGAATCCGGTTATCGTCATCGGCGACGGTATGATTGGCCAGATGATGGAGCCGGTTGAGTTCAAAGAGCATAAGTTCCCACCATTGCCACCAAAGGACTGGGCGACAACCGGTTGTAAAGGACGCAAGCGGAATGTCGTCAACTCTCTTTACCTAGACCCTATCGAAGAAGAGAAACTCAATATGAAACTGGTGGCCAAGTACGAGCAAATGAAACGCGAAGAGGTCAGATATGAAGAATACAATACCGACAAACCTTATCAGGCGCTTTTGGTGGCTTATGGAACGACCGCTCGCATCTGCAAGACCGCGATTCAACAGCTCGTTTTGGAAGGTATCACTGTTGCTCTCTTGAGGCCGATTACGCTCTTCCCGTTTCCGGAAAAGAAAATACAGGAACTGGCGCGGCAAGCCGAATGGTTGATGTCGGTCGAAATGAGTACGGGCCAGATGGTCGAGGATGTGAGACTCGCTGTCGGGCACGACCGACCGGTCTATTTCTTCGGCAGAACCGGTGGTGTTGTGCCAACGCCTGAAGAGATTCGCGATGCGGTAAAAAAACATCTCACCGGGAAAGGGGTATAGAATGAAAACTATCTTTAAGCGACCTGAATCTTTGACTCTGACTCCGATGCACTATTGCCCTGGCTGTACCCATGGCATAATCCATCGGCTTGTGGCAGAGGTTTTAGACGAACTGGACCTGCGCGAACGCACGGTCGGTATTGCATCGGTTGGCTGTTCGGTGCTTTCATATAATTACTTCAACTGCGATATGCAGGAGGCGTCGCATGGCCGGGCCCCGGCGGTTGCTACCGGCATCAAAAGGGCGAGGCCAGACCTGATTGTGTTTACCTACCAGGGTGATGGTGATTTGGCTTCAATCGGGATGGCTGAGATTGTCCATGCTGCTAACCGGGGTGAGAAATTCACAGTTGTGTTTGTTAACAACACGGTATACGGAATGACCGGCGGTCAGATGGCGCCGACCACGATGCCCGGCCAAGTGACGACTACCACGCCAAGGGGACGGGATGTTGATGATATCGGGTATCCGGTAAGGATGTGCGAGATTCTGGCAAGCCTCAGAACCCCGGGGTTTATCGAAAGGGTAGCGGCTAATACCCCTCAGCATATCATTAGGGCGAAACGCGCCATTAAGAAGGCATTCCAGTATCAGGTGGAAGGTCGTTGTTTCTCTTTTGTCGAATGCCTTTCTACCTGTCCGACCAACTGGGGTCTGTCGCCTTACAAAGCGACGCAATGGCTTGAGGAGAATATGGTGCCATACTATCCATTGAAGAATTTCAAGACCCCTGAAGAATCAGAAGAGGGAGGCAAAAATGCAGATTGAAGCGGTGCTTGCAGGTTTCGGAGGTCAAGGGGTGATGCTCGCTGGTAAGATTCTCGCTCAAACCGGGATGATGCTCGGGAAAGAAGTTGTCTGGCTGCCTTCCTATGGTCCGGAGATGCGCGGAGGCACGGCCAATTGCACGGTTATTATTTCGGATGAACCGATAGCATCGCCCATAATTCCTCACCCCAGGGATGCGTTTGTGATGAACAGGCCGTCTTTGGAAAAGTTCGTCCCGATGATGCGGCCCGGTGGTGTCGCTGTTATTAACACTTCACTCATTACGGTCAAACCTGAGCGCGATGATGTAAAGGTTGTGAATGTGACGGCTAATAAGATAGCAATGGAAGTCGGAAGCGCCAAGTCCTCGAATATGGTAATGCTTGGTGCTTATGTCGGCGCAACCGATGTCGTGCCGTTCGATGCCCTCATGAAAGAAGCGAAGAAGGCGTTCCAGAAGAAGGCCAAACTTGCCTCAATCAATATCAAGTGCCTGGAGCAGGGGTACAAATTGGGACAGGCGGCCAGGGCCGGACATTAAAGACCGGATTCTTTATGCGGTTCTTGCTTAGTTTTCTGACAGTAGTCGGGTTTGCTCAGGCGCAGACCGGCAGGTTTGTGCCGGCGGTAGCAAAAGTGCGGCCCGCGGTTGTCAGTATCGTTACCGACAAGCTGCGCCGACGCACAAAGACCTCTGCGGGCCATTTTCCGATAGTCCAGGTGCGTTATTCCGGCAGCGGATTTGTTCTGGATACCAGCGGGCACATTCTTACCTGTAATCATATAGTTTCGGGATACGAAAGAATAGTGGTCGAGCTCCAGGATGGAACCCGATACGAGGGAGGAGATGTTAAAGTTGTAGGCAGGGACCCGGTAACTGACCTGGCGGTATTGCAGGTCGGGCCGGAGAAGCCGTCGGTTGCAGCCGAACTGGGCAATTCTGATAGCCTCAGGATTGGTCAGTGGGTGGCCGCGGTCGGCAACCCGTTCGGGCTCGAAGGTACAGCGACGGTCGGTGTAATCAGCGGGCTCAGCCGCTGGGGTCTGGCCAAATCATCCGGGCCTGACTTCCAGGAGTTTATCCAAACCGACGCACTCATAAACCCGGGAAACTCAGGTGGGCCACTGATAGACATTCTTGGCCGGGTAATCGGGGTGAGCAGTTTCAGGAGAGGGTCTAGGGAGGAATTCACCGGTATCGGATTTGCCACCCCAATCAACCTGGCCAGAAAGGTTGCCGAACAGCTCATCGAATACGGCAAGGTAGTCCGCGGGCACCTCGGGGTCAACACTCAACCGCTCACTGATGCGATTTGCCTGGCACTCGGATTCAATCAGCAAAACGGGGTGCTGGTTGCATCGGTCACTCCGGGCCGGTCCGGAGAAGAGGCCGGAATCCAGCCGGGTGATATTATCCTGACTATTGATGGCGAGACGATTCCAGGGGTGCGCTGGTTTCAGAACCGGGTTGCCGGACACAAACCCGGCGATTCGGTCAGACTGTCGCTGTGGCGCAAAGGAAAAGTCAGGGAAGTATCGGCCGGACTCAAGGCATGGGCCGTGGCCAGCACTGAGCCCCATCATGCTCCGCTCGGGAAGCACTGGCTTGGTTTGCTCGTGCGGGATTTGACCGACGCCGACAGGACCCGAACCGATGCAGAACACGGGGTTGTGATTGAGGCCATAGAACCCGGCAGTTCTGCCGACGACGGGAATATCCGGGCCGGGGATGTGATTACGGAAATTGACTCCGATAAGATAGACGATAAGGAAACATTCGACAGAATCGCCGCTAAGAAGAGAAGACACGACCGGCCAGTTCTCTTCCGGGTTTTGCGTGGCAGGAACGCCTTTTATACTGCGGTTGGATACTGAAACCTGCCATTGATAACCTCCTGAAAAATGGGTTAGGCTCTATGAGCCAAAAGGAGGTGCTGATATGACTGGTCCCGGTTAATCCCGAAATGCTTAAAGATTCCCGGGGCATCGCCGTCCTTCAAACCGAGGATACCCAGCAGCAGACACTCGGTAGAAATGAACTCATCCTTGAACCGACTCGCTTCCTTCTCGGCATGACTCAGAACCTGCCGCGCCCGGCTGGAAAGATAAACTTGTCCCTGGGTGCCTGAAACCTTTGGCCTGATTTCACGATTCGGTCAAAACCGGCAAAAAATCTGGTTTCATGCCGGGGATGATTTCGGGAAGCGATTCAGGAATAAAACAAGGAGTTTTAGCAGTTGGCCGAGTAGTGCGGCGGGATTAGGCTTGACTGGTTTGTTCAGGAGATTAGGATTGTGCATATGCGTTGTCTTGTTATCGGTGCGAAAGGGATGCTCGGAAGGGAACTTGTCAGTTGGCTCAGGCGAGAGCATGAGGAGGTTGTCAGTTGGGATTTGCCCCAGCATGATATTACCGATGTTGAGAAGACGATTAACGGGATTCACCGGGTCGGCCCGGACATCATTTTCCATCTGGCCGCATGGACCGATGTTGACGGGTGCGAGAAGGACCCGTCAAAGGCTGCAAGCGTTAATTTTCAGGGGGCCTGGGGCGCAAGTCTCGGTGCAGCAGAAACGGGGTGCAAGCTTTTGTATATGAGCACTGATTATGTTTTCGATGGCCGGAGTAAGCGTACTTATAAGGAGAAGGATAAGCCGAATCCGCTGTCGGTTTATGGACGGACCAAGGCGATGGGGGAGAAGGCGGTCAGGAAGAGTTGTTCTCGAAGCTATATCGTGCGAACCAGCGGGCTTTATGGCCGGTATGGCCGGAATTTTGTTGACACAATCAGAACTCTTGCCGGCAAAAAGAGGAGTCTGGAAGTGGTTGCCGACCAGGTTAGTTCGCCTACTTATGCCCGTGATTTGTGCCGGCCTCTTCTTGAGCTTAGCCGTTCTGATAAATACGGTATATACCATCTGACCAATTCTGGTTATTGTTCCTGGTTCGAGCTGGCAGGGGAAGTTGTGCGGATTACGGGTGCGGATTGCAGGGTCGTGCCTGTTGATACGGCAAGAATAAACCGGCCGGCACCACGACCAAGTTTTTCGGTCCTGGAGAACCGGAATTTCAGGAAGCGATTCGGCCATGTGTTGCGGCCATGGCAGGATGCTTTGAAGGAATATCTGAGTGAAGCACCGACAGCCTAAATTGGCGGTTGACTGCATCATTGTTATCAATGGCAGAATCCTTCTGATTTACCGAAAGAACGCGCCGGTTGGCTGGGCTTTGCCCGGCGGTTTTGTCGAGTATGGCGAGACCGTCGAGCAGGCGGTCAGGCGGGAGATGCAGGAGGAAACCGGGCTTGAGCTTGAAGGACTGAAGCAGTTCCGTGTTTATTCTGACCCGGGTCGGGACCCGCGTGGTCATTGTGTTTCCGTGGTGTTTTCCGCACAGGGGAAGGGTTCTCCGCAGGTGGGCGATGATGCGCTCAGGTTCAGGCTTGTCGAGCCCTCCGGTGTTTCAGAATCAGCGGTCGTGTTCGACCATTTCCGGATAATTCAGGATTTTGTGAAAGACCGGTCTAGCAGGCAGGTTTAGATTTCTTGCTCTTTGACCAGCCTCTGAACCAGAAGACAATACAGATAATGAACAGCATAGCGAGGACGATATCGTTCACATTTATTGTGAGCGGTCCTGGTGTCCATAGAATCTGATGCGGCTCGTAATAACGGAACTGGTCAACGAATATGCGGTCGAGAGAATAATATGCGAATACCTGCCAGAATGTATACCCTGGAAAGCTGTGGCGTCGGCCAAGCCAGATGATGAGTGCGAAACCCGCAAATCCTAGGGCCGATGCAAAGAGCTGGGTCGGCCAGATGTGCACGCCGGGGAAATATGTGCCGGCTACGCCTTCGGCCGGAAAGACCATACCGAGGAAGCTGTTTGTTGGCCGGCCGAAGCAGCAGCCGTTCAGGAAACATCCGCCGAGTCGCTGGATTCCCGCACCGAGCAGGAAAGAAGGCGCAACCGCATCGGCTATTCTGAGAAAGCTTAGCTTTTTGATTCTTGTATAAGCGACCGATGCAATAATCGCCAGCACGACACCGCCGACCATGGATAGTCCGGCAATGCCGATTTGTCCGTGCTGAAACGGATTTATGGTATCAAACCAGTGGCCCCTGAATTCGTCCAGGTGATAAACGACATACCAAATGCGGCTTCCTACGATTGCCGAAATCATAACTATGACCGCAAGGTCCATAATCGTATCCGGCTTTACTTTGAACCGTGGTGCCCTTCTGAGCGCAACAGATATACCTAACAGGAAAGAGATTACAGCAGCCACACCCCAACTGTGCAGTTCGAAGCTGCCTATTTTGAAAAGAACTGGGTGCATCGGCGGTCAGGCGGGATAGGCATTGAGCTGGCTGGACCATTTGTTCAATGCCTCGACCCTTTTCCTGTCGTCTTTTGGTAGTTCCAAAGGCCTTCCGCGGCAGTCAATGATTACACCCGAAAGCCCGCCTTCGACTTCTGTTTCATAGACTTTGCCAGAGTCGGCACCGACATCGAAACCGCGCTCCGGTTGGATTACCGCGTGGGCCGATTCGCCAACTGGCAATGTTATTGTCGCGATATCACCGCGGTTGACTGCGGCTTCCGATTCCTCGCCGTTCTTTCTGGTGATTCGGACATGCACGCATCTGTTGTCTGGTTTGCCGGTTCCGACCGGTGCGATGCATGTGCCCAGATGAATCAGGCAGTCTTTTTCAAATACTTCACGGGCCGCTTCGGGATGGACTTCGGTCAGGACACCGAGATGTGGCATCATGAAGATGGAATCCACTGTGAGTTTTGTAACACCCTGGGGCTGGAATGAATCCATCAGCATCAGCGCGGCCTGGACCCTTCTCGGCGCATGGGACAAGGCTCCGCCCGAACCGACTACGAGTTTGAGGTCCATCATATCGATAAGGGTTTCACCGGTTCTGGATTGTGAAAAGGCATCGGAAATCGTTCGCGCCTGCTGGACACCCTTAAGCCCCACGGCCATCGATTTATGGTGTTTAAGGGCAAGGCGCAACGCTTCGCGGGCAATCGCCTGCTCGAGTTTGAGTTCTTCGAGTGTTGCCGGTATCGTTGTAGGCCGAATCATTTTGTTCCGGATTCTGTTGCGCACTTCGGCAGTAGGAATCTTGAACGGAATCCAGCGCATGATGTTTTCTTCGCCGGCTTCTGCCAGGACATTTGATATGGAATATGACATGCCAAGGTTTGCCGATACGGTACGGTTGAAGATATTCTGGAAAACGCTGAATATGTCGGTTGTCGCACCGCCGATGTCAACACCGAGCACCGAGATGTGTTCGGACTTGCCGATGTTTTCAATCAGGAGTCCGACCGCACCCGGCGTGGGCATAATCGGGACATCGGTCCAGTTCATCAGTTTCTTGTAGCCCGGTGCATGGGCCATGACATGCTCCATGAACAGGTCGTGGATTTTGTGACGGGCCGGCTGGAGGTTTTCACGCTCGAGCACCGGTCTGATATTTTCAACGATTACCAGGTCGGTTTTGTCCTTGAGGGTTTTCAGAACAAGGTCGCGGGCGTCACGGTTTCCAGCATAGATTACCGGAAGGTTGTATCCGACACCGAATCTTGGCCTTGGGTCGGCCGCACGGATGAGTTCTGAGAGTTCGACTACATGGGAAATGGTGCCGCCGTCAATGCCGCCGGACAGAAGAATCATATCAGGCCTGAGTGTGCGGATGCGCTCAATCTTTTCATGGGGCAATCTTCCGTCATTGGATGCGATTACATCCATTACGATAGCGCCGGCACCGAGTGCAGCCCGGGCCGCACTTTCCGCGGTCATGGTCAGGACTACACCGGCAACCATCATCTGGAGCCCGCCGCCTGCAGATGAAGTGGATATATAAATATCAGAGCCCTGGTTTTCCGACTGCTTCGGTTTGAGGATGGTATTTCCGTCCAGGAGTTTGACTTTGGATAACTCTTCTACTTCCATCACCGAGTTGAGCACGCCTTTTGTGACGTCTTCAAACGGTGCTTCAACCGTTGTCGGTGCTTCGCCCCGGACGACCAGACGATATTCACCGTCTCTTTTCTCAATCAATATCGCCTTTGTGGTTGTTGAACCGCAGTCAGTTGCCAGGATTCTTGTGATTCTTTCCTTTTCCATGGGTTCTTTCATCCTCCAATTGTTCAATTTTCTCGATTAGAAGCTCGACATTCGGCCTTTCTTCCATGAGTGCGGCTATTTCATCGTACTGGTGGAAAGGGAACACCGCCATAAATATTGGCTGCAGGAAAACCATCAGTTGCGACCCGACAAATGAAATCGGCTTTCCGGATTCGAGTATCACGACTGCCACTGGCGTAAGCCTCATATCAACAATCTTCTGAGCAATTTTGGTAAACAGTTCTTCACGGCGCTCCTCAGAGATTTCCGAAGCAAACATCAAACAGATTCCTCGTAATTGACATCGAGCTTGCGCGAGGCAAGCGCTTCATCCAGCCTCTGCACCGGGGTTTTTAAGGGTGCATTGTGCAATCGGTCCGGATTGGTTTTCGCCTGTTCGGCGATTTCTTTCATTGCCTTGATGAAATCATCCAGCGATTCGAGTGATTCGGTTTCGGTCGGTTCAATCAGCATGGCTTCGGAAACGATAAGCGGGAAATACACGGTAGGTGCATGAAGACCGTAGTCGAGCAGGCCCTTGGCGATATCGAGTGTCCTGATACCGTATTGCCTGAGATTGGAACCGGAGAAGACAACTTCGTGCAATGAGTGGCCTTTATAAGGCAACTCATAAATTCCTTCAAGCCCGGCCCGGATGTAATTGGCATTGAGCACTGCGCATTCGGACGCATCTCTGAGTCCTTCTGGTCCCAGCATCCGGATATAGGTCCATGCCTTGACGAATACCCCGAAGTGGCCTGAGAATGCAAGCACTTTGCCGATTGAATCGGGCCGGTCATAATCGAGCCAATAATGGCTAGAATGGCGAATGACCGGTTTGGGAAGGAACGGTTCCAGCCAGGATTTGACCGCGACCGGACCTCCACCTGGTCCGCCGCCGCCATGAGGTGTAGAAAATGTCTTGTGCAGGTTCATGTGCATCAGGTCGAATCCGGCATCACCGGGCCGGTGAATTCCCATATATGCGTTGAGGTTTGCGCCGTCCAGATAAACCAGTGCACCTTTGGAATGCATTATCTCGCAGATGCGCCGGATTCGGGATTCGAATATCCCCAGTGTGTTGGGGTTGGTAACCATCAGGCAGGCGACAGTCTGATTGGATGCGTTTTCCAGTCCTTTCAGGTCAATCTGCCCTTTTTCATCAGAGTTTATCTTTTCCACTTTGAAACCGGCAAGGGTTATCGAAGCGGGATTGGTGCCATGGGCAGAATCAGGGACCAGAACCCGGGTGCGCTTTTCACCCTTTTTCTCAAAGTATTTCCTGACCATCATCATACCGGTCAATTCGCCGTGTGCACCAGCACCGGGCTGGAGCGTAATCGCATCAAAACCGGTGATTTCTTTCAGGTATTCGCCCAGTTCATACATCAGTTGCAATGCGCCCTGACACGCTGTCTCGGGTAAGAG
>DFBN01000124.1:3250-5908 GCA_002366635.1 Caldifarciminota bacterium UBA3079 | reverse complement strand
GAAAGCCTTGTAAAGTGGCGGGCGATGTCGATTTCACTGAGTTCGGGCAGGCGGCTGTCTTTCCGGCCGGCATTTCCGAAATAATCCTTCGGGTCAATCCCGGGGACATCGAGCTTTGGCAATGTCCATGCCTTGCGGCCAGGCTTTGAAAGTTCGAATAAGGTTGGTTCAGTGTTCATTTCTTATAACAGGCGATAAAACGCTCGATTGACCGGTCATAGGTTTTCTTTAATGTTGCATTCCATTACTGTCCTCCGAATTCGCTTTTGAGAAAATCTATATATCTATCCATTTCAGTCCTGGTTCTCTTTTCTGTAACCGCAACAAGGATTTGGTTTTTCCATTCCGGGGAAAAACGGCCCAAGTCAACCCCGGCCAGAATATTGTTTTTTAGACCGGCATTGATTATGCTGCTGGCAGACACCGGCGTCCTGACTGCAAATTCCTTAAAGAACGGTTGTTCGTTCTTAAGTTCAAACCCGGGCAGTTCTGAGATTCTTCTGGCAAGGTAATGGCTTTTTGCAAGGCAATGTTCACCTGTGGCACGGATTCCTCTGGGTCCCAGGTAAGCAAGATAAACAGTTGCGGCAAGCGCACACAGGGCCTGATTCGTGCATATATTGGATGTCGCACGCTCGCGGCGGATATGCTGTTCCCTTGTCTGGAGTGCAAGCACATAACCTTTTTTACCGTTGCTATCGATAGTGCGTGCTACAAGCCGGCCCGGCATCTTTCTGATAAATCGTTTTCTGGTGGTAAGTAGTCCGAGATAAGGCCCGCCAAAGCTCAACGGAATACCCAGACTTTGTCCTTCGCCAACCGCAATATCGGCATCGTATTTTCCAGGGGGATTGAGCAGGCCCAGGGATAGCGGGTCAACCGAAACGATGAGCAGACCGTTTTTTGCATGGACCAGTCGGCTGATTTCATTCATCGGTTCAATGGTGCCGAAGAAATTCGGGTGCTGAACCATTATTGCGGCAACCTGGTCATCGAGCATTTGTTTAAGCACTGCAAGGTCTGTAGTGCCGTTCTTGAGCGGAATCGTGCCAAGCGGCACATTCAGGCCCCGGGCATAGGTTTTGACTACATCCAGGTAATTCGGGTTAATTCCGGCCGAGACAAGGATTTTCTGCCGATGGGTGATATCCCGTGCCATATGTGCGGTTTCGGCCAAGGCGGATGCACAGTCGTACATCGAGTCATTGGCTACTTCCATATCAAAGAGCCGGCAGACAAGGGACTGGAATTCATACATGAACTGGAGCGTGCCCTGGCTCACTTCTGCCTGATAAGGGGTATATGCGGTGTAGAATTCAGGTCTGGAAACAATCGTATCAACAATCGCCGGTAGGTAATGGTCATAAGCACCGCAACCGGCAAAACATATAGGCCGGCTATTTGATGCGGCAAGTTTTTCAAGTTCTGCGGTTATCTCGAGTTCTGATGCGGGTCCGGGCAGATTGAGTTTGCCTTTGACCCGGATGTCCTTCGGTATGCCAGAGAACAGCTCTTCGATATTCCTGACACCGATGCGTTCCGTAATCAGTCGTTTGTCTTCAGGGGTGTGCGGCGTGTATTTCAATGATGCTCCGACTTCCTGGCCAGTTCCGCATAAGCGGCAGCATCCAGAAGCTTTTCAAGCTCTTCGGGTTTTGAAAGCTTCATTTTGGCAATCCAGCCCGCACCATAAGGGTCGGTGTTAACGGTTGCCGGTGAATCATTCAAAGTTCCGTTTGACTCGGTGACCGTGCCTGAGACCGGTGCATAAAGGTCGGTAACCGCTTTGACCGCTTCGATAGTGCCAAGGGTATCTGTCTGTTTTACCTGTTTTCCGAGTGCTGTCAGGTCGATATAAACGATGTCAGAGAGTTCTGACTGGGCAAAATCGGTGATACCGATAGTGACGGTGTCGCCTTCGACTTTTACCCATTCATGGGTTTCAGTGTATTTCAAACCCTCGGGGATATTGGCCATAGAACCTCCTTATTTTCTTGAGCCGTGTTTGTAAAACGGCGGTTTGACGATTACTGCCTTGGACCGGCGTCCCCTTATATCTATCGCAAGTTCGGTTCCGGATTTTGATTGCTCGCGCTTGACATAACCCAGTGCGATTCCGTGACCAAGGGACGGCGATATCGTGCCGCTGGTGATGTGACCGATTTCTTCGTCGCGGTTGTAGATTTTGTAATGCGGCCGTGCGATTGCGTGTTTCTCCAGTTCAAGACAGACCAGGCGGCGGCTCGGCTTTTCCTGCTTTACTTTCTTAAGGACATCCGAACCGATAAACCCGTCCGGTTTGTCCAGCTTTGTGACAAACGAAAGACCTGCTTCAAGCGGATTGGTCGTCTTGTCAATGTCATTGCCATAAAGGCAATATTTCATTTCCATTCTCAGGGTATCACGGGCACCCAGACCTATCGGTTCGATTTCATATTCCTTGCCCGTATCCATGACTGTGTCCCAGAGCATGGAACTGTGCTCAACCGGGAAATAAAGCTCGAAACCGTCTTCACCCGTATAACCGGTGCGGGAAATCAATGCATCGATACCGGCGATGCTGGTGGTTTGTGCCCAGTAGAAACCGATTTGGGAAAGGTCTATCGAGCAAATCCGCTGCATTACAAGTTCGGCTTTCGGTCCTTGAATCGCAAGCTG
>DFBN01000124.1:0-3162 GCA_002366635.1 Caldifarciminota bacterium UBA3079 | reverse complement strand
ACCGAATACTGCGCCTGGTTTATTTTAAGGGCAGCGACATCATTGGTGGTCATGTGATTGATAAAGGATGAGGCATTTTTGCCATGGATTTTAATCCGGCCCATATGGGAAACATCAAATACCCCGACCGTAGTCCGGACCCGATTGTGTTCAGGGATGATGCCACGGAACTGAATCGGCATATCGTAACCGGCAAATTCCACCATTCTGCCATGGGCAGCAAGGTGTTTGTCGTGGAAAGGAGTAATCTTAAGCATAATTAAGAATACTATCACAGCGCTTTGGATAGTCAAGCGCAAGGCCGGACCCCAGGGGCATGCCAAGGCACATCGTGACCCCCGGAGTGACCCCTATGCAGATATAGTATCCGGGATTTCGCCATTTCCGGCGATCGAGCACGGTGCGGTTCAATCCCTGGGGCAAAGATACCTCAGCAGGTGGGGTACGAGAAGTCGGCAGTGCGGGACCCGCGCAGAATGTCAATAGTTAGGTATTGTGTCCCCTTAACTTCCCCTTAACTTCCTGAAGTAAGCTTCCATCCAGTCGAATGCTTTGTTGAGCTGTTGGCTTCGACAATGTTGACTTCGCTCAATAGCCGAGTATCATGAGTCAGATTGTATCACTCTTTCACGAAAACGCAAACATACAGCGCTTCAGGGAGCCTTTATGCCGACGCTCAAGAGCGGCCAAAACAGTAAGAACCGAGCCTATTCTTATCCGGCTGGTGAAACCGGTGTCGGCATACTAAGAGAACAGCTCCGTCTTTTTGCTTTCAACAGGTTACCATCGCCTTCGCCTGAGATGCTAACACGCGTTCGGCAAGTTCTGAGCAAGCAGGAAAGACTAGCCACGCTGTTGGGAGGCGAGTTGAATTTCCACGGCCAGGACAGTGGTTACGCTTCTCATGACTTGCATGCATTTGCCGCCAAGTTTCCGCCCCAGCTACCGCGGGTATTCATCCGTGGCCTCACAAATCCCGGTGACATCGTCCTCGACCCGATGATGGGGTCAGGCACCACCGTGGTAGAAGCGCTACTGGAAGGTCGCAAGGCTATTGGGCTTGACATTGACCCATTAGCTGTCCGTTTGACCAAGGCAAAGACTACCCCGGTTCCTCCGGCTCGCTTGGAGAGTGCCGGGACTAAACTTATCCACCAAGCAAAGGAGTTGTTAGCCGATAGGAAAGGTGTTGAGAAGAGTATTGCTAAGAGCTTTGATGAATCTACAAAGGCATTCATTGACTATTGGTTTCTTCCCGTAACCCAGCGTGAACTGATGGCACTGGTTCTTGCTGTTCGGGAAATAGCTGACGGGCCTATCCGTCAGTTCCTCGAATTGACCTTCTCGTCCATTATCGTTACCAAGTCAGGTGGGGTCTCTCAAGCTCGTGACTTGGCGCATACTCGGCCGCATCTGGACAAAACGAAAGTCCCCAAGAATGCGCTTAATCAGTTTGTGCTCAAGTTGCGTAAGAACATCGACGGCATCTCCAAACTCAAAGTGAACGGAACTAGAACTACGGTAGTCAGGGGTGATGCCCGCGCGATGCCTTTGCCCGATGAGTCGGTTGACTTGATTGTCACTTCTCCACCCTATGCTAATGCGATAGATTACATGCGGGCTCACAAGTTCTCTTTGGTATGGTTGGGCGAGCCGGTCAAGGACTTGTCAGGATTGCGTGCGACCTATATTGGTTCGGAACGAGTGGGGCAGAAGGTATACGATGCGCTACCCAAAGGCCCGGAAACGGTAGTCAGCGAACTTGCGGAACGGGACAGGAGCAAAGCTGCGGTCTTGAGGAAGTACTTCTTAGATATGAAATCGGTCTTTGCAGAGATGTATCGCGTTCTACACAGGGATTCACCCGCAATTGCGGTTGTCGGAACCTCGGTAATGCGAGGGCTTAACGTTCAGACCCACCGCTGTTTGGCTGATATTGCTGCGGGAATTGGCTTTGATGTCGTCGGAGTTGCCAGACGCATTCTGGACCGTAACAAGCGGATGATGCCAGCCCGCTTCGGATCAAAGAAGGGCTCGACCATTGAGCAACGAATGTACGACGAGTATGTTATTGGACTGCTGAAGTCTGAACGCACTTAAGGAGGATATTCTGCCAAGCCGGGACCAGACCGTTTCAGATGCCATAAAGTGTTTTGAACGTGCCCGTTATCCGTCAGGGCTGAGTGTTAAAACCGCCTGGCTAGGGGTTTATCAAGTACTCATGTGGTATGAACCAGTGAGTCAGTTTGGTTTCAAGCAGTTGCCCCATATCATTGATGCTGACAAATTACGTCCAGCGTCCCCGGTCAGAGCGCGAACCTGGACTAAGCCATCGGCTTGGCAGACCAGGGCAGAAGCTTTTGGAAAGCACTTAGCAGAGCGTATCGCATCCTCACCCGGCAATGTACCGCAGATGACCGATATGCTGATGAAACAACCGGATTACCTCGGGATGCAACGGCAGAATACATTAGGGACCGCTTTCGTCGGAATACTGGCACATATCCTGAAGAAGTTCGGTTCAGAACTGGTGTCCTATAAGACTGAAGTTGAAGCCACGACTGTGTTCCCGGGCATTGCTTTCCCAGGGAGAAGCACCACACCACGGATTGACCTGCTTGCAAGCCAGAATGACCTTCCGCGAGCCATCATTTCGGCCAAATGGAGCGTCCGGCATGACAGACTGAGCGACATTACGAACGAATGTCCAGTTTATAAGGCCGCCTACCAACGGATTTATCGGCAGCAACAACATGAGTCCCTGCTTTATTATGTGGCCACTAACGAATATGACCCGGCGCGTCTGAACAAGATGCTGGATGACAGGTGCGTTGACGGCGTTGTCCATGTCCATAAGCCGGCCGTCGTGGAAGTGTGCGGATTGGACAAACGCCTGACACGGCTGATTGATTTGTCAGATTTCGTGAAAGCTACATCCTCGTGGTAAGGAGACACTTCCCGGACTGATCCGGGGCACTTCCCAGTTTTCCTGGCATTCGGGTTGTCGCCGAAGTCGAGCTTGTTGTCGGCCATTTATTCTCCACAGTGGAGAATACCGTTTGTCTGGTGTGTGTCAAGCAGTTTGGCTGATAGCTCACGGCTGAGAGGTATCTGCAACCGGGGATTGTGCTCGGGTCCGTCATAGTATTAAATCCCGCACCC
>DFBN01000106.1:348-10097 GCA_002366635.1 Caldifarciminota bacterium UBA3079 | reverse complement strand
AGGCCAAGTTTGCGCTCTGCTGGTTTGCGTGCAATTTCAACATTGATAGAGTTTTCACGGATGCGGATTTTGGCGGTCGGCAGGTTTGGTTTGGCTGACGATACTGGAGGGGCGGGTTTGAAATCCGGCCGTGCTGGAGGTTTTGGTGCACCACAGGCAACTATAAGGACCAGAAGCGTATAGAAAATGCGCAATGGGTTTCAGTCCCGGGTGTTTTCGCCCTGGAGCACGATGCTGGAAAGGTCGGCGACTTTTCGGAAGAGTGAACGCACATAATTGAGCAGTTGCAATCGGTTGGTGCGGATTTTCGGGTCTTTTGCCATGACCAGAACCTTATCGAACATCGCATCAATCGGGGTGCGCAGGCTGAGGAGCAGTCGGGTCGCCTGTTTGAAATCCTGTGAAGATACCGCATTGTCAAGCCCGGGTTCAATATTATTTGCCTGTTTCCAGAGTTCCTTTTCAGCCGGCTCGCAGAGGAGTCCCGGGTCGGGCAGGCCTGAAACATCCTGACCACGGAGGATATTGGCGACCCTTTTCTGGCCGATTATCAGGTGCTGGAACTCGTCGCTCTCACGGAATTCAACCAATGCCTTTGCCGAAGCCAGGGCCTGACAAGGCAGATGCCAGGTTGTTTCAAGCACCGCTCGGGCAATATCATAAGGGATTTTTCTTTCGGTAAGCAGCGGCTCCAGCCTTTCTTTGAAGAGCAGCCGGAGTTTGTATGCGCAAGAGCCGTTCTTTCCGAACAGGCTGAGCGCAAAGCGGATGAGCTCGCTGATGTCAATCCGAAACCCCCGCTTGAGGATTATTGCAAGGATGCCACTGGCCTGACGCCTGAGCGCAAAAGGGTCAAAAGAACCGGTAGGGATTGCACCGGCAAGAAAAGTAGCCACGATATTGTCAATTTTGTCGGCGATGTTCAGGATTGCACCGTTGACAGTTTCTGGTAGTTTACCATCGGTTGCTACTGGCAGGTATTGTTCTGCAATTGCATCCGCGACCAAGTCTGGTTCGCCAAGCATCCGGGCATAAATCCCGCCCATTATCCCTTGAAGTGATGTGTATTCCTTTTCGTGAATCATATTGGTCAGCAGGTCGGTTTTTGCAAGCTGCGCCGAGCGGTCAAGAACAGTTAAATCGGTTTCAGGAAGTCGGGTCCCAAGGTATTTGCACAAGGCACGCAGGTGCTGGGTCTTGTCATAATAGCTGCCGGTTTTTTCAATCCAGGTTACCTTTTTTTCCTGCTCGACCAGGGGCTCAAGACCAACTTTCATATCGGCATCAAAGAAGAAACGGGCATCGCTGAGTCTGGATTCGGCTGCGCGTTCGTACCAGCGGGCAACGGTTTTGCGGTCACAATCAGGATTGTCAGCAACTGCGATAAAATACGGCAGAAGCTGGTTATTCTCGTTCTGAACTGCAAAGCAGCGCTGGTGTTTCTTGAGCGCGGTTATTAAGACTTCTCTTGGGAGTTTCAGGTGTTCAGATTCCAGCTTACATAGAATCGGGACCGGGAATTCGGTTGTATTGACCGTTTCCTCAATGAGTTCAGGGTCTTTGACCGGCATTGCATTGACTCCAGTCGCCATCTCTGCGATTTCTTTCATTATGCTCTGGCGTCGAGCCTTGGGGGACACGACTACTTTGTGGTCAAGCAGGAGTTTCTCGTAGTCTCCAGGCGTTGTAATCTCAATCGGTTTGTCACCGAACCCGCGGTGGCCGTGTGTTTTGTTACTGGCAGTCAGACCGGCGAATTCGAACCTGATGGATTCAGTCCCAAACATACACAGCAGCCAGCGAATCGGTCGGGCAAATCTGGTTTTGTCGCTGCGCCAGCGCATCGTTTTCGGAAACGGCAGGCTAGAAATGATTTCCGGAACTCCTTTTTTCAGGATTTCCGTGGTATCAAGCGGAGGGAATTGCTTTTTTAAGAAAACATATTTCCCTTTCGGGATGGATTTGACATATAAGTCTTCAGGTGTTTTGCCATGGGATTGGCTGAAACCGATTGCGGTTTTGGTCGGTTTGCCTTCTGAAGAGAATGCGACTTTATTGGGCGGGCCCTGGATTTCGAGCGTTCTGCCCGGTCTTTGTGCAGATACTTCTGAAAAGAAGACCGCAAGCCTTCTCGGTGTCCAGAAAATCTGGCCTCTTCCGGTTTTGATTTCGTGTTCGGTCAGGAGCGTTCGGATACGGGACCGGAGTTCTTGCGCAGCCGGTTCCAGAAATAAAGACGGAATTTCTTCAGCGCCGATTTCCAGAAGCAACGGTTTCATTGCGGGATGATAAGGAGTGAGGTTTATGTGTCAAGGGGATGACAATGTTGACATTTCCTGTTGAAACTGGTAAATTTCCAAAGGATGCGTGAATCGCGGTTGGGAAACCGCTCCTACCGGAATGGTTCGGTGCATGTCTGGAGGAGCGACATCCATGTCGCAATGGGTTAAAGGAGGACGAGATGAAGCGTTCTTATAGGCATTGGTCAAGAGACGAAGTCATCAGAGAAATCCGGAGACTGAATGAGCAGAAAATGCAGCTCAACTCCGGATTTATTGCCCGAACCTATCCGGCCCTTGCTTATGCTGCGAGGAAATACCTCGGTGGATGGGAAGCGGCGATTCAGGCCGCGGGTCTGGATTACAGCGAAATCCGGCGGAAGCGTTTCTGGAACCGGAAGAAAATCACGGAAAGGATCCGGGAATTACATCAGTCCGGCAAGCCACTTCATGTGAGTGTTGCTGAGAGGCTTTATGGCGGATTGGTCGGTGCTGCAACCATGTATTTCGGTTCGTGGCGCAAGGCCGTCAAGGCCGCAGGACTGGATTACAGTAAAGTAAAGCGGCAGAAGGACTGGTCTAAGAAAGTGATTGTGCGTGAAATTCGCCGGCTGCATGCTCAAAGGATGAGGCTTGATACCACTATTCCTGTGAGGCAGCATTATCGCAATCTTCACGCAGCAGCGGTGCGGTATTTCGGAAGCTGGGCCGAGGCATTGCGCGAGGCCCGGCTGGAAAGGCTTTTACGCAAATGAGGATACTGGTTATCGGTGGTGGTGGGCGTGAACATGCTCTGGTTTGGAAACTTGCACAATATCACAAGCCGGTTTTCTGTGCACCTGGTAATGCGGGTATTGCAAAGCAAGCCGAATGTGTAGAGAAGAGTCCTGCAGATATTCGTGGTCTTGCTGATTTTGCGCGCCAGAAAAGAATCGATTTGACGATTGTCGGGCCTGAAGCACCGTTGGTTGCAGGCATTGCCGACGAGTTCAGAAAGCAAGGGCTCGTAATTTTCGGGCCTGGGGCACAGGCGGCCCGGCTTGAAGGTGACAAATCATTTGCCAAGCGACTGATGCAGGAAGAGGGTATTCCGACAGCGAGCTTTGAGATTTTCGATGACTATGAAAAGGCCGCGTCTCACCTGCGGACCAGAAAGCTTCCGGTTGTTATCAAGGCTTCGGGTCTTGCCGCGGGCAAAGGTGCAATAATCACAAAGGAACGGGATGAGGCAGAAAGGGTTTTGAGGGAAATAATGAAAGAAGCACGGTTCGGCCCAGCCGGCCGGGTTGTTGTGATTGAAGATTTCCTTACCGGGGAAGAAGCATCAATCATCGGATTGTGTGATGGAGAGCATATAGAAATGCTCTTGCCTTCCCAGGACCACAAGCCTTTGCTGGATGGGGACAAAGGGCCTAATACCGGTGGCATGGGTGCATACGCACCCGCGCCTGTGATTACATCTGATTTGGCACACCAGATTGAGAAAACAGTATTTCAGCCGCTGCTTGCAGGATTGCAGAAAAGGAATATTGATTATCGTGGCGTGATTTATGCCGGGATGATGCTGACTGGCGACGGGCCTTATGTGCTTGAGTTCAACTGCCGTTTTGGAGACCCTGAAACCCAGGCGGTTCTGCCTTTGCTTAAAAATGACCTTGCCATGCTGGCCTTTGCCTGTGCCAATGGCAAACTTGTAGACCAGCATGCAGACTGGTTCCGTCAGTCGGCACTTTGCGTCATTGCAGCATCAGGTGGTTATCCAGGTGCTTATAAGAAAGGGGTTGTGATTTCAGGCGACCTCGCAGGTGACGATGACAGTATCGTGTTTCATGCCGGCACGCGTCTGGAAGGGAAACAGATTGTGACCAGTGGTGGCCGGGTGCTCGGGGTAACCGGTATTGGCAATGACCTGCAAATGGCACAGGAAAAGGCATATCAAGCAATGGCCAGAATCCGGTTTGAGGGGATGTTCTTTCGCCATGATATTGGACGGCGCGGACTTGAGCGGCTGGGTTTGAAACCCTTTTTCTTGTGAAACTTATCAGGTTAAACCCGAAGAGGCTTGATGAGATTGCACGCAGTATTGACAAATTCCTGAAAACCGGACCTGGGGCCGTGCCGTTGTTCGGGGGGTATTGTGTTCTGAGTTATCGTCCAGGATGGCTGCAGAAAAAGATGAGAGCAGGTTTCAGGTTAGTGTCCGGACCCGAAACGATAGTTGATTTGATGCCGGATTCCGAAATCGGGTATTGCCAACGGGTCCAGCAGGTCCTTGCCAAGTCTGTCCTCGGTATATTCAACAAGAAAAAAGGGTGGGCTGGAGCAGGTCTGGCAGTTGAGCCCCTGGCAAGGGCAATTCTTGCGAAGGCACAAAGACCTGTTGGAATCGGTGTGCCAGCGCAGCAAGAGATTGAAGAAATTAATATGGAACTCGATAGTCAGCTTGAATTCGGTATAGTTGCCCAAGGTGGTTCTGGGCCGACCGTGGTTGATTTCTCACGCAGGCCGGTTGTGGTTGACAGGAGGGGAAAGTTAGGAATACTTGACCTCGAAAACCTCCTGGGAGAAACAGTCAGGCTTGGACCCGAAGTCGTCTTTTCGGTGGTGTTCGTTTGCACCGGGAATTCGTGCCGGAGTCCGGTAGCGAGTGGTTTGCTTAAGAAGATGTTTGAAAACGACCGGGTCTTTGTTTATTCGGCCGGGACTGATGTGCCTGAAGGTGCACCTGCCACCGGGTGTGCAAGGCAAGTGGCAGAAGAATTCGGTGTAGATTTGGGTCTTCACCGGGCCCAGAGTCTTACACCCGGGATGGTGCACAATGCGGATTTGGTTCTGGTGATGGAAAAGTATCACCGGGAAAGGGTTGTTGAAATGGTGCCGGATGCTGCCGGAAAGACCAGGTTGCTGTGCGACCGGCCAATTGAGGACCCGATTGGTCGGCCTTTGGAATTCTACCGCAGGATTGCGGCTGAAATAAACCACTGCCTTGAGCGTGTTGCTGGTAATATCAGAACCCGACTCGGGCAGAATTAAAAGGAAATATTCATGGAATACTTTTTGACTGAAATACAGCAGGAAATCCGTAAGCTGGCCTGGCGTTTTGCCCAGGAAAAAATGAAGCCGGTCCGGGCCGAGCTAGACAAAACAAGTGAATTTCCTCACAAGCTGATGAAAGAACTTGGAGACCTCGGACTGATGGGGGTTTATATCCCAGAGGAATACGATGGGCTCGGCGGCGGGATTATGGAGATGTGCTTGGTGGTAGAAGAGCTGAGCCGGATTGACAGCGGTGCTGCACTTGGATACGCTGCTTCCGGGCTCGGCACTTATCCGATAATCCTTGGAGGAACTAAAGAGCAGAAAAAGAAATACCTTCCAGATCTGGCCGCAGGTAAATTGGCCGCATTTGCTGTAACCGAGGCAAATGCCGGTTCAGATGTTGCCAATGTCAAAACCAGTGCACGGCGCGAAGGGGATTATTATGTGCTGAACGGCACAAAGCAGTTCACTACCAATGGCAGCGTGGCCCAGATATATACGGTGATAGTTTCTACCAATCCGAAGCGCGGCGCGCGCGGGCTTTCCGCATTTATCGTCGAGGACGGGACACCGGGTTTCAGTTTTGGCAAAATCGAGGATAAAATGGGAATCCGTAGTTCCAAGACCGCAGAGTTGGTATTCGAAGACTGCAAGGTCCCGGCCGAGAATCTGATTGGGGGCAAAGAAGGCTATGGATTTATCCATACAATGAAGACATTTGACCGGACCAGACCCGGTGTTGGAGCCCAGGCAGTTGGAATCGCACAGGGTGCATTGGACGAAGCGGTTGAATATGCCAAGACCAGGATTCAGTTCGGTGCGCCGATTTCAAGCTTTCAAGCGGTTCAGACGATGCTTGCAGATATGGCGATTCAGGTTGAGTCGGCAAGGGCATTGGTTTATGAATCGGCAAGGGCGATTGATGCGGGTGTGAAGCATGTATCCGGTATATCTTCGATTGCCAAGGTAATGGCTTCAGATGCTGCAATGAAAGTTACTACCGATGCAGTTCAGATTTTCGGTGGTTATGGATATATGAAGGATTATCCGGTTGAAAAGATGATGCGGGATGCGAAAATAACCCAGATTTATGAAGGCACCAATCAGATTCAGCGTCTGGTTATCGCATCTGAATTGATAAAAGGAACAGTCTGGTAGTGCCAAGTCCTGATGTTCTGATAATCGGTGGCGGCCCGGCCGGATATGTTGGGGCGATAAGGCTGGCTCAACTGGGAAAGCAGGTTGTTGTTGTAGAGCGTGAGCGCCTGGGAGGTATCTGCCTTAATCAGGGTTGTATTCCGGTCAAGGCTTTGCTTCACGCGGGTTCGGTTGTGCGCAATGCAGCTGAAGCACGGCGGTTCGGGGTTCTGTTTCAGGCACCTGATATAGATATTGTTTCTTTACACGGGTGGAAGGCACGGATTGTTGACCGGCTGGTGCGTGGAATTGAATACCTTTTCCAGGCGAATGGTGTCGAACTGGTTCATGGCCAGGCAGTTTTTTCCGGGCCAGAAGAAGTTATGGTCAGAACCAAGGCAGGTGAAATGAGTTTCACGGCCCGGAATTTTGTTATCGCAACCGGTTCCAGACCGGCAATGCCGTCAGGAATAGAACCGGACGGGCATAAGGTTATCAGTTCCAAAGAGGCACTTAATCTTACCACTCTGCCGAAGCGAATAGCGATTATCGGGGCCGGGGCTATCGGTCTGGAGTTTGCTACTGTTTTCAGCCGTTTGGGTTGCAAAGTTATCGTGCTGGAGCTTATGAATCAGGTGCTGCCCGGGACTGATTCGGATTTGGCATCGGTTGTTGAGCGACAGCTGCGGCGTGAAGGTATTGAATTCCAGTTTGGCGCCAAGGTTCGGGAAATCGTCAAAGAACCGCATTTGTATGTACGCTATACCGGTGGCGGAAGCGAGCAGATTCTGGAAACGGAGCAGGTTCTGGTTGCGGTGGGTCGCGAGCCGTTGACCCAGGAATTGAATCTTCACAAGGCAGGTGTCCAGACCGACAAACAGGGTTTTATCAAAGTCAATGGTTCATATCGGACAAGTGTCCCGAATATTTATGCGATTGGAGATGTGAAAGGCGGTGCTTTAGTGGCTCATAAGGCGATGGCCGAAGGGATTGCTCTTGCTGAAATCATTGGCGAGACCGGAAAGGAATGGAATTTCCGGGCGGTTCCTTTTTGTGTTTATACTGACCCTGAAATAGCATCTGTGGGTTGGACCGCAGAACTGGCAAGAAAACAGGGTTTGAAGATAAAAGTAAGCCGGGTGCCATTGAGTGCGGCCGGCCGTTCTTTGACTCTGGGAAGAAATGAAGGGTTCTGCAAAATAGTAGTGGAGGAAAAGACCGACCGGATTCTAGGTGTAGGCATAGTGGGGCCCCAGGCAGAAGCACTGATAGCAGAAGCTGCGGTTGCGGTGGAATTGGGTCTCACTGCTGAGCAGATTGGCAAGGTAGTTCATCCCCATCCGACGATGAGTGAACTTCTGTTTGAGGCCGCCCGAGCGATTCACGGCCGGGCTATCCATATTGTCAACAAGTAGAGAACCCGATAGGCGCGATATTGCCTTTCTGATTAAGCTGGGCTTGGTGGATTATGGGGCCGCACTCAAACTCCAGCACCGTTTATGGGAGATGCGGATAAGAAATGAGATTCCAGATGTGCTACTGCTGCTTGAGCACCCGCCGGTTGTGACTTTGGGCAAGCATGGTAAAAGGTCTAATCTTCTTCTCTCAGATGAAGAACTCAAGCACCGTGGCATGAAAGTTTATCGGATTGAACGGGGTGGCGATATTACCTTTCACGGCCCGGGACAGCTTGTGGGCTACCCGATTTATCGGCTCGAACTGGGTCTTGTTGGAATCCGCAGGTTTATGGAAATGGTTGAAGAATCACTAATATGCGCACTTGCGAATCTAGGTGTTCAGGCACATGTGGAACCGGGCTATATCGGTATCTGGGTTGAGAAACGCAAGATTGCATCAATCGGTGTTGCGGTTCGGCGCATGGTGACATTTCACGGCTTTGCACTCAATGTCAGAACCGACCTTTCGTGGTTCGGGCTCATGAACCCGTGCGGTATGCAGGTGCAGATGACATCTGTGAACCAGGAGGGTGGGAAAACCGATGATTCAATAGTCAGAAATGAGGTTGCTAAAGGGTTTGAGGATGTGTTCGGGTTTGTGTTTCAGAGAAACTTGCCACGCAGCTTGACCTCTTTGACAAAAGGTTTGAGTCGTTCTGCCATTTCCTCGGCTTGAGTTCTGGAATAGCTTCCCTTTTCTTTGTAAACCTTGGTTGGTGCATCTTTCGGATTGTAGTGCTGGAAAGTAAAAAGTTTTGCACCCTTGACTGCTTTCCCGATTTTCGGGATGTCTTCCGGGTCGATGAGCCCTGGGACCAAGGTTGAGCGGAATTCATAACCAATGCCTGATTCCATCAGCAACTGGATTGAACGGCGGATAGGTGCCAGGTCCAGCTTGCGGCCGACTGCTTGAGAATACTTCTCATTTAATGGTGCCTTGACATCCATTGCCACAAAATCGCAGAGTTTCTGTTCGATGAGCCTTTTGAGTGGATAAGGATAATAACCATTTGTATCCATTTTGACTCCGATGCCCTGCTCTTTGATATCCTGGCACAAGGAAAAGATTTCCGGGTGCATCATCGGTTCGCCGCCGGTAATGCAGACACCATCGAGCCATGATTTCTTGCGTTTGAGCACCGGACTGATTTCATTCCAGGGTATTTCCGGGAACTTCGGGTCGTTATGGGCAAGCTTGTAATTGTGGCAGAACGGACAGCGGAAATTGCATCCGCCCAAAAAGATAACCGAGACGATATGGCCATCCCAGTCAACAAGCGATGTCTCCATGAAGCCAAGGATTCTCATCTGATAAAGCATACTAGTCTGTTTTCCGGTTCAGTCAAATGGCATTTTAGGTTGACAAACGCCAGTCAGGGACTAAGCTGAAACGGCTTCTGTGGAGGCCATGGAGGTTGTAATGAAGTTTACCTTACCGTTCCTTTTTGCGGCGGTTGCCGTACTGACCCTAGTTTGCCCGGCAATAGCAACTGGTTTTGTGGTCGGAACCATTGATACCATTGGCGGGACCACTTATGATTTCTCAAACCCCTGCTCCGGGATTCAGCGGATGATGTACTTCGACCCTGACCACGGAATCCACGTTGCCTGGATTTACAGCGCCAGTACCCAGACTACCTTTCCAGACCGGAACGCCCGCTACAACTTCTTTGATAACAACACAGGAGAGTGGAACTGGATTGACCCGGACTATATGCAGTCAGGAATCAATGTGTTTACCGAACGGGTCGGATACGGTTCAATTGATTTGGACCCCATAAGAAGCGTGCCGGTGATTTCATGCCACTATGGTTCTCCAATTACACCGATGGTTGCG
>DFBN01000106.1:0-229 GCA_002366635.1 Caldifarciminota bacterium UBA3079 | reverse complement strand
TTGGTACGGTCCATCTGGCGATGATTGACGATGCGAGCCGTGATGGCCTGTTTCACAGCCGCTGCCCTGATTGGAGCACATGGTCAGAGCCTTTTGACATCCCCGGGTCCCAGCCAGCCCCCTGTTTTCCCAATCAGCACATAACTGCGTCCAAGCAGAGCGGTAGGGTTGTAATAATCTGGGAACACTCTGGAGGCTCGCCTGGCCCGGGTTTCTACCGGCTGTCTAC
>DFBN01000018.1 GCA_002366635.1 Caldifarciminota bacterium UBA3079 | reverse complement strand
TCCCAGTTTTCAAGCCAGGGCAATTCTGAACGCGTACTGGGCATGGGAACTGACCAGGTGTATGAAGACAGTGTCTGGCTGACACTTAACCCGGGTGATTCGACTGTGTGTGGATTCAGCCCCTGGACAGCAACGCCCCCTGGTTCTTATCAATTAGAGTCATTCACTGTGCTTTCCGGTGATTTGAATGCAAAGAACGACTCGGCCCAGGGTCTGCTGACAGTGAAACGCCTTATTTCCGATGTCGGAGTGAGGTCGATTGTCAGGCCCATCGGCAGTTATGAAATCCGCAGCATAGTCATTCCGGCCGCATTCTGGCGCAACTTCGGAACTGTTCCTGCAAATTTCGAGGCCTGGACCATAATCGAAGACCCGACCACCTATAACAGCCGGGTTTATACAGAAAAGGTTGATGTAGCCGGGCTCGGGCCGGGCAATGATACTATGGTAACTGCTTTTCCGGCCTGCACCCTTTCTGTCACCGGAACCTGGGTTGTGAAATGCAGCACTTACATGGTCAATGACAATAACCCGGACAATGATATCTTCAAAAGAACATTCAGTGTCCATGCGAACTGGCATGAGCTTAAATCCATGCCGATGACGCCTTCTGGCAAGCCGGTAAAATGGGGTGGCTGGCTTGCATTCAATGAGGGCAATGGTCAGATATACGCTGCCAAAGGTAACAAAACTACTGACTTTTATTCCTATAACCCTTCGACCAATACCTGGGCTCAGCTTGAATCGATTCCCGTGATGGAGGAAGGAAGAGTTAAACCACCCAAGAAGGGCTGCAAAGGCATATGCGACGGCAACAACTATGTCTATATGACCAAGGGTAACAATACTTTTGGCTTCTGGCGTTATGACATCACAAAAGACAGTTGGGCCCGGTTGGAAAATGTGCCAGAAGGCCCGAAAAGGAAAAAGGTAAAAGGTGGCACCGACTTGGTATATGTAGTCAAAAACGACACCGGCTATGTATACTTGCTTAAAGGATACAAAACAGAGTTCTACCGTTACAATGTAACTTCCGGGCATTGGGAGACGCTGCCGAATGTGCCTTGGGGCACAAGGGACAGATATAATAAAGGGTCTTTCCTTGTCTATGACCACGAGAATGCCCTGTATGCGCATCAGGCGAAATACTATAACAAGACTGCTCCGTTCCTTTTTCACTACATGTTCAAATTCGACCTTCGCAGCGATACCTGGTACACAAAGGCGTTGAAAGGCATGCCGCTTTATGGTCTGCATGGCGGCAGAATCAAGAAGAAGAAGTCCAAGGACGGCGGCTCTGGTGCCTGGTATGACGGCTGTATCTATGCGCTCAAAGGCGGCAATACCCAGCAGTTTTTCAGATGTGATGTTTCAACCAATACTTGGCAGGAGTTGGATACGGTGCCGACGAACGGCTCCACGGGTCGGAAGAAACGGGTGAAAGCCGGGGCCGACATGGTAGCTGTAGGTGATGCCCTATCCCTATATGCACTCAAAGGCAACAAAACTCTTGAATTCTGGGGATATCCACTCTGCCATACTCTGTTTCTGCCCCGGAAGCCGATGCCCAACCGGGTGATGGCCGGACAAGGATTTCAGATTTCGGATTTCAGATTTCAGATTTGTCCGAATCCGCTTAGAAATAGGTTTGCAACATTGCGCTACAGCCTGCCTGAACCCGGACACGCGAACCTGAGTATCTACGATGTTACCGGTCGCATAATAAACACACGAGTTCTCTCCCTTGCCCGCACCGGTCAGGTCCATCTCGACCTCGGGTTATTAAGTTCGGGTATTTATCTGGTGCATTTTGATGCCGACGGGTTCACGGTTACCAAGAAGCTTATTATTCTGCCCGGGCGTTGATTCTTGGGCTTTTGGCTATTCTACTGTAACGCTCTTAGCTAGATTGCGTGGCTTGTCTACATCGCATCCGTGCAGCACCGCCATATGATAGGCCAGAAGCTGAAGCGGCAACGCTACCAATAGCGGTGAGAGGTATTCCGGGGCTTCGGGAATGTAAAGCACCGATTCTGCGAGCTCGGCCAGTTCCTTGTCTCCTTGAGTGCCGATAGCGATTATCTTTCCACCGCGCGCCTTGGCCTCGGCCAGGTTTGAGACCATTTTACTATATACCGAATCGTGCGGGGCAATGCCGATTACCGGGACCTCTCCTGTTATCAGGGATATGGGGCCATGTTTCATCTCACCCGCAGGATATCCGGTTGCGTGCACATAGGAGATTTCCTTGAGTTTAAGCGCACCCTCAAGCGCGGAAGGGTAATTTACCCCCCGGCCCAAGAAAAGGAAGTCGCGCGCAAAAGAAAGATGGCTGGCGGTTTCCTTTATCTTGCGGTCAAGTTCCAAGACTTCCTTCATCTGCCCGGGAAGCCGCTGGAGATTGCGAACGATTTCATCATGCTGGCCATTGGGCAGGGTTTTGCGGATGCGGGCGAAAGCGAGGGCAAGTGCCAGCAATGTAAAAATCTGTGCGGTATAGGTCTTGGTTGAAGCTACACCGATTTCCGGACCGGCATGGATGTAAACAGATGAATTCGCCTCCCGGTCAATCGAAGAACGCCGGACATTGAGCACGGCCAAAGACTTAATACCCCGGTTCGCCGCTTCCCGCAGTGCGGCCAGGGTATCCGCGGTTTCACCCGACTGGCTGATGGGCAGCATAAAGGTATGCCCGTTGTAAACAAATTCCGAAGTCCTCAGCTCCGAACTGATTTCTACTGAAACCGGAATCCGGCAGAACTTCTCAAAATAGTAACGGCCGATAAGACCCGCATGGTAAGATGTCCCGCATCCCTGGATAACAATCCGTTCAATTTCTTCTACCTCATCCGGATAAAAAAGAAACTCGGGGTCCAAGAGGATGCTATTTCCCTTGAGCCGCCTTTCGATATTTTCCTCAATGACCTTTGGCTGCTCAAATATCTCCTTCCGCATGAAATGCGGGTATCGGCCTTTGGAAACAGCCTTCTGTTTGAGCTCCATCCTAGTGAAAGGCCGCACGACCCTTTTCCCGTTGAAATCAAAAACAGAAACGCTATCTCGGGATAAAACTGCGATTTCCCGGTCACGAAGCGGTAACATCTTCCGGGCGATGCCAATAAGTGCCGGGGCATCAGATGCGACAATGAACTCATCGTGTCCCGCCCCGATAACCAGTGGGCTCCCGGTTTTCACCGCATAAAGCCTGTCCGGTTCCTTTCCCGAGATGATGGTAAGGGAATAAGTTCCTTTAAGTTCGGCCGTGGTCTTGCGGATCGCGCTTAAGAGGTCCCGTTTATAATAAGATTCGAGGAGATGAACAATCACTTCGGTATCGGTATTGGAAACGAAATGGTGACCGGCTTTAATCAGGCGTTCGCGCAGCTCACGATAGTTCTCGACAATCCCGTTATGAACAAGTGCGATGGTTCGCGTGCAATCGGTGAAAGGATGGGCGTTTTCATCGGTTACCTTGCCGTGGGTGGCCCAGCGCGTATGGCCGATGCCGCACTTGCCGTTTATCGGGTCACGCGCGAGGAGTTCCTTGAGCTGCTGGAGCCTTCCCGCGGTCTTGCGGATTTTCAGCCCGCCATTGACCGTTGCAATTCCACATGAATCGTAACCACGATACTCCAGCCTTTCCAACCCTACCATCACAACATTGGAAACATTCCTCCCGCCGATATACCCCACGATTCCGCACATATTACATCCCTTTCAATGCACCCTTTGCCCGCTCGACGATATCCTCTGCTCTGATTTTCCCGTCTGTTTCAGCGATGAGACGCACAACGGGTTCTGTATTAGAAGGACGGACATGAACCCAGTAACCTACCCCTTCCAGTTTCACCCCATCCTGGTTGTCGACCCTCGCGTTACTGAATTCCTCGAGCAGACGCTTTCGCCTTGCATCAAACTCCGGCCGACTTAAATCCAGCACGCTCTTCACCATCCGGTATTCAGGAATCTCTTTGCGCAACCCTGAAAGACCTATGTTTCTGGAACCGAGGAGCCCAAGCACACATCCGAGCGCCACAAGTCCGTCCCTGGTGAAATTAACCTCGGGCAAAATCACGCCCCCATTACCCTCACCGCCCAATACTGCACCTATTTCTTTCATCCGGGACACAACCGATGCCTCACCCACGGCTGACCGCTCGACCTTTACTGAAAGACGAGAACAAATATCCTCTACCGCACGGGTCGTAGAAAGATTTACAACAACCGACCCTTTGCGCCGAGGAAGCACATACAAGCAAGCCAGACAGATACTTTTCTCCTCACCCAGAGGTTCACCGGTCTCGTCGACAAAGCTCGTTCGGTCACCATCCGGGTCAAACGCCACCCCAAAATCCAGTTTTTCTGTTCTGACCAGGTTTGATAAGTCAGTGAGATTACAAGCCCTGGGCTCGGTTGCCCTTGGGAAACCATTCAAAAGAAGTGCCCGGTCAGTCCGACAGTTCAACTCAACCGGTTCGGCCCCCATTTTACGAATCAACCCGATTGCAGCCTCAGACGCCGCACCATTCACTGCATCAACACCGACCCGAATACCGGAAGTCCTGTTTCGGACATCTGAAAACAATTCATTCTCAGTAATCGCACTGATATGGTCATCCACTGCACCCTGATACCGGCGCAACTCCCCAATACTTCTCCAATCCGCCCGACTGACCTTTCCACGCTCGGCAGAATTCCGGAAACGTTCAAACTCCACAGGAGAAAGAAAAAGACCATCCGGTCCTACGAATTTCATTCCATTCCACGCCTTGGGGTTATGGCTTGCAGTAACAACAACAGCGCCGTCCCTTCCCTTCAAGCGCACATGATGCAGCACAGTAGGCGTAGGGCATATGCCTAAGTCCTCCACAACGCACCCTGCAGACATAAGCCCTGCTGCGGTCGCGGATAGAAAGGCCACACCCGACGGCCGGGTATCGCGGCCCACCGCAATAATCCCCGGGCCGATGAAATTTCCGAAAACCGCTGCTACTTTTGTAACAACTTCAGCAGTGAACCCATTTCCTACGACCCCGCGCAGTCCGGAAATGCCAAAAACGCAGTCCTGCATTAACTTTCTTTCCTAAAATCAGCTGGCTGCTTTCGGCAGGGTTTAAGGATTCCTGGCTTCCGGATTTTAATCCAATCTATATCCATAAGGCAATCAGGATTATATCCCATTATCAATGAATGTCCAAATCGGACCGCAGTTGACTCCGGCGTCTGGGGGCATATCCTGAAATCAGGATGGCATAAACCATATTTTTTCTGTCCGCCAAGATAGTTAAGGAAAGGAGTGTTTATGAAGAGAACCGAATTGATGCCGATTTCCGGGCTCGTCTTACTTGTCTTGCTTATGAACTGCGGTAGCGGGCCAGTTGTCTGGCAACGGACTATTGACTGCGGTGCCGGCGAAATTGCCGCCGGACTTGCGGCCGACAGAACGAAACTCGTAGTGGTCGGCACGAAAACTACAAACCAGAGCCGAACTGCCTGGGTAATTCAAGCCATAAGCAAACACGGCCGGCTTCTTTGGCGCAGAAACTTTTCTCAAGGGGAGAGCAATATTGCCGGAGATGTGGTAATGAATCCGCATGGAGAAGCATTTGTGGCCGGCAGTTGTAAAATACAAGGTCATCAAATGTGCGTGGTGGTCAAATACTCGCCTGAAGGCAGCGTTATCTGGCAGCGGGCAATCGCGATGGGCAATGCCAGCCAAGCCAAAGGTATTGCCCTAACTGACAAAGGAATTTTCATATGCGGCACAGTCCGGGAAAAAGACAAACAAGATATGCTCGTGGTGTTTCTGGACACTGAAGGTAAAACTATCTGGTCCAAAAACTACGATTTCGGCCCGATAGACGAAGCCACACGTCTGGCCGTTGACAAAAAAGGTGGGCCTGTCCTGATAGGACAGACAGGGACTGCGGAGAACCCGGATATCCTGCTTGCCAGACTGAACCCGAAAGGCGAAACACTCTGGACAAGGGTATACGACTCGGGCGAACCAGACCGGGCCGGTGATATCGTGCTGGATGTATTCGGCAATATAGTAGCGACCGGCACAGGCAGGTCTGGGGATTCCACCCGCTGCGTTATTTTGGAATACCATCCAGACGGCAAACTGAT
>DFBN01000076.1 GCA_002366635.1 Caldifarciminota bacterium UBA3079 | reverse complement strand
TCTCGCCAATCTCCAATCGAGCCAATCTTACCACGAGCAAGATTACCCGCCGGTGACAGAATGTCAATAGTTAGGTATTGTGTCCCCTTAACTCCCCCTTAATTCCAAGAAATATGTGTAGCATCACCGTTTGTCAACAGGTCCGATATCAGACCCCGGCTTATAGGACCTGACTAGAAGTAAAAGTTCAAACCTGCTGAGGTGTAGGTAACCCCGAGTCCAAGATTGTTTTCATACAGGTACGAGTATTCGTAGCCTTCGTCTTCGCTTTTTTGCCCGCCAAAAAGGAGCCTAACTCCAAATTCTCCGCTCACTGAGAAATTCTGGGAAAAGTAGTACTCACCTCCCAAAGCCGCTGTGCCTCCGAAGTTTCCCCCTAGAGTTTCTCTGAGCTGTCTGGCCGAGGTGGTGTCACTGTAAGTGGAATCACCGGCAGTGGTAGTGATACTTGCCGTGGCCACTGAGTAGAAAGCGTTCAGCCCGAGATACGGCTTTGCGGTTCCTCCTTGATTGATACCCCCCATTTCCATTTCATTGCCACCAAAGAAAATCTTGGCCGCAAGCTAGGGCAGGAAAACGTTAACACATGCTTTGGAGCTGTAAGTATATGTGGTATCCTCATATTTGTGGGTTGTTTTCGACCCAACTGATACGCTGGCGAATTCCAGCCCCAAACCCGCAAACAAATTGCCGGTTTTGTACCCCAGATGGGCGCCGTTGACCAACATTCCCGGTTTCACACACAGCCCGACTCCAGCGTTGGCTGAGTGCACGCCAAGAATAAGGCTGGCGACGACTACAATGGCTGTCGCTGCAGATTTCATCCTATCTCCTTGATGTTCTACACCACCCAGTTGGTCGTTAGCTCAACTGCGGCGGTTTACTTACTGACCCGTCCCCTGAAAGTGAAAAGCATGGCCGTTCAATAGAAGACTTCTCTACCACGGCTATCTTCCCTGTAAGGGTATTTTCATTTTGTCGCATTATAAGCATCGCTACAACTGAGTCAAGTGCGTACATTACACCTGTGAAAGCAAAGCGATAATGTCATAGGGTAATGGCACAGGGAAAATGTCATGCTTGACAACATTAGACTGATGACAAGTTTGAGCTTTCAGAGTATGTTCGATGCATGCATGATTTATTATTACTTAAGGAGCGTGAAATGGTAAGATTAAGAGTCATCGAGAGAACGCTCTCGGGCCTGACGGCCCGCGCCGCAGCCGAGATGCTTCGGCTCTCTACACGCCAAGTCTTCCGTCTCAAGGCCCGGGTTCGTGCCTTGGGCGCAAAAGGCGTCGTCCATGGCAACTGCGGCCGCCGACCCGCCAACGCCAAGCCCGCGTTCAGACCGGTTCCTGCGGGCCTGGACCTACGGGCCGTCCTGTGCGCAAAGACCTTCCGAAAGGTTACCAACGATAACACCATTAACTACAAAGGGCACGCCTATCAGCTCAAACCCAACACCCGTAGCGTCTGCGTTGCTGGCACCAAGGTCATGGTCCAGGAGTGGTTTGACGGCTCGGTCCATGTCCGGCACGAACGAGCCGGCGCCATCCCGCTCATCCGGCTGCCCGACAAACCGAAACCACAGCGCAGGACAGCGAAAGATCCCTATGACACTTTCGCTGTGCTTTCAGTATGACACTTTCGCTGTGGTTTGACACCCGGGAATTGCGATTGGCGAAAGCGTGGCCGGCATCAGCGAGCTCGTCTGGATTCGGACTGATTCCCCATAAAGTTGACATTTCCTCACGCCTGCATATGATAAACAGATGCGTTCTTATGAACAGTTGGCCAAGCTAGGCGCGTATCTGGCATTGTTATTTTCGGTATCCTGGACCGCGCCCAAACTCAGCAATGTGGGCAATTCCGCTTCGCTGGAACGGCAAAAAACAAAACGGTCAAGACCTGCCCGCTGGTATTTATTTCTACGGCAACCTGTCCAGTCCGGAACGGCTGCGTATAATAACAGAAAAATAGATAGCCCGATGCTCTTGACAAAAGGACGGAAACCGCTAGGATAAAATACATTGAAGTTTATTCTCAATTTCTATCGCCTGAAAGGGGTTTCTGTTCATCCGCTTTTAACATATCTATAAATGGTCCAATTCCGACGTCACCTGTTCCCGGAACGCCACTACCGACTGCCCCTGAAGTGGGTGGTTCTTGGAGTAATGGCCGGGCTGATTGTCCTGATACTGTGGATTGCCAAAAACCTGTTCCGCTAATGACCGTCTTGAGCATCGGTTATATGTTGATCCGCTTGACGAAAGGAGTTTATATATGACAAAACTTCATTTTAACTACAAGGATGTCTTCCGCGCGCTCCGGCTTGGTTTCTCGGCCAAGAAAGTGTGGATGATGTTCCTCGGCCTTCTGGTCGGGTTCGTAGGCTACTCTTTATTGACATACTTGGCCTACATCGTTTCAGGCAACGACTTTCTGACGGTCTGGGAAAATTTCCGACTGCTGCCATTTCCTCAACCTTCGTTCTATCCCTTTCCCTGGTTCGCCTGGATAATTTATGCAATCGGTATCATATTTTCCCTGTGCAGTGTGCTCATTGCCGGCAGTGCGGTTTCCAAGGTAGTCTATGAACAACTACGTGGGGATGAATTCTATGAGTCAAAAGAGGCATTCAGGTTCGCTTTCAAACACATTTCTTCAACACTTGTAAGTCCCCTTCTGATAATCGGTTTCGTCGCCTTAATCGTAGTAGCCGGACTTATCTTAAGCCTACTTGGTGCCATTCCTTATTTCGGCGAGATATTCGTCGCCCTCATGGCACTACCTGCTTTTGCAGCTTCATTGTTCATCGTCTATCTGCTCATCGTCCTTCTATTCAGCCTGCTCATCGGACCAAGCATTGTCGGCACTACCAAAAACGATACTTTCGATACCATATTTGAAGTATTCTCCTGCGTCAACGAGCAACCGGCCCGACTTGTATGGTACTTGGTAATTGTCGCGTTCCTGACCAAATTCGGTTCATTCCTCTTGGGCCTCGCCTCCAGTGCTGCGGGCAGAATCGGATATTTCGTTCTTAAAATATTCATGGGAACCAAAATGGTTGATGTGATGTCAAATGCCGCATTTTACTTCAAGGTCCACTTGCCAGGATGGTGGCCCGAACCTTTGCGGGCTTCTTTCATGTTCTGCACAAAGGCCTTCGGCTTGCCTCAGATATACATGCCCTCTGAATATACTTCGGTCAACTGGGGTGTAGATGTAGGTGCGCTCCTTGTCGGGATATGCTTTTACATAGTTGCCCTTGTTGTCATGGCTTATGGTTTGTCAGTCTGGTATTCTGGTAATACATTGGCCTACGCGGTGCTGGCAAAGAAAAAGGACGACAAAAATATCCTCGAGACCCCAGAGGACGAAGAAGAACTGATTGAACCTGTTGTTCCAAAACCAAAACCTGAGGCCAAACCGCCTACAGGAGAAACAGAAGAAATCGAGAAGACTAAAGAAGGCTAATCAAAGTAAGTCAAGCGCGCTAAAGCTTCGTATTTAGGAAACTTAGCTTCTATTTATTCGTGCCCAGCCTGAAATTGCTTATTCGTGGTCAAGTGCAAGGTCTTGGGTTCAGACCTTATGTGTACCGCTTGGCAAAATCAATGGGAATTAACGGAACAGTAGCGAATTCCTCAAAAGGGGTCGAAATCATCGCACAGGGGGGAAAATCCCGGGAATTCGCTGCCCGACTCAGAACAAATCCACCCCCTCTGGCCAGAATCACATATTTTAAGGTCAGACAGGTCCGAGTTCGGACCTTTACCAGCTTCAGAATCATCAAAAGTAGCACCAAAGGCGGTGCCGGAGTCGATGTCCTACCCGACCTTGCGGTATGCGCAGACTGCCGCAAAGAGCTTCTTAACCCGAAAGACCGCCGTTTCCTTTATCCTTTTATCAATTGCACCCAATGTGGCCCGCGTTATACCATTATCAAAGGATTGCCTTATGACCGGCCAAGAACAACAATGCGCAGTTTCCAGATGTGCCCGGACTGTGCAAAAGAATACCATGACCCTCTGGACCGTCGTTTCCACGCCCAGCCCAACGCATGTCCGCGCTGCGGACCAGAACTCCTGCTCCTGGGGCCAAGCGGTAAACCACTTTCTGGAAACCCGATCGAAAAAGCAGCCCAGGCTATTGATAAAGGTAAAATAGTCGCAGTCAAGAGCTTAGGTGGTTTTCAGCTTGCATGCGACGCCTTGAACGATGCGGCGGTCCGGCGCCTGCGGCGACGCAAAGCAAGACCTAGTAAGCCACTAGCGCTGATGTGCGAAAATACGAGTGCAGCCCGCCGCTTTTGCCGAATAGGACAGAATGACAAAGTGCTCCTTACATCACCGGCAACACCGGTTGTCTTATTATCCAAAAAGGCATCACCTACTATCCACATATCACCGGCTATTGCCCCCAAAAACAGCCGGTATGGGGTAATGCTTCCTTACACTCCACTACACATCGTGCTCTTGCGGGCGATAAGAAGGCTTCAAAAACACCCACCTGTCCTGGTAATGACAAGCGCAAACAACCCGGGCAACCCGATAACTGCACACGATTCAGAACTGCTCGCCGAACTCGGTGGTATTGACCTAGTCTTAACCCATAACCGGCCAATTGCTAACCGATGTGACGATTCGGTAGTATTGGCTGGTAAAACACCGTTAATGGTGCGACGCGCACGCGGTTATGTCCCTCAACCCTTATTCCTCAACCAACTGTTTCACGTGAAACAATCCGTTCTGGCTTTTGGTGGAGAACCCAGAAACTGTTTTGCCCTAGCAAGTGCCGGCGAGGTTTTCTTGAGCCCTTACATTGGTAGGTTGGAATCGCGGCGCGCAGAGCGCTTCTTTCTTGATACATTGGAAAGGTATTTTGCCTGGACGAAAATCAAGCCCGAACGCATCGCCTGTGACCTTCACCCAGACTATCTGTCAACCAGGCTGGCCGAGCGGCTGAGCGTAAAATGGCACCTGCCGCTCTTCCGTGTCCAGCACCATTATGCCCACTGCGTATCGGTAATAGCAGAACACGGGGTCAAAGGCCCTGCGCTTGGTCTTGCCTTTGACGGCACCGGTTATGGGACCGACCGCGCAATCTGGGGGTGTGAATTCTTCCTGGTCGAGCCTGACCTCAACTGGCATCGGGTCGGTCACTTGAAATACCTGCAATTAACCGAACCTGGCAACATCGTGGCAAACCCGGGCAGGGTAGCTGCCGCTTATCTGATTCAGACAATGGGTTCGGTCCCGCGTGGACTAGGGCTTGAAAAGTACGCCGGCCCGGTGCAGGCGATGCTCAATGCCGGTCGTTCTGTTCCGACATCAAGTTTGGGTCGGTTGTTCGACGCGGTTGCCGGCATAGCCGGTATCTGCCGGGAAGCGACCTTTGAAGGCGAAGCGGCAATAGCACTGGAGGCGGCTGCCAGGTCCAATGAACAGGGTCACTATTTTAAGGCATCTATGGTTTTAGCAAAAACCAGTCCTTGTCTTATCGCTCCAGAACCTATATTGGCCGCTGTTGTATCAGATACACTGACAAATACCAAAAAGGACATTATTGCAGCCCGATTCCATAACACAATTGTTCAGGCCGCTGTTACCCTGACCCGTTACTTAGCAAGAAAGTGCAAAGCTGATACCATTCTCCTCTCGGGCGGTTCCTTTCAGAACGACCTGCTACGGCACGGTATTTCGGTTGCGCTCACGCGCCAAGGTTACCGGGTTGTTCACAATCAACTGGTCCCGGTCAACGATGGTGGTATCAGCCTCGGACAGGCACTTGCAGTAGGACTAACTGAGAAATTTCCTAAAAGTGAACCTGTTCGCTTGACACCAACTCCGGTTTGTTTATTATTGTCCAGGTAACATAGTCTAGATAAAATTGTGGACGGCCTTTTAGCGCGGGGTATAACTTTTATTATGCCTTAGCGTTAGGTTCGTTGCTAAAGTGGATAACTTTGTGGATAAGTTGTAGATTGTACTGAGACAAACGGCAGAAAGGGGTGGCAGATGGCTGTGGCAGATAGACGCTTGGATACAAACTCCAGGGACACCAAGAACGACGCCGCAGAGTTATGGGCTGAAGTGTTAAAATGCCTGAAAATGCGCGTGTCCCATGAAGGTTTCGAAACTTGGTTTGCACCCACAAAAGGTTCAACCCTCAAAAAGGAAGTAATTGAAGTTCGGGTTCCCAATTCATTCTTTGCCGAATGGATAGGGCAGCACTACTCTGGTGAAATTGGGTCTGCCCTGCGTAGCCTCACTGGTCGCGAACTCACGGTGTCATTCCGGCCCCGCGATGTTGCGGATGCAGCAAACCTGCAACGCCGGAACAGATTCCTCGGACCCGTAGTCAGGCCTGAAGGATACCGTCTTCAGGCGAGATATACCTTTACAAACTTCATCGTAGGCGAGTCCAACCGTCTGGCATGTGCAGCATCCCGCAACGTAGCAGAACATTTGGGGACAACCTATAACCCACTTTTCGTTTACGGAGGCGTAGGTCTGGGCAAAACTCACCTTATTCAGGCAATAGGTAACCACGCACTGAGTCTGCATAGAAACATCAAGGTCTATTATGTCGCTGCCGAGACCCTTTTTCTTGAACTTATCCAAGCCATCGAGAAAAACACCCGACTTGAGTTCAAAAGCAAATACCGCAGTCTCGACCTTCTGCTCCTGGATGATATCCACTACCTTGTGGGGAAAGAAAGACTACAGGAAGAGGTATTTCATATCTTTAATCATCTCCACGATGCAAGCAGCCAAGTTGTCTTCACCAGCGACAGACCACCCAAGGAAATTCCAACACTTCAGGACCGGCTCGTGTCAAGACTCGGCTCAGGACTGGTAGTTGACATCCAACCACCGGATATCGAAACAAGAATAGCTATTCTTAAACAGAAAGCCGCACTTGAGGAAAGAGTACTGCCTCAAGATGTTGCTTATTACATTGCGGTTCGGGTCAAATCCAGCGTGCGTGAACTTGAGGGTTGTTTAATACGGCTCTTTGCTCTGGCCTCACTTAACAGCAAGCCTATAACCGTTGAGGTCGCAGAGGAAGCACTGAAAGGGCTCGTCGCTTTCCCAGAACCGCTTGACCAAAACAGTATCATATCCACGGTCGCTGAGCAGTTCGGCGTCACGGTCATAGAAATTAAAGGGACCCGACGTACGAAACAATTAGCCTTGGCACGCCAAGTGGCGATGTACTTGTTACGAAAAATGTTAAGTCCTTCCCTGAAGGAGATCGGCTTCTGTTTTGGCGGTAAAGACCACACAACGGTCATGCATGCCATCAACAAGGTTGAGCGACTCAAGACACAAGATGTGTCTTTTGCCGCCCGCCTCGAGAAGCTCGCTTCCAGGATAAGACGGGGATAAACCGGTGACCAAGACTGTAGATAAACCAAAAGGGTGCATCAAGTCACAGTTTGGCTCACCGGTTATCCCCAAACATTAAAGCCTAGTGTCGTTCTGCCCAAAGCGATTCCCGCTCCATCCACACTTTCCACAGACACAACAACAACAGATAGAATAAATATAATAATAATAATTTATAAAGGAAATTTACATCAATACCGTTTTACTAATAGGTATCTTACTATAAATAGATACCCGTATTACATATTATTTTACAATTCCGTATTGTACCACTTACCAAAACGAAATGGTATATTGACAATTAGCAAAGACCAGTTTATAGTTACCGCCTTGAGCATGAAATGGTCAGGAAGTACTAAGTATGGCTTTGCGGTCGGTCGGGTCCGTTTTTTGGAAACGACGCTTCTGGACCGCGGCCGTTATGACCGACTGATTCAGGTCAGTGACTTATCCGGTATGCGGACGGTTTTGACCGATACGGTTTATGGTCGCTTTTTGGGCGAAAGGGACGCTGGAGTGAACTTGGAAAAGGTATTTATTTCTGCTGGTTCGGACAACTTTTCGTTTCTGACTGAGTACTGCATTAACCCTTGGGTGCTAAATATCTTCAGGCTGGGTGCTGATATCTGTAACCTCAAGACTGTCCTGAAAGAGCGGGTCGCTGACATAAAACCCGATTTGACCAGACAATTCCACCAAGGGAACTGGAACAATGAAGCACTATCTGATTTGGCTGAAGAGAGACCGAGGGCCAAACCTGTTCAGGTACGTAATGTAATTACATCGGTTTTAAGGGATTATGAGAAAGAACACGACCCAGCGTTGTTGGATTTCAGGCTTGACCAACTGGAGCAGGAAATGGCATTGGAACTTGCCAGCAGGAGTCCTTTCCTGACCGGCTTATTTTTACTGCACGCGGATATTGAGAATCTACGCACCTTTATTCGGGTTCGTGTTTTGGGAAAGGCCCAAGCCCTTCTGGACCGAGCTTTCTTGCCGGGCGGCAGCATTGCGGTTTCTTTTTTGGCATCGTTACTGAAAGAGAATTGGGATGCCGTTGTGACGCGGTTCTGTTTTTCCCTTTATCGACGGCTTATTGAGAACGGCGCCGGATACGCTGTGACCCGGGGTTCGTTGGTGCGGATGGAACGGTTGAGTCGGGAAATGGAACTGAGTTATCTGCGCCAGACCCGCTATGCGACCTTCGGTTACGAGCCACTTGTGAGTTACTATCTGTTCCGGGAGAATGAGCTTACCAACTTGCGTCAAATATATGCAGCCAAGAAAGCCGGCATGCCGAGAGAGGAGCAGAAAGAATTGGTCGCTTATGTCGACTGAGCGGATTGGAAGAATTGAGAATTCAGACCAGCCATATCGCCGTAGTCGGTAACCCGGAAATCATATCCGCGTTCCGGGCGGCCGGACTCGCCGTCTTTCCGGTTCAGGCCGAACCAGATGCGGGGAAACAAGTGCAGCGGCTGGTAGATGAAGGATACCGGGTAATATTCTTTACTGAAGAGTTGTCTCGATATCTTGAGCCGGTGCTGGAGCGTGCTCGGAGAACAGCGGTTCCTTGCATTGTCGCTTTACCGACTGGCGCGGGAAAAGGTGGTATTACCCGGCTCAAAGCAATTGTCAGGCGTGCGGTTGGTGCTGACATATTCGGGCCCAGGGAGCGCTAGATGCGTAGGAACGACACCGACAAATCCGCAAGGATTGGCAAGATTACGAAAGTATCTGGTCCACTTGTGGTAGCTGAGGGGATGACCGGTTCACGGATGTTCGATGTAGTGAAAGTAAGCGACCAGCGACTAATTGGTGAAATCATCAACCTCAACGGAGACCAGGCATCAATACAAGTCTATGAAGAAACCGATGGGGTTGGACCCGGTGACCCGGTGTATCTTTCGTATCATCCGTTGACCGTGGAGCTCGGACCAGGAGTTATCGGGGGAATTTATGATGGGGTTCAGCGGCCGTTGGAGGTTATTCGGCAGGAGACCGGCGAGTTCATCGGTCGTGGTGTCGAGGCACCGGCGCTTGACCGCAATCGTCGCTGGCATTTCAAGCCGGTGCGAAAAAAGGGGGACACGGTCGGGCCGGGCGATGTCATCGGTGAAACCGTGGAAACAGTCCTGATAACCCACAAAATTATGGTTCCGCCTGGAATCAGGGGGCAAGTGATTCACATCAAAGAAGGCGAATTCACGGTCGAACAGACAGTTGCGGTGATCGAAACCGAAAAAGGACCTCAAAAGCTTAACATGATCCAACGCTGGCCGGTGCGAAGGCCAAGGCCTTTTCGTCGTAAGCTTGCGATGGTCCGGCAATTGGTCACCGGGACGCGAGTGATTGATACTTTTTTCCCGATTGCCGAAGGCGGAACGGCCTGCGTTCCCGGGCCTTTTGGTTCTGGCAAGACGGTGATACAGCACCAGTTTGCCAAATGGTCTAGTGCCCAGGTTATCGTGTTTGTCGGATGTGGAGAGCGTGGGAATGAGATGACCGATGTTTTGATGGAGTTTCCCAAATTACGCGACCCGAAAACAGATGTGCCGCTGATGAAGCGAACGATTCTTATCGCTAACACATCCAACATGCCGGTAGCCGGCCGCGAAGCATCGGTATACACCGGTATTACCATGGCCGAATACTACCGAGACATGGGATATTCGGTAGCACTACAAGCAGATTCGACATCCCGCTGGGCCGAAGCCATGCGCGAAATCTCAGGTAGGCTTGAAGAAATGCCTGGTGAAGAAGGTTATCCTGCGTATCTGGCCTCAAGAATCGCCCAGTTCTACGAAAGGGCCGGACGGGTTGTATGTCTTGGCAATGGAGGAGATGGTAAGGATATCGAAGGGGCATTGACGGTAGTGGGTTCGGTATCGCCGCCCGGAGGTGACCTTAACGACCCGGTAGTCCAGGCCACACTCAGGGTAGTGAAAGTATTCTGGTCCCTTGAAGAAAAGCTCGCATTCAAACGCCACTTCCCGGCAATATCCTGGTTAAACTCATACTCGCTTTACAGTGATGCGCTACAAAAAGACATTGCAAAGCAGACCTCTGAAGAATTTTCAGAAGATTGGCATGAGGCAATGACACTACTAGGGAAAGAAGCCGAACTTGAAGAAATCGTTCGGCTAATTGGGCGGGATTCATTATCACCCATTGACCGCATGCTCCTAGAAACATGCCGCAGCATTCGGGAAGATTTTCTCCACCAGAATGCCTTTCACGAAATTGATACCTATACAACCATGAAAAAGCAGGCCCTGATGCTGCGCGCAATACTCTACTTTCACACCCAGACCTGCCAGGCCCTCAGCCGTGGCGCTGACATCGCATCAATAGAACGCATGAAAATCCGAAACAAAATTGCGCGGATGAAATACCTTTCCGAAGACGAAATCGAAAACGCCT
>DFBN01000132.1:11718-12207 GCA_002366635.1 Caldifarciminota bacterium UBA3079 | reverse complement strand
TCGGTTTTGCAAGTCTGGTCCGGGTTTTTAACCTACGGTTTTGTTTGCGGGATTTGCGTGCCATTACACCTTTCGTTTGCCAGATCGATGGCGCACCATTGCAGAGGATACAGTCTGTTTCACTGGAGGTCAAGTCGGTGGTCCGCCTCTTCTCTGCCCCGCTGGACATATGAGCCGGTGCAGTATAATGGAAACCGTACAATCGAAGAGAAAACTATGCCAATGGAACCTTATCAACCCAAGTTCTTTAATGAGGTGAAACAATTCGCCAACCACCTGAAGTGGTTCGATTATGTCAAAGACATTATCAAATGGCATACCTTAGAGAAACAGCCGGGCGGCTGCTGGGTTTGGCGTCAGCGAGGCAGGATTGTCGCATTTTGCGGCGTGCTCTATCCGAATCGCCAAGATGCTTGGCTCTACGGCATGAGAGTTGACAAAAATTACCAGAACACCGGCATCGCCACCAGATTCACCCGGCAGTTGTTC
>DFBN01000132.1:0-11629 GCA_002366635.1 Caldifarciminota bacterium UBA3079 | reverse complement strand
TGCCTGAAAAAATCATAGGCCCGAGGCCACAGCGGATGGACAACATCTTCAGCCATTTCCTCAGCCTGGGAGAGAAAACCATCTTCTGCGAACACCCGGGCTGGGTTTGGTCCAGGCTAATTCCTCAGCGGAAAAATTGGGTTAACCGATACGGGTTCCAAATCAGAGGTATTCCGGTGCATATCGTATATCATGGAATCATCAGGGAAGGAAAAGGCTGGTATCGGTCAACAACCGTGAATCTGTTTAACCGGCCCCGGAATTTCTCCGATATCCTGCCGACGATTCTGGCTCGCGGTGTGGGCAAGCACCGGACGGTAGTGCTTAATTATCCGGTCATTTGGGAACGGCAATTGCGACAAGCTGTTCGAAACATCGTTCCAGAATTAAGAAAAGGCAGGAACTACTGGTCCTCAATGTGGCGGATATATGGTAAAAATCTGTGCTAACCCCAAAAATTTATCCCCGGAAATACTCAAGTGAAACTGCCCCATTCCGGATAACCCCATATGAGAAATGGGTCAGCCAGTCACCGGTATTCAGATAAACTCCATTCTCAAACTCCTGCAATACCGGCAGGTGAACATGGCCCATCACAACGATGTCAAATCCCTTACCAAGCTTGCCCGCGGCAAACCTCACCATCTCTTGGCACAGATACTCGTCCTGTCCCCTTGCTCTGCTGATAGTCGCGGCCCAGACCGCAAGCTCGGCTCTCAAGCCAGATGGTACCATTGAGTGAGCAATCTCGCCCGCCCGACTCCTCATCAGCCGCCGAAAAAGGACCGAAACCAACCGCTGGTCTAACTCATCACCGTGGCTCATCCATATCCGCTGCTCATCTATCGTCTCCTCCACAATATGTCCTGTCCTTATTCCGACCTCGCTACGAAAGAACCCCTGAAATCGAAAGTCGTGATTACCGGAGAGATAGACGATTCGCACCCCGAATTCCTTGAGCCGGTAAATTTCCGCAAGAACCCTGGAACCATATCTGGGTATTGTTCGACCATACTCAAACCAAAAGTCGAAAAGGTCTCCAAGAATAAAAAGTGAATCGGCCTTACATCGAATTGTCTCCAGAAAAGCAACTAAACGCCTCTCGGTTCCAACCGGAGCTAAACCCAAGTGGGCATCAGAAATGAAGTAGTGTGCGCTCAATCTTGCCCAAGGAAGTGCCGATAGGCTGTCTGGTATCAATCCGCACCAAGTTCTTGTCGGCCTTCGGCGGCGTGAATCGGCTTTTCATCGCCCGGTAAACCTCAATGTCAGCATCAGAAAAACTGTGCTCCTTGACCCGGCGTCGCATCCGTGCAATCACGGTTCGCTCGGGACAGTAGGCATACACAAAAAGAATCGGCACACCAATACGCTTGGCCAAAGCCCTGGCAGTCTGTCGCGAATCTTCATGTAGGAATGTAGCGTCAAGCACCACATTGTGACCGGCTGAAAGAAATACCCTTGCACGACGTATCATTTCCGCATAAGTTTTCTTACTGACATTGCGGGTATAGATACCCTTGCCTGGTCCTTCGAACTTGTGGGTTCCGACCGGAATCCCTAAAAGCTGCTTGCGAATCGAATCGCTCATAAGATGAAACGCATCAAAGTGACTTGCAAGACGCCGGGCCAAATAGGTCTTGCCTGTGCCTGGTAGTCCAACCATAACCACTAGTTTAGGAACAGACTGAAGCTGACTGGCATATCGCTTGGATAATTTGAAATATTTTTGAGCTATAATCTTTGCTTCGCTCTTAGCTTTCTTTTGAATCCCAGGGTCATTCAGATTGAAGCTCGTTACCTTACCCCGAACATATGCACGATAGCATTTATAGAAATTCAACAGTCGTAATAGACCAACATCCTTGGAATAAACCAGATACCGTTCGACAAAGAAATCGGCCAAATCTTTGCGGCCGAAGTATTCCAGGTCCATTACCATGAAAGCGATTTCCGAGGCAACATCCGAGCAGGAAAAACGGGGGTTGAATTCGATGCAGTCGAAGATGTGAACCCGGTCACCAGTAAAGATATTTCTTGAGTGGAGGTCACCGTGACACTTGCGCACATAACCCCTTTCCCGCCGGTACCGGAAAAGATACCGTTTCTCCTTAATGAACCGCTCCACTGCCGCTTTGATTTCGTCAAATGCCCGATAAGTAATTGTCTTGCCGCGAAACTCAATAGTCTGGGCAAAATTCTCATCCCAGTTGAGTTTGATTATCTCGAAACTTCCATACCGGGAAATTTCGCGTCCACTTTCGGCATGGTCGTGAAATTTACTAATAGTCCGGGCGATTTCATCAATATGCTTGAAGGTCACCCCGTCCCGTTTCAGTCGCTCAGTCATAATCGAAGCCTGAGGCAACTCTCGCATTTTCAGTGCGTAATCAATAACCCTGCCTCTTCCGCCAAGCCGCAACCGACTGCCCGATTCAGTAACTGTTGCTACCTCAATATAAATGTCAGGCGAAAGCTGGCAATTAAGCCGGAATTCCTCCTTACAGAAGAATTTCCGAGCTGAAAGAGTAGTGTAATCAAGAAAACCAAAGTTAACCGGTTTCTTCACCTTATACGCAAACTCGCCTGTGAGGAAGACCCATGATGTGTGGGTCTGAATCAGACGCACCCGTCTCACCTTTTTGCCGAAGAAACCGGGTCTGAGTAGTTCCTTAACCCTGGCCTGAATCGTCGGTTCTTTCTTGCTCACAGCGGATTCGCAGCCAGTTTCCAGCCTACAGTCAATGCTTGCTGGTTCATTTCCAGTGTATGAAGCGGCACGCGTTCAGCAATTGCCTTTTCCAGAGAGTGAAGCTTAACCAACCGGGTCACTTGGGCGAATGCCCCAAGCGTAACAATATTGGTGAAGAGTTCTCGTCCCAGTTCGTTCCGCGCAGTCTCGGAAAGTGGCAGGCAGATTGTTCCTTCTCTTGGGCATTCACGGACATAGAACCGGTCAATGATTGCTATTCCACGTACTTTCAGGTCGTCAAAATACTTATCTGCCGCCTGCTGGCTCAGGCAAACGAGCACATCCAGCCGTCGGCTTTTAGGAAACAGTATCGGTTCGTCAGAAATAATAACATCTGCTTTTGATGCCCCACCGCGGGCTTCCGGGCCATAGCTCTGGGTCTGAACCACATGCCGACCTTCATAAACACCTGCGGCCTCGGCCAGCACGATGCTTGCCAGAATTACACCCTGTCCCCCTGTTCCGGCCAGTCTGATTTCGGTCTTCAACATCTCTCCTGCTTACGTGCCTCGTTGCGCACACCCTGATACAACTCTGTGTAAGGAGCTACCTCCTCACGGTCGTGAAGCACACCGATAACAAACTTACCCGGCACATGCCATGGGTCCTCAACCTTACTGACATCGATTGACCGTTCCTTAATCCATTTCAGCATGCTCACTGCATCACCCAGCCCCTGATATCTTCCATAAAGCGTAGGGCACTGGGATACGATTTCCACAACGCTGAAACCGGTCTTGCCTAAAGCAAGCTCCATCATTTTCTTCAGATGGACCACATGATAAGTAGTGCTCCTTGCGACAAACATCGCGCCCGACGCCCGGGCCATAAAACAAATATCAAAGCTGCGTTCGCAGTTGCCATACGGCGCAGTAGCAGCCTGTTCATGTGTTGGTGTTGTGGGTGAGTATTGCCCCCCGGTCATCGCATAAGTGCGATTATTCAGCACAAATACGGTTATGTCCATATTGCGGCGCGCAGCGTGAATAAAATGGTTGCCACCAATCGCCATAATATCGCCGTCGCCCCCGAACACTACCACATGCATATCTGGACGGGCCAGCTTGACACCAGTGGCCGATGGAATCGCCCTGCCGTGCAAAGTGTGAAAAGTATCGCAGTCAAGGTATCCGGCTACCCGGCCAGAGCAGCCTATCCCTGAAACTACACATAATTTGTCTTGATTGATTCCAAGCTCTATAAAAGCCCTAACCATAGTGGCCATCGCAATGCCGACGCCACACCCAGGACAAAGCATATGGGGAAAACGCTCATCCAAGCGGAAGAAATCCAAAAACTTGTCCATCACAGCGCCTCTATTATTGCTTCTGGTGTCAAGGTCTCACCGTCATACCTCAGGACCGATATAACCGGGACATCCGGGCTCACTGTCCGTTCAATCGAACGGTTCAACTGGCCCTGATTCATCTCCGGCACAATCACCCTGCGTGCGCTCTTGAGAAGTGAAACGAGCCGCTGCTGGGGAAAAGGCCATATCATCCTGAGTCTTAGGATTCCGACCCTGCGGCCGGTTTTGCGCTCATACTGTCGTTTTGCCTCCATAGCAGACCGGGCCGTGCTGCCATAGCATACAATTATCGTTTCTGAACCCAGGTCCTCAAAGGTTACATCCCAGAGCCAGGACTCGTTATCCTCCAGTTTCTTACGCAATCTGTCCATATTCCACTTAATTATTTCCGGGTCATTGGTGGGAAAACCATCCTTACGATGAACAAGACCTGTAAGGTGAATCCTGTAACCCTCACCAAAACTTGCAATATTAGAATCGTAGTTGTTACTGTCATCATAATGGAAGTACTGGTCCCGTGGCTTGCGTGGATTGGTCGGGTGCCAGAGCAGCGGCTTTTCGGGCAATTCAACCGTCTCACGCATATGGCCAGTAATTTCATCCGCCAGAACAATCACCGGGATACGCAGCCGTTCTGAAACATTTACCGCCTCAACGGTCAGGTCAAAACATTCCTTCACATTCCAGGGACAAAGAGTAACAATCGGATGGTCACCATGCGTGCCATGCCTTGCCTGCATTACATCGCTCTGGGAAGACCTAGTTGGCGAACCGGTCGCCGGCCCACCGCGCATTACATTCACAATAATGCAGGGAAGTTCTGTCATCGCCGAATAGCCGATACCTTCCTGCATCAGGGAAAAACCAGGACCTGATGTTGCGGTCATCGCTTTGAGTCCCGCTGCGGTAGCGCCGTTCATGCAGCAGATTGAGCCAATCTCGTCCTCCATCTGGACAAAGGTCCCACCAATTTTGGGCAGCTTCCTTGACAGGTACTCGGCAATCTCTGTTGAAGGGGTTATCGGATACCCAGCAAAAAACTTCACTCCGGCCCGCAACGCACCGATGGCACAAGCCTCGTTACCGGACAAAAGCTGAACCGCCATATCCTATTTCTTGGCTGTCTGTTTCCTTAACGCTTTCTTCACATATATCGCTAAATCGGGGCACATCAATTCACACCGCCGGCAGCCGATGCACTTTTCCGGATGCGCGACGGTAACCTTGAATTCCTCATCCAAATCCAGGGTTCCGGTCGGGCAAAACTCAACACAAATCCTGCAACCTTTGCAGAAATGCCTGATGATTGTGAAATGATGGCCTGCCGACGTAGTCAAATCAACTGGCTTCTCACGCAGAAACTTCTTCACCAGCCACTCCTCCAGAAATCAATATGGTTTGCCTTTACCCAGCTCGTACCAAGTTGAGAAAAGCCTCCGGCATTCCTTTTCCATGAAGCCGGAAACAAACTCAATTTTATCTTCCGACATTTCTTTCATCCGCTCGGCCGGAATTTCCATTTCATTGAACCCAGCCAGTTGAGCATCTTTGATTTTTGCACCGAAAACAATCTTGGAAATTCTTGCCCAGTGTGCAGCCGAATAGCACATCGGACACGGTTCGCAGGTTGCAAAAAGCACACACCCAGAGAGGTCGATCGTCCCAAGCATGCGGCAAGCCCCCTGAATTGCATTCATCTCGGAATGAGAAGTAGGATTAGTTGATTCCCAAACCCCGTTATGTGCGCAAGCCAGAACCCGACCGTTCTTCACGATGCAACTTCCAAAGGGAGACTGCCCTTTCTTTATCCCTTCCCAAGCGGCCTCGATTGCCAACTTCATCGCCCCGCGGTCCGAAGCAACGGTTTCTAGAAACTTGAGATTATTTTCGCTCACAAGCCGGAAGTTGTAACAAACCAGACACAATTGTCAAGACATCCTTTAGGAAACCAGGGTATTCTACAAAGTCGTGCTGGTCTGAACCGAAAAAGAACCGGCTTTTGTGGCAACAATATTGCATCCAACCCTGAACTTGACGCTTGATTTTTGTGGCATATAATTGCTGCCTTCATTATTGAGATGAAATACTGGCGTAAGCCGCTGGATACAGACCGAGTCAAGCCACCCCATGGCGAGGTTCATATTGTTATCGACCGCTGCAAGGGATGCGGTTTCTGCATTACCTACTGCCCACGCCAAGTGCTGGAGGTTTCAACCCACTTTAACCGTAAAGGATACCATCCGCCAACAGTAGTTCACCCCGAAGCGTGTGTAAACTGCGGTTTGTGCGAAACGATCTGCCCGGATTTTGCAATCTGGAGCACACCTGTAGAAGAACCTGAAAAACAACAGAAGGTCACCAGTGAAAAGTAACACCCCTGCGGTTCTGACCGGTGCTCATTACTGGGACGGTGACTTTGCCTGTGCTGAAGGCGCAATTGCGGTCGGCTGCCGCTTTTTTGCCGGCTACCCGATAACTCCATCAACTGAGGTAGCAGAACGAATCGCCCTCCGGTTCCCTCTGATCGGTGGCGTCTTTGTCCAGATGGAAGATGAACTGGGCTCCATGGCCGCGATACTGGGGGCGGCCTGGGCCGGAACCAAATCGATGACCGTCACATCCGGCCCTGGATTTTCTCTTATGCAGGAAAACATCGGCCTGGGTGCTATGACCGAAACCCCTTGCATTGTCGTAAATGTTCAGCGAGGTGGTCCGTCAACCGGCCTTCCGACACTCACCGGCCAGCAAGACATGATGCAGGCACGTTGGGGTTCGCATGGAGATTATGAAATTATTGCACTTTCCCCGTCTTCGCCTCAGGAATGCTTCGATTTAACCATTACCTGCTTTAACCTCTCGGAAAAATACCGGGTTCCAGTACTGTTGATGATGGATGAGTGCGTTGGCCATATGACCGAAAAGGTGGTTGTTCCCGCGCTCGGCAAAATCAAAGTGCAACACCGGCGCTGGTACCGAGGTGCAAAAGAAAAGTATCGACCCTATGTGCCGGCAAAGGATGGTGTCCCGCCGATGGTCAAAACCGGCGATGATTACCGGTTTCACATCACCGGTCTCACCCATGACCAGCGTGGCTACCCGGTTATCAACCCCGCATGTCAGAAACAATGCGTCGGACGGCTGGTTCGGAAGATTAAGGACAACGCTGATAAAATCATCATTCTCAAAGAAGAAGAAACCGAGGATGCCGATGTGATAGTAGTTTCCTATGGCATCAGTTACCGGGTCGCTACCAAGGCTATTGCCGATGCCCGTAAAAAAGGCGTCAAAGTCGGTTCCTTGAGGCTCATTACAGTCTGGCCGTTTCCAGAAAAGCGCATCGTCGAACTGGCGAAAAAGACAAAATGCCTGGTGATGCCCGAAATCAACCAGGGCCAAGTCTATCTTGCGCTTGAGCGTTGTGCCAAAGGTATGTGCAAGACAAAACTGGTTCCCCACTATGGTGGCTGGGTTCATGACCCGAATGATATACTCAAGGCAATCATTGAAGGAGCCAGATGAGCAGACTTGGAACCCCGTTTCTGGACCGAAATGAACACCATCCGCTTGAGGATTATCTCCGTATGGACAGGATTCCCCATATCTGGTGCCCGACTTGCGGGCTCGGCACCGCACTCAATTGCATGCTCCACGCAATCAAAAAGAGCGGTATCCCCCGCCAGAACATCGCGGTTGTCTCCGGTATCGGTTGTTCTGGCAGGGCCGCTGGTTATGTAAACCTGGACTCTTTCCATACCACCCATGGCCGGGCCATACCCTTTGCAACCGGGCTCAAGCTGGCCAACCCCAAACTCAAAGTAGTGCTGTTTTCTGGCGACGGTGACCTGATAGCCATCGGAGGAAACCATTTAATCCATGCCGCTCGGCGCAATATAGATTTAACCGTCATCGGTATCAACAACTTTAACTATGCGATGACTGGTGGTCAATTTGGCCCCACTACTCCGGAAAAGGCCCGCATGACTACTGCGCCTTACGGAAGTTTCGAACACCCGTTCAATGTTCCTTTCCTTGTTGACTCATGTGGCGCAACCTATGTAGCACGCTGGACCGCCCTCCATGTCAGACATCTGACCAATTCAATCCTTGAAGCATTACACCACAAGGGATTCAGCTTCATCGAGGTCATCTCGCCCTGTTCCACGGTCTATGCACGGCGCAACCGGTTGGGAGACGGTCTTGACCTGCTGAAGTACTACCATGAAAACTCAGAAATCAGAAATGGCATCAATACTCGAAAATGCGACATCACATTTCAGGGCCGGCTCATCGTCGGCAAATTCGTGGACAAGGAAAAGCCAACCTACTCAGATACCATGACAAAGTCCCTGAGCGAGGCCTTAGGCGACCGTTATGTTCCATATCAGGGACCGATGCAAGGGAAAAATGGAGATTAAGTTTTCCGGTTTCGGAGGCCAGGGCATCATTCGGATGGGGTTAGTTCTAGGCAGGGCAGCATCAATATTTGACAACAAGCACGCCACTTTGACCCAGAGCTTCGGACCTGAAGCCCGCGGTGGTGCCTGCTCAGCTCAGCTTATCGTTTCTGAGCAGAGAATCCTTTACCCTTATCTGACCCAACCTGACATTTTGGTAACGATGTCTCAGGAAGCATATGACAAGTTCGAACACAACTTGAAGGAAGACGGCATCCTGCTGATTGAAAAAGACCTTGTCCGGCCCCACCCGCCCCGGAAGAAAATCCGACAGTATACCGTGCTCGCCACCCGCATAGGCGAAGAAATGGGTAACCGGATATTTGCCAATATGGTAATGCTGGGGTTTATGGACGCTGTAACCAAAATCGTGCCCCAAGAAGCCTTGCGCAAGGCCCTGCCCGGTATGGTCCCGGACCGGTTTATCAAAACAAACCTCGTGGCTATGGAAAAAGGATACGAACTTGGACTCGAAAAACTCTCCCACTCACCCCAAACTTAAGTCAATCTATAAATCGGTTAGTTTCTCCTTAAGCTTTTCAGCCACTTCCTCGGGTTCGTAAACAACTTCGATTCCGGCCGCTTCAAGGGCCTTGACCTTTCCCTCAGCGGTTCCCGAACCTCCGGAGATAATCGCACCGGCATGTCCCATCCGTTTACCCGGTGGCGCGGTCTGGCCAGCAATGAACCCGAGCACAGGTTTCTTAACCCTTTCCTTCACAAACTCGGCGGCCCGCTCTTCGTCAGTGCCACCAATTTCGCCCACCATCACAATTGCCTTTGTTTCCGGGTCCTGCTCGAACATCTCCAGGCAGTCAATAAAATTCGTGCCGATTACCGGGTCGCCGCCAATCCCTATAACTGTCGACTGACCAAACTCTGCGGTATGACTGGCAATCTCATAAGTCAAAGTGCCGGAGCGGGAAACGACTCCGACACAGCCCTGTTTGAAACTTGCCGCAGGCATTATCCCGAGCTTGGCCTTGCCTGGTGAAATCCCGCCCGGGCAGTTCGGTCCAAGAACCCTGGTCTTTTTGCCCTTGGCATAATCAAGCACCCGCACCATATCCAGCGTAGGAATTCCCTCGGCAATGCATACCACCAGTTCCAGTTCTGCGGCAATCGCTTCAAAAAGTGCATCAGTAGCAAATCGGGCTGGAACAAAGATTATCGAACTATTGGCATGGGTCTCTTTGACCGCCTGTTCAACCGAATTGAATACCGGTATCCCGTCAACTTCTTCTCCACCCTTACCCGGGGTGACGCCACCGACAACCTGGGTCCCGTATTCCCTCATTGCCCGGGCATGGAAACTACCATCCCGGCCGGTAATGCCTTGAACGATAACCCTTGTATTTCTGTCAATGAAAATACTCACTTTTCGCCTCCAGCAAGTTCAACCGCTTTTTTTACTCCCCCAGCCATTGTCTTGACCGGCAGAACTCTGGTCCCGGCAAGAATTTCCAGTGCCTTCCCGGAGTGGGTTCCTGTGAGGCGGGCAATAACTGGCACCTTGATGTCAATCTCTTTTGCCACCTGCAACAGGCCATTGGCAATATCATCACATCGGGTAATCCCGCCGAAGATATTCACCAGAATCGCTTTCACATTCGGGTCTGAGAGGATGATACTCATCGCGGTCTTCATCTTCTCCGGCGAAGAAGAGCCACCGACATCAAGGAAATTTGCCGGCTCGCCACCATACCGTTTTATCAAATCCATCGTCGCCATCGCCAAGCCGGCGCCGTTCACTACGCAACCCACATTCCCCTCGAGCTTGATATAGGAAAGCCCGGCCTGTTTCGCTTCAACTTCCTTTGGTTCCTCAGAATCCACATCCCGCAAACCCTCATTATCCCGATGGCGGAAAAGCCCGTTGTCGTCAAAGTTGACTTTGGCATCCAGCGCCAGAAGCGAACCGTCATTGAGCCTGACCAGCGGATTTATCTCAATAAGCGAGCAGTCCTGTTCCAGGAAAACCCGATACAGCTTCTGCGCAATCCCGGTAAAGGCCAGAGCCTGCTTTATATTACCCAGAAGTTCCATTCCGATATTCCGTGCCTGAAAACCAAGCAAGCCTGCACCCGGGTCGATTTGAACCTTTAGAATCTTCTTTGGAGTTTCTTTTGCTACCTGTTCGATTTCAATACCACCAGCCGCAGAAGCCATCAAAACCGGACACTGGTTCGCCCGGTCCACAATAAAACCGAGATAGAATTCTTTCTCGATGTCAGCACACTCTGAAACCAGTACCTTGCGCACCTTCAAACCTTTGATACTCATCCCCAGAATCTCGCCGGCAATAACTTCAACATCCTCAAGTCGCTCAACCTTCTTTACTCCGCCGGCCTTGCCCCGGCCCCCAACCAGAACCTGGGCCTTAATTACCACCGGCAATCCCAGTCCCTGGGCAATCGCCATCGCTTCTTTCGCACTTGAAGCGACTTTCTCCCGGGGTACTGGAATTCCGACCTCTCTGAATATTTCTTTCGCCTGATATTCGTGGATTTTCATAGGCCAGAACTCTACTCCAAACCCCGCTGGTGTCAAGCCAACGCCTAGGCTGGTTTCGGTCGGGCTTGACTGTCCGAACGTTTTCTCTATATTTACTCCCTAAAAGGAGGAACTGTTGAAAAAAAGCCTGCTATTTGTAGCATCTCTACTCGTTGTAGTACTGCTCGCCACGAACTGTGACATCTTTGGCGGGAAGGAAGACTGCTTCCCGATGGGTGTTGGCAGCACCTGGAATTATGAAGGTTACGCGCTGATGACCACATCGGTCGCCGGCACTGATACCATACAGACATCCACCACTGAAACCGAAGCAACGAAGGAAGACAAACTCACGACTGGCGAAGGCGTCGTCGAATTCGTGTCCACCACAACCATCCATATGAAGTTACCGGCCGAATCCACTTTCACCTGGGTTGACACCAGCTATGTCCAGAAGACTGATGAGCAAATCCTCAGCTACTCATCCAAGGACGACACCAATCCCATGATTACTATTGCTCTACCTCTTGAACAAGACAAAACCTGGCAGGTCACTTCAAACACCACTGCCAGAGTAATAGCTAAAGAAGACGTAACCGTAGCCGCTGGCACTTACAAGAA
>DFBN01000007.1 GCA_002366635.1 Caldifarciminota bacterium UBA3079 | reverse complement strand
GAAAAAGAGCGGGCGACTAGGCTGGTCAAAGATGCCGGTGCCGGTTTTGTCAAGACCTCAACCGGATTTTCGTCAGGCGGTGCAACTATTGAGGATATCGCATTGCTTTCAAAGGTTGCCAATGGCGCAATTGGAGTGAAAGCTGCCGGCGGAATCAGGGATTTGGCAACCGCGCGCAAGATGATTGCGGCCGGGGCAACCAGAATCGGCACCAGTTCCGGTGTGAGAATTGCCGAAGAGGAAAAAAAGAAGGAGGATTGAATGGCATACGGAAAATACCAAGAGTTTCTCCAGAACGAGTTGAAATCGGTCAAAGATGCCGGGCTTTTCAAAGAAGAAAGGTTCATCCTTGGGGCCCAGGCTGCAGATATCAAAGTCGAGTATCCTGAAGGCGCAAAACCGCAGGAAGTTCTGAACTTCTGTGCCAACAATTATCTCGGGCTTTCCAGCCACCCCGAGGTTCTGAAGGCTGCAAGAGAAGGGTTGGACAAATGGGGTTTCGGGATGTCTTCGGTCAGGTTCATCTGTGGGACCCAAGGCTTGCACCGTACCCTTGAGCATAAGATTGCCGAATTCCTGGGAACGGACGATGCGATTCTTTATTCATCCTGCATGGATGCGAATGCCGGGCTGTTTGAGCCTTTGTTTTCCAAGGAAGATGCAATCGTTACCGACCGACTGAACCATGCCTCGATTATTGATGGCATCAGGTTATGCCGGGTTCCGAGGGAAAACCGGAAGATATATAAACATGGAGATATGACCGACCTTGAGGCAAAACTCAAAGAGGCGCGGGACAGTGGAACCAGGTTTGTGGTCATCGCGACCGATGGTGTTTTCTCGATGGACGGTGACATCGCCAAACTGGACGAAATTGTACCTTTGGCTGAGAAATATGATGCCCTGGTAATGGTGGATGATTCCCATGCTACCGGGTTCATGGGTAAGACCGGTCGTGGCACCCATGAGTATCGCGGTGTAATGGGCAAGATTGATATCATCACGACTACATTCGGCAAGGCGATGGGCGGTGCATCGGGCGGATGCACTGCAGCCAGACAGGAAATCGTTTCTCTACTCAGGCAGCGTTCCCGGCCTTATCTTTTCTCAAACAGCCTTTCTCCGGTGGTAGCCGCAGCAACGGTCAGGGTGATTGACATTTTGAGCGCTACTACCGAGCGCCGGGACAAGCTGGAACAGAACACCCGTCATTTTCGCAAAGCGATGACCGATGCGGGTTTTGGCATCACGCCTGGTGACCATCCGATTGTGCCGATAATGCTTTACAATGCCAAACTGGCCCAGAATTTTGCCCGTGATTTGTACTATGAAGGGATTTATGTTATCGGGTTCTTCTATCCGGTCGTTGCCAAAGGTCAAGCCAGAATTCGGGTCCAGCTTTCTGCAGGACATGAGGCCGAACAAGTAGACAAAGCGATTGTGGCATTTACCAAAATCGGCAAGAAATACGGCATCCTGCACAAAACAAAGGACGAAATAATCGAGAAATACGGACTGTAACGCCTTTATCTTTCTGTTGTCGACCAAGTCCAATCCTTGGATGAGGCTTGGTCTATTTTATCCAGATGTTCTTCTATTTCTTTGTTTATTTCCGGGTCACGAAGGAAATCGAACCTTCCGGTTTGTAGTTTCTCATAAGCCATTCGTGCATCAAGCCATCGCTCTGCGGCAAAGTCCGTCCGTGCCTGTTGCAGCAGTCTTTTGAACTCTTTGCTTCGGCGCTTCCTTTTGATAGTGCTCACTATAACCCAGAGCACGGTAAGCGCTGCTACTATACCGACTATTAGAATAATTCCTCTGGTTCTTTGCCGGTTGAGGGCATCCCGCCATTCTTTTCTGAGGCTTTCGTAGGATTCATAACCATATACCTCTTTTAGCCCGGCATTCGCCGATTTCCTTTCCATCGTTGTCCTGATGAATTGATAATAGGCATTGCTGCCGAATTTACCTCGAAGATATTGCGCCAAATCGAAGTATTCCTGATACTCTTTTGAGATACTCATTTTGACTGAGATGTCCGGGGTTATAATCGGTGTTTCTTCCTGTCCGAAGCTTACCGCTACCATTTCATGGAACCATTTTGGTAAGGCCATTGCGGTTCTTATCCCGATATTTGTGTTTACAAAGGCATGGGTCAATTCGTGCTCGAAGTAGTCATAGAATAGCCGGTAGTATTCACCGCCAAGCCCGGGTTTATGATGTTTCAAAGGCACTACAATCCATCGGCTGTATTCGATGAATGCCCCGACTTTTTCCTTCCTCATTTCAGAAAATACCGAAACAAAATCGGTTTCAACTACTGGAATCACGACGAATATGAACCCTCTTGGTGGTTTGACACCGATGCTGTCACAGAATATGGTTCGGATGCGTGCATATGCATCAAGCATCATATTCGTAAGGTTCTGCTTTTCGACTTCTGTCAGCGAAGGCCAGGCGACAAGAAAGATATTCCGGACCGGTTCGTACTCCAGAAACAGGAATTCCCCGGAGAGATTGGCTGCGATATTATGAAGCCTATCCAGCCTGGCTTGCACGGTTTCATCCGCTGTTTCTATATCGGGCAGGCTGTTGCACAACTCTTTGAGCATCCGAAAATCATGCCGGTTCCTGATTACCGGGTTGGCAATCGCTTCTGTCAGAGAATCAATCAGCCCTATCTCCTGTGGGAGCTTAGGTTGGTTCTGGAACTGCGGCAGCGCTGCTGCCGCAGTCCAAATCAGGACAATAAAGAAATATGCAACCCGCAATTTATGTTTCTTCTCTACAAAACGCATAAGGCAGCTCAGTTTATGGATTGGATTGGCCGAAGTAAAGCCTGTTTTTGGCTCCTGAAC
>DFBN01000140.1 GCA_002366635.1 Caldifarciminota bacterium UBA3079 | reverse complement strand
ACAGTTGCCTGAGTTTGACATGCCTCGTTGTAATAAGAGAAAAAAGCGTGTAGTCGGTATTGTAAGGTGCGGGCTGTTTCATCACGAGTTGCTTGCATGCCTGTTCCACTTTCGTTTTTGTCCTGAATGCGGTGAGCGTCTTACCTATCCACAACTGCAGCCGGAGTTGTTTTAGAGCAGAAATCTTCAGGGTTTTAACCATTGGCTTGACATTTTAGGCAGCACTGTTTACTATCCTTGCACTAAGTTTATTAGATGCGTTTTAGACCAAAGTTCAGTTTCAGCGCAAGGCTACTTCAGTTCTATTTCGTAGTCGGGATTCTTGTCGTCGGAGGGGTTTGGTTTTTCTATTCACAGTTTCTTTTGATTCGGCTTTCGCATCTGTGGTCAAACTATGCCGGGACTCTTTCTGCACAACTTGAAAGCGATGCTCAACTGCGTTCGAGGATATATGCCAAGTTCATGAGCCGGATAACTGAACCTTCGCCAGGGGGTTCTGCAGAGCTCGACATAATCTTTGAAGAGGTGATAAAGAAGATTGATTTCCCGGTTGTCATAAGCGACAACCGCAACAATCCGGTTTCATTCCGCAATCTGTCGGTCACCGACCCGACACCTTCACAACTCAGCGGGATAGTTAAGGAACTCGACAGGCAGCACAAGCCGATTCCTTTGAATGTTGTCGGGGGGGATTCTACTAGACAACTTGGCGAGATTCATTACGGTCTTTCCAAATCTACTGTTATGTTGCACAAGCTTAATGCCAATCTGACCGATTCTGTCAGTTCGCTGAGGCTTTTTTCGGTATTGCAGGTGGTATTGCTCATCGGGTTCGTTATTGTCGGAGTGTGGGGGATACTTGTGTACAAGCGCCGGGAACAGGAGCAAATCTGGACCGTTCTTGCCAAGGAAACCGCGCACCAGCTCGCTACGCCACTTTCGTCTTTCAATGCCTGGGTGGAAATGCTGCGTCCAGGCATGAAGCAGGAGATTGTTGCTGCGTTGGAGCAGGACCTTGAGAGAATGCGTGAGGTTCTGGACCGTTTCAGCAGAATCGGGTTGCCTCCAGAACTGAATCGGCAGCGGGTTGCCAAATTGATAGAAAGGTCTGTCGGCTTTGTTCGGCGCCGTTCGCCAAAAACAGTTCAATTCCAGGTGAGGATTGAAGCTGACCCGGTTATAAAAGTAGATGAAGTGCTGTTTTCCTGGACCCTTGAGAACCTTTTGAAGAATAGTGTTGATGCAATTGGAGCCCGAGACGGCGAGATAATCGTCAGCACGAGGATGGGTGGTGACCGCAGGTTGCTGGAGATTGAGATCGTTGATACGGGTGAGGGGATTAAGATTGACAGGGTATTTGCTCCAGGCGTCACGACCAAGAAGTATGGCTGGGGCGTTGGGTTGCCACTGGCTAAGAGGATAGTAGAAAGCTACCATGGTGGTCGTCTTGTGATGAAGGAATCCAGACCAGGGCGGACCGCGTTTTCTGTATTTATTCCGGTTGAAAGCAACTCTGAGTCTGATAAAGAAGCAAAGGAGAAAAATGAAACTGCTCTGGATTGATGATGAGATAGATATGCTTCGGCCTTTTATCTATACCCTGAAGGAAAAGGGCTATGAAGTCGAGACTGCTACCAATGGGCCGGATGGGCTGGAGCTCTTGCGGGAAAAGGATTTCGATTTGGTGTTGCTGGACCAGATTATGAGCGGCATGGACGGACTGGAAACATTGAGGCGGATTAAAGAGGCTCAACCGAATATTTTCGTGACGATGGTGACCAAGTCGGATAAGGAAATTCTGGTTGATGAGGCTTATGGAGAAATGGTTGATGATTTCCTGATTAAGCCATTTACTCCTGCGCAATTGCTGGCTGTGCTCAAACGGCTCTTGGGGAAGAGGAAGCTCGTTGTCGAGCGCATCGGGAAGCAATATATGGCGGCTATGAGTGAAGACAGGGATAGAGAAAGCTGGCAGGGATGGGTTGACTATTACCGAAGCCTCAATCACTGGCAGGCTGTGCTGGGACACTATGGTGATGAGGCGTTGCAAGAGGTGCAGTTGGACCGTTGGCGACAGGCCAATGAGGATTTCTGCAGGTTCGTAACAATGGGATACAAACAGTGGCTGAGGGGTGAAGGTCCAGTGATGTCTCATCGTATCATTGAGGAGTACGTTCGGCCGCATTGGGAAGAAAAGCCGGTTTACTTCATACTCTTCGATGCGATGCGGGCAGACCAGTGGGATGTAATCCTGCCGCTGCTCAGGGACTACTATGAAGTGGAAACTGCTTATTACTGTTCGGCTCTGCCGACTGCAACACCTTATGCTCGCAATGCCATCTTCAGCGGGCTTTTACCGTTGGAGATAGTTCGGCGCTACCCGCGCTACTGGGTTTTTACGGAAAGTGGTCAAAACCGATATGAAAAGGAACTTCTGACCGAACAGTTGCATCGGCTTCGGTTCAAAGGACGGTCGGCGTTTTTCAAGGTTTCCAGCGGTGAGGAGCTTGGCAGGATGCGTGGAGCATTGTTGGATAAGGAGGTAAGATTCACTGCGGTTGTATTGAATTTCCTTGACCAGTTAATCCATTCCATCAAATCCACCAAAGTGCTGGATGAAATCATTCCGAATGATGCAGCACTTGTGGGAACTACCAAGGTGTGGTTTTCCTCTTCATGGATATTTGAAATGCTTAAAACCTTGGCCCGGAGGGACTGCCGGGTTGTGATTACCAGCGACCATGGTTTCATCAGGGTGCGGCGTCCTACGCTCATTTACGGAGGTCGAGAGATATCAGCAAACCTTCGCTATAAGCATGGGGCTGCTCTTCGGACCGACGAGCGGAAAGCGATTTTGCTCAAACATCCAGAAGATTTCATGCTCCCGGTAGAACATGCCTCCAGCAGATTCGCTATCGCCAAGTCCGACTATTATTTTATCTATCCTACCAAGCCACGGCAATACGAGCGTACTTACAAATATACATACCAACACGGCGGTGTGACACTGAATGAGATGATTATTTCGTTAGCGATACTCAAACCGCGATAGCTGAATTCAGGCAAGCAGTCTTCGGGCAATCACGATTTTCTGGATTTCAGAGGTGCCTTCATAAATCTCGGTGCATTTGGCGTCGCGGTAGTATTGTTCAACAGGATATTCCTTGGAATAGCCGTAGCTGCCGAATATCTGGATGGCTTCTCTGGTTACTTCAACAGCCATAGTAGATGCAAATAGCTTGGCCATAGCCGCTTCTTTGGTGAAGCGTTTCTTGCCGGTATCTTTCAGGTAGGCCGCTTTGTGAATAAGCAGCCGCGCTGCGGATATCTTTGTTGCCATTAAAGCCAGCTTTTCCTGAATCAATTCAAACTCGCAGATTGGTCGGTCGAACTGTTTCCTTTCACGGGCATAGGCGAGTGCTTTGTCAAACGCCGCTTGAGCGATGCCGACGGCTTGGGCACCGATGTCAATACGGGAAACATCGATGGCAGTCAATGCCAGCTTGAAGCCGTTTCCGATTTCGCCAAGAACATTTTCCTTCATTACTTTGCAGTCTTCGAAGATAAGCTCGCAATTGGCCGTGGCGCGTAAACCCAAGAGGTCTTCGTGTTTGCCGGTTGAGAACCCGGGAGAGTCCTTTTCCACGATGAAAGCGGTAATGCCGTGGTGGCCAGCCTTTGGGTCAGTCTTGGCGAAAATGATAAACATATCTGCAGCGCCGCCACTGGTGATGAAACGCTTTGTCCCGTTGAGAATGTAGCAGTCGCCTTTCTGCGTAGCCCGTGTTTCCATAGAGGCAAGGTCGGAACCACAATTGGGTTCGGTCAGGCCGATGGCACCAAGCAGTTCACCAGTGGCCAATCTGGGCAGATATTTTTCTTTCTGGGCATCGGTTCCCCAGTTGACAATAGACCAGCAGGCTAGTGAGTTGTGGACTGCAGTGACGACGCCGATAGAACCGCATGCCTTTGAGATTTCTTCAACTACGATTGCGAGACTGATGAAATCGAGGCCGGCACCACCATATTTTTCAGGAACTACAACACCCATCAGTCCGAGCT
>DFBN01000055.1 GCA_002366635.1 Caldifarciminota bacterium UBA3079 | reverse complement strand
ACGGTTTGACATCGGGTCCGAAGTAGTCTAACATGAAGCTGGAACCGCGGCCATTTTCAACTAAGAAAGGACAATCTCGAAGGAGGAATCTTGCGCGGAAAAACTAAATATGGAAAGGATAAGAAATGCTTGAACATGTCGGCCTGACTGTATTCGACCGTTCGGAAATCAAGGCGTTCTATCAAAGTCTACTGGGTCTCGGCCTCCAATACGATTTCACGATACCTGCTGACCTTTCAGAAAATCTGTTCGGGATTCCAAAACAGACCAGGGTATATTTATTGTCAAAGGGTAACCTGAAACTGGAGCTGTTTATATCGAAGCGGAAAACCCCGAGGAATTACACCCATATCTGCATCTCTGTAGAAAACAGAAAGGCATTCATTCAAAAGGCAAAGCAGAAAGGTTATGAATGCACCGTAGTCAGAAGAGAAAAATCAGACCTGTTTTTCATCCGGGATAAATCCAACAATCTGTTTGAAATAAAGGAACAGTAAACCTTCCTATTTCTGTTGACAATCTGAACATAGTGCCTATGCTGAGTAGCGAGGCTAAAGAAAATGGTCGAAAGTATCGTAGTCTTCTGTTCGTTTGGAATCATGCAAATTTTCCCTTCCGGGAAGCAAAGATGACACCTGACGACTATATGCTTCTTACCGTGTCTCGTCACTCACCGCCAACCGGTCTTCAATCACCGGTCCATGAAGTGCGCGCCCAGCTTCAAAGACCCATCAAATCCTGGGCAAAGAGGTATCTGCTCGATATCCGCTTCTCGGGTTCCTATGCCAAATGCACAAGGGTTATTGGCTGCACCGATGCTGACCTGCTTATTTCCCTCGGTCCGAGAACGCCGGGAACAATGAAACAAATCTATAAAAATTTCTTTGCTTACCTTGCAGTGAAAAATTATGGCCCCCGTCAACAGAACATTTCAATTGGAATCACATATTCCGGGCTCAAAATTGACCTGATTCCTGCAAAAAAACATTGGGGCAGCACCAACAACCTCAGCCTGTTCGAAGTCGAAAGGCAAAGAGAAATCCAGACGAATATTGACACCCATATAAGTTTGGTCCGGCAGTCTCATCGGCTCGATGAAATCAAGGCAACAAAAATCTGGCACAACCTCCGCCATTTGCGTTTCCCGTCTTTCTATCTGGAACTGACGGTGTTGAATGCCCTGCGTTCCAGTGAAGAAAATCAGCCTGCGGCCAATATCTTGACCGTTCTTGAGTACCTTCGTGACAAGTTCATCAGCTCACGGGTATCCGACCCGGCCAATTCCAACAATATCATATCCGATGACCTGATGTTGCATGAGAGGATGGCGATTTCTCGTGCTGCAACAGATAGTTTGAAAGAGTCGGATTGGGGCAAAATCATCTGGTAATGCTTCGGTGAATAAGGAGGCTTTTGATGCGTAATTTCAGTAAATGCCTAGTGTTTTCCTGCTTGGTTCTTTCACCCATCGTTTTTGCCCAAGCCAGCACTAAACCAACAGTAGTTAACTGGACTCAACCGGAATCGCTCAACCCTCTTCAAGAGAACATCGGGGATTTCCTGGATGTGGACCTGGAGCCATATGCAAAAAAGGCATATGACGCATATCAGGCAGGAAATTACCAGGAAGCCGCAAGATACTATCTTGTTGGCCTGAGATACGACATCACTGATGCCAACTCCATCTACAATCTTGCCTGTTGTTATGGGCTTCTGGGCAAAGACAGCCTGGCGGCCAAATATCTTAAAAGGGCGGAAAAAGCCGGATTTGATAATATCGGACATCTGAAAAAAGACCCGGACTTTGAAAAAGTGCGGGGCAAACCGGTGTTTGATGCTGCGGTGGACAGCATCGACCTTCGAATCCAAAAGAAAAAAGAAGGACTGGGAGAATTCATTGTTATTGATGCCCCGGCCCTGTTCAAGTGCCGGGTGCATCTGCCCGAGGATTATGATTCAACAAAGGCCTTTCCGCTTGTAATCGGGCTCCACGGCCTCGGCAGCAGTGCCGACCGGTTCATAACCCTCTGGAAACGATTCGGCCAATCTGAATTTATTTATGCCGCGCCCCAGGCCCCTTACCCGTTTTCGGTCGGCAAAGAAATCGGTTACAGTTGGTATACCAGAATTCCGGGTGATTCGGCGAAAACCGCTTTGTCCAAAATGATGTCAGAAAACTATATTATCGATATTGTCCGGGAAATGAGCCGCCGCTACAAAACAAACGGAGTATACCTGCTTGGCTTCTCCCAGGGATGTGGTTTCACTTATACTACCGGAATCAAACATCACGAGCTTTTCAAAGGTCTTATCTGCTTTGGCGGCTGGCTCGATACCGACTGGTTGTCAGAAGAAGCTATCGAAGCGGCAAAAGGCCTGCGGATATTCATCGCCCACGGCAAACAAGACAATGTCGTTGAATACGACAACGGGGCCAAAGCAAGAAATCTCTTGAAGAAACACGGCTACGATGTTACATTCCGCGACTTCAAAGGTGGCCATACTGTGAATGAAGAAGTTCTGAAGCAGGCTGTAAAGTGGATGAAAAGATAATGCGATGGGCCACCAAAGGCACAAATGAAGGCAAAAGTCAAAGTGCAAAAAAGATGCCGCTACGCGGCAAGGATACCAAGTAACCTGGTATCTTCGGCCCGGCGCAAAGCGCCGTCCGCAGTTTTGACTTTTGACCTTTCCCGCCGCCTTGTGCCATCCGATGGCACATTCCCTATTCTGGACTGGCACGTAGCGCCATTCCTTGCCTTTTGACTTCTTTATTTGACACCCTTGGCTTTGGTCCTATATTAACCCTGCTGTGATTACTTGGCCTGCGGTTGTTTTGTTTGGGGGCATCGGCATCGTGGTGCCGGCGGCGTTCTATTTCATATTCCGCAGGCGAGGCGGGTTGACGAAGATACCGGCCTGGGTGTGGACTGTCACCGGCCTTATTGCCTTCCTTTTCTTCCCGGCGTTTCTTTTCCGTAAGCATTACGAAGCCGCATTGGTGTTCGCAAAGAACACCTTCTGGTTCGTGGCCGGGATTGTCCAGATGGACAATAACATCTGGGAAGAACTGGCCAAGGTCTTGGCGATACTGGTGTTCCTTGCCCTGGCGCGCAAAACCGGGCCTGAGGTGTTCCGCCGCAAGAGCGGTGCTACCATCTGGGGTTTTTGGACCGGGCTGTGCTACGGCATCGGAGAGGCAATAACCCTGTCCATTATCGGGTACCTGCCCAAACTTGGCCGGGTGTTTGGGGTTTCCTTATTTCTGTATTTCACCACCTGGCACTCAGTCTGGGAGCGCGCCTACGCGATTCAACTTCATGCCATCATGGGTGCGCTCATCGGACTCGGGTTCTATCACTGGTTCGGCCTGAAGAAGAGATGGTGGCTGTTGTTCTTCTTCTTTGTGGCAACACTTTACCATGAACTCGTTGACGGCCTCGTGCTTGTGATGAAATACTATCCGGGGCTGGAATTCTCGAGATTTGCCAGGACACATATTCTGACCGTTATCCTACCATTACTGCTTATCATCGGCTATCTGGCAGTTCTGGTTGCTTACAAGAACTCAAGGCGCCATACTTCTGAGGTTGCTTTGGAAAACACGATACAAACATAGGAGGAAGAAATGAAAAGAACCCTGAGTGTCATCCTCGGGGCATCTCTGCTCATAACATTCTGCAACAAAGGCAAGGCCCCTGGCCTGAAACTCGCTCCGCCCGAATGGACCGATAATGAAATAAACCACTACCGGATTCTGGCCCAGGGTAAACAGATTGGTTCGCATATACTGAGCATGAAACTGGGCAAATCCGACAACATCGAGACAATAGAACTCAACTCATGGACCCATGTAAAGAGTAAAGCAGGTGAATCACAGGACTCTTCCTGGCTGGTTGTGCGCCGTGACAATCTGAGACCCATTCATGGGTTCCGTGCCCTTCAGACCGGCGGTCAGAATCTGCGGGCCGAAGTGATTTATAAAAAGGACAAGGCATCAATTAAAGCCAAAACCCCAATAGGCGATAAATTACTCGATATTCCAATCGGCCCGACATATTTCGACAACGACGAGATGACCACCCTGTTGCGTGCGCTTGTACTGAAAACCGATGGAGAAACGAAACTCGATGTCGTCGTCGGTCTGGGTGGAAGCAGCGCCCCGGTCAGACTCAAAATGATGGGCACGGAAAAACTGGAAGTCCAGGCCGGCAGTTTCGAATGTAACAAGCTTCAAATGAGCCTGGCCGGTCAGACAATAAATCTCTGGTATGAGAAAACCGGCATGAAACGACTGGTCAGATACGAAGCCCCCAGTTCCGGACTGGTAATGGAACTGATGCCTGTGCCCGAAAACGAAAAGCGGGCCCAGGTAGAACAAAAGCTTAAGGAGTTATCGTGAAGCTGAAATTACTCAAAAGAAATGAGTGGTCAGGGAAGTTCCTTGCCGCTTTGATATTTGAGAATACCAAAACGCCACTCGGTCTTTCCAAAAAGGAAGGACAGAAATTCGTGTCTGTTGCCGGTGAGGAGAATTTCCGAAGCCAGTACAAGAAAACCATCTTGCTCCGCTCTGGCAAAGGGAAGCAGAGGTTACTGTTCGCTGGTCTGGGCAAGAAAAAGGATTTTGAAACCGACCGGGTAAGAGTAGCAGTTGCCAAACTCATCAAACGGGCCGAGGAAATGAAAATCTCTGAACTCGGTTTCCTTATGCCAGAACCAACATCGATTCCGTGTTCTATTGATTCCTTTATAGCCGCATCTGTGGAAGGTGCGATACTCGCCAGTTACCACTACATCGAGTATAGAACAAAAAAACCCGATGACCCAGTGTCTCCCCAACTCCTCGGCCTCCTGTTCGACTCAAATCAGGTAATATCCCGGTCATTGCGCAAGTCTGCTGTTGAGGCCAGAACAATCGCCGAAGCGGTCTGCTACACTCGTGACCTCGTGAACGAGCCACCGAGCAGGAAAACACCTGAAATGATGGCCAAACTGGCAACCCGACTGGTCAAGCGTGGCCGGATAACTGCCGAAGTTCTACACAAGAAACAGCTTGCCCGAATGGGCATGAACGGCATCCTGCGCGTGGGTGCTGGTTCACAGGAACCACCCTGCTTAGTCCATCTTATCTATAAACCAAAAGGCAAATCCAAAAAGACTGTCTGTGTTGTCGGCAAAGGAATTACTTTTGATTCAGGAGGACTTTCACTCAAACCCTCCAAATCAATGGACACAATGAAATTCGATATGGCCGGTGCAGCCACAGTATTCGGCCTGTTCAAACTACTAGCCGGAATCGATGTGCCAGTGACCGTGCACGGCCTCGCACCTATGGCCGAGAATATGCCTGGAGG
>DFBN01000100.1 GCA_002366635.1 Caldifarciminota bacterium UBA3079 | reverse complement strand
CCATCTAAATAATATGCCAAATCAGAGCGCTGTCAACCAGAACGAAGTTATTCAGGCGGTCGGATGGAGAGAGGATTCTTCAGAAGGTCACAGAGTATTCCGCGCTCGAGTCCCGTCTCTACATATTGCTCCACAAGTGACTGAATATGAACCTGAAGCTCACTATATCCAAGATGCTCCTTGGCGCGGGCCGCCTGCAGGCAGAAACGCTGATACGCTGTGATGTCTGTTCCCGACACATCATGGGAACGCACATTACGCTTCACTGCCTCGACAAGCTTGTGGTATTCTCTACCAAGCATTAAAACATCATACCGTTTTCCACAAAGCTATCAAGCATACGACTTTGGACTGTAGTAACCGGTTCCTTCTTGTTCGGTTGACAGTCATACCAATAGGCGTATCTTTTAGCACAAGGAGTTAGCTATGAAAGAAAACAAAAATTATAAGCCTATCAAAGCGCCGAAAGGCACAAAGCTGCATTGCAAAGGCTGGCACCAGGAAGCCGCAATGCGGATGCTGATGAACAACCTGGACGAGGATGTCGGCGAGAACCCGAGAGAACTGATTGTTTATGGCGGGACCGGCAGAGCTGCCCGTAACTGGGATTGCTACCATGCGATTGTCAGAACCTTGAAAGAGCTTGAGAATGACGAAACCCTTCTGGTTCAGTCAGGCAAACCGGTCGGTGTGTTCAAAACCTGGCCTTATGCACCGCGGGTCTTAATCGCCAATACCAATCTTGTGCCCCATTGGGCGACAAAGCCTTATTTTGATGAACTGGAAGCGGCCGGGCTTATGATGTACGGTCAGATGACCGCCGGTTCCTGGATTTATATCGGGACCCAGGGTATACTGCAAGGGACTTATGAAACCTTTGTCGCCGCCGGCAGGAAGTCTTTCAGCACTGGCAATCTTGCCGGCCGACTGGTTGTTTCTGGCGGCCTGGGCGCAATGAGCGGGGCCCAGCCTTTGGCAGCGGTGATGGCCGGTGGAACATATCTCGGTGCCGAGGTTGACCCGGGCCGGATTGAGAAACGGATGGCCGCAAAGAAACCGCGCTACCTGGACGAAAGTATCGATAATTTGGACCGGGCAATTGACCGGGCACTGGAGGCAAAGGAGAAGAAGCAGGCCTTGAGCATCGGCTGGTGCGGTAATATCGTTGATATGCTCAAGCGGCTGATTGAGCGCAATATCACCCCTGACCTTCTGACCGACCAGACTTCGGCCCATGATGAACTCAACGGTTATGTGCCGACCGGAATGAGTTTCCAGGATGCACTTAAACTACGCAAGGATAATCCCGGGAAATACAAGGATGCGGCTTACAAGACAATGGCCGAGCATGTTCGCTTGATGCTCAAGATGCAGGGACGGAATGCGACGACCTTTGACTATGGCAACAACCTGCGCGGCAAAGCGGTTGAAGGCGGATACCTTAAAGAAGAGGAAATCATGACGCCGGGCAAAATCGGGTCCTGGAAGTATCCCGGGTTTGTGCCGGCGTATATCAGACCTTTGTTCTGCGAAGGCAAAGGCCCGTTTCGCTGGGCCGCTTTGTCAGGTGACCCTCAGGATATTGCCGAAACCGACCGGATTATTCTTGAGCTGTTCGCTGACGACAAGCCGCTGTGTAACTGGATTGAGAAGGCCGGCCGGGAGGTTCCGTTTCAAGGTATACCTTGCCGGATTTGCTGGCTTGGGTACGGCAAGCGTGACAAGGCCGGACTGGCATTCAACCGGGCGGTCCGTGAAGGCCGAATCAAAGCACCGATTGTGATTGGACGGGACCACCTTGATACGGGTTCGGTCGCATCCCCAAACCGTGAAACCGAAGCGATGAAAGACGGCTCGGATGCGATTGCAGACTGGCCTCTCTTGAATGCGCTGCTCAATGTGGCTTCAGGTGCTTCCTGGGTTTCGGTTCATTCGGGCGGCGGTGTCGGAATCGGTTATTCGGTCCATGCCGGCCAGGTAATCGTTTGCGACGGCACTGAAGAAATGGATGAGCGCCTGAAAAGGGTACTGACCAACGACCCGGGTTCAGGCATTGCCCGGCACGCTGATGCGGGTTATGAGAATGCCCGCGAGTTTGCTCAGCAGAAAGGCATCAGGATTCCAATGCTTCACAAGGACTAACTGACCGTTTGAGATTCACTCATCTGCTACTGGCACTTGTTCTGGTGCTGGCTTGCAGTCAGGTCAAGCGTCTTACATCTGCCGACCGACTCGGCCCTGATGATAAACTCCAATACCTGATTCTTGCAAGCCTGAACCCCAATGCAGGTGTGCAATACCTGTCCGAACCCACTGCTGCTGCGCGTTCGGCTTATTCCTCGTGGTTCTGGCGAAACTCGCAATTCGTCGCGGGAAAGGACACTGCGGCCCAGAAACTCTACTGGCAGCGTGCATTGGAGGCAAAGAACTTCTTCGGCACGATTGACCTTATGAACGATGAGAGGGTCAAGACCTATATCCGTTACGGCCCGCCGCACCGTGAAGCATATCAGCCGAAACCGGTTCAGCATGAAACCCTGCGTATAGTCGTTAATCCGGCTGAAATCTGGACCTATGAGAATCTGGGGCGCCAGTTCGATTTCGTAAAGACCGGAACTGCTTACAAGCTTGTCGGCGAATCAAGATTCGGCCCCAATATCATTGCCCCGAGCCTGGAACAAGTTGACTTCTCGCAACCCGCTCCCGAACCTGCAGCACAACCCATACCCCTTGACCTGAAATTCGCCCTCATCCGGCTCGAGCAACACAACGATACTGTCGAGGTTGAACTCCATTACGGAATTCCCCAAAACCAACTGGCCCAAATTCCAACAGGAAACCTTTTGCCTTTGATTCATATCTATATGGAATTCAAACCGCATACGAATAGTTCACCGGTCAGCCGCTGCCTCTGGGTAACACCAGGGATAACGCCCGATTCATCTGATAACAGACTTGCGGTCGCAAGGGAAGTCTTCCACCTCCATGCCGATGTTTACACGGTCTCTGTCCAGGCAATATCTTCTGAAGGCTCGGCTGAGTGCACGCAAACCGGAAAACTCAACCTTCTTGACTATGTGAAAAAGGCCCAGCCTATTTCCGACATCGTCTTCTGCTCTTTGGCAGATTCCACATTTCAGGCTGTTCAGTTTGAGCGGCTCGGCTGGCGCAGACTCGTGCCGATGATAGTGCCAAAGGTTCGCAGCGGCCAGACCTTTTATATCCTATATGAACTCTATAACCTCGGCCTTGACCAGGAAGCATGGCACCGGGCCGAAGCCCGATACGAAATCATTGAGCAGACTACCCGCCAGTTCGCAATCGTTCCTACTCCGGCCAAGTTCATTTCCGGACCGGGCTCCGAAGCCGTAGTTGTCGAGCGGGTTCATACAATGGACTTACGACCGGGCGATTACCTCCTGGTTGCGCGCATCCACGACCTTGAAAAGAAAAGGGACATCTCCTTAACAGCCCGTTTCCGGATTGTGCCACGCTAGCACATAGCTTGTCAGGCCTTCAGGAACCCGAAAGCATAAATCAAAACCATTACAACCAGGGTCTGCCATTCGGTAGCAGCATTCCGGAAACTGAAACCGTCCCTGGTTGGTTCTGCAAAGCTGCCGGCCAGAAAACGCTCCTCAGCCCATGCTATCAAAGAATACTCTACCAGGAATAACCCGAGGATAACGACACCCAGGACAAATGGTGGCCGCAGTGCAAAAAGGGTTCCGATAACCAGCAAGAAATTCCCTGCATACAAAGGATGCCCTGTTGCCGAACTGCGCCTCAATTTGAACAGACGATACGGCCCTCCTTGCACCAGTTTCTCTGCACCAATCTCATTCCCCCTGGCCGCCTTGCCGATATATCCCATCGCCCAGAACCTCAGACCCAGACCGACAAGCACAATCGGAACGCTCAACAGACAGGAACCAACTGTAGGTCTGCTCCACCAGAAAACAATCAGGAACCCGATAAATCCTACAAGACCACGCCAGTGAAACAGAATTCTACCCAGCCGTTCAATTCGGATTCCAGAACCTTGCTCTGAACTCACTGCCGGCCAGAAGGTTCAGGCGTTATATCAATAATCTCAGACTATTCCCAGAATGGCTGAATCAAGTGACGCCTGCGGCACCGGACTGATACACCGTCTTCTGTTTCGCCCTTCCAGACCACAATGACTTGGGGCAACCAATCCTTTGTCTTGCCAGAATAAGGCTCGTTGGTCTGAT
>DFBN01000130.1:19050-19182 GCA_002366635.1 Caldifarciminota bacterium UBA3079 | reverse complement strand
ACATTGGAATCCAGCGATTGAACCAGGAGAAACTCCAGGAAGCATTACTCAAGGAATATCTCCGAACATTCCCCGATAGAAACCCGGGTTTGAACCAGGAAAAGAACCTCGGTGCAGAAAAGGATTCATTTC
>DFBN01000130.1:16729-18961 GCA_002366635.1 Caldifarciminota bacterium UBA3079 | reverse complement strand
AAAGTTACATGGCTGGTTAGTTGGTTCGGCCGTTAATAGTGGAGGGATTTCGGGTCTTACTGGTCAGAAGGAAAGAATTGAGAGGGCTTATGAGGAATCGCTTCCAACTGAAGATTTATGCTCTCCACACATGAAAGGCTTTAGTCTAATAAGCCCAAAAAAGGCTTGACAACCAAAACCTCGATACTAAAATTCTGTTAACTATTAAGGAGGATATAGTGCGTCGAACTGTTTTCGGCTTGTTGATATTGGTCGCGGCCGCTGGTCTGATTCTGACAGCTTCATGCCAGCGGGAAAATGCCCTGCGTATTGTTACAATCAATGATGGTGAGACATTAATGTCCGATATTATCGACTTCGGAGAAATCACAATTGAGGAACCCGGCGAAGAACCTGAAAAATATATAATTACCCAAATCCCTCAGGATGTGGTTGGCATCGAGCTCCAATATGTAGAGATAGGTCTGGGCCTGCCTACTTTGACGCCTTATAAAGCCCACATCACAAAAATACAGATAAGTTACCGGGATGCCGCGGGAACTGAATATGACCCGATAGTCCTGCCGGTAAATATCGTTGTGGACGCTGAACCGGAAGGCAAGAAAACCGAAAAGTCTGTATTCTCGCTCGTTCCGGCCCAGTGGAAAGAACGCTATTTCAGTGACGAGGCCCAGGATGCACCCGAAGATGATGAGTACGGTGCCGTTGCGACCCTCACCGCCAAAATTACCGTAAGTGGAACCGACGATGTATCGGGCAAAGATGTGAGTGCCGAAGGCAATGCTGATGTGGTAATCGGCAACTACTGGGATGACCCGGCCCGACTCGGACAATAAGGAGAAATTATATGAAAAAATGCGTTGCGTCAATTCTTGCTATTGCCGTTGTTCCGTCTTTGCTTCTCGCATACCCGGCAGTAGGTGGCGGTCGCGGTCTGTTCCGGGTCCAGAATGCACTGGTTGAAGAAAATGCCGGGTTGAATATTTCTTTCCATGCAATAGGACGAAACCCTCATTTCCCAGATACAACTCAACAGGGATGGGTCGCTGACTTAATTGCACCCGAACTCAGCTATACTCCGATTTCAACGAAATATGTCGGCACAGAAGCATTCGCATCATGGGGCGGGGTATTCCAGTATCCGCAAGAACCCGGCGAAGACAAAAAATTTGGCCAGGGACTGCACGACCTCAAAGCCGGCGCCAAACTATCCATACCCGTACTGCCGGTTCTGAAACTGGGCTTCGCTGGTTCATATACCTTTATGAGCGGCCGCAACGATAAAAACTGGCTTGACCCTAAAGCGATGCCTTTGGCCAGCGAGTCTAAATATACCTGGACCGGACTGGCAACGCTCCAGTTCCAGAATATCGCTGCGTCGGCACCGAACCTGATGTTCAACTACGGGAAAATTAACGACATGACAATGTACGGCGTCGGGTTCGAACTCGTCGCCGAAGGATTCGCGCTGTTTACCGAAGCCCGGTCGCTTCAACCCGAAAACTCAGAAGGTCTATTCGATAGCGACAGCGGCGAAATCCGACTCACGCCCGGCGTCGCGTTCGGCACCGGCACTTCCGGCCTGACCCTTAAAGCCGGCTACACATTCTCCTGGGGCCCGGATGCTCCGAATGAGGCTGTCCTTGGTCTTGTGATTGCAACTCCATTCTTCAAGCGTATGCCCCCTGAAATCGGCACCATCGCAGGAAAAGTCAGCGATGCACGAACTGGTCAACCGCTCGCGGCCGAGGTAAATTTCCCGGAAAACCCCAAGTTGATAACCACGAGTTCGGATTCTGCAACCGGAATATTCAAGGTTGAAAAAGCACCGGCCGGCGTGGTTGTAGTTGAAGTAAATGCCGAAGGCTACCACCGCCAGGCGGTTCCCATCAATGTTAAAGGCAATACCGTATCACAGTACGAATTCGTCCTCGAGCCGCTCGTGACCTATGGAGTGATTGCCGGGATAGTAACAAACGCCACAAATAACCAGCCACTTGAAGCAACAATCGAATTCCCAGGCTCAGATATCAAGCCCACAAAATCCAGCCCTGCAACCGGTGCATTCCGGATTGATAAAGTCCCCATAGGCATCTATACCATCACCGCCGAGGCTGACGAATACTTCAAGGCATCGCTCACAGTTCAAGTCGAGGAAAAAAATGTTGCTTCTCCAACTTTCGCATTGAAACCGCTGACGATGAAATCAACCCTGACCGGCAAGGTGTCTGA
>DFBN01000130.1:0-16702 GCA_002366635.1 Caldifarciminota bacterium UBA3079 | reverse complement strand
TTCCCGAAGTCAAAAACGACCCCGAAACCGGTGTTTACAAAACCGACATCCCGGTTGGTTCCTATGCTGCGAAGGTCACTGCCGAAGGTTACATCCCGCAGTCGGCTGCAGTCGTTCTCGAAGAAAACAAACCGAACATCAAAGATTTCGAACTGGTCAAGAAAGGCATGTCAATTACCCTACGCGGTATCTACTTCGATTTCAACAAAGCGATTATCAAACTCCAGTCCCGTCCGGCACTGGAAGACGCGGCCAAGATAATGCAGGATAACCCGACAATCAGGGTCGAAATCCAGGGTCACACTGATAATATCGGTTCCGATGCTTACAACCAGAAGCTTTCCGAACGCCGTGCCCAGTCTGTCGTAACCTACCTGGTTCAGAACTTTGGCATCGACATCAGCCGACTCACCGCCAAAGGATACGGCGAATCAAAACCGATTGCTTCAAACGATAACGCCGAAGGCCGCGCTCTCAACAGAAGAGTTCAATTCTTTATTATCGGAACCAAAGAGAAATAAAGCCATATTGCGGAGGAGGCATGCAGGACTGTGCACCTCCTCCGCTTTCTTATTGCACCTCTTGACAATACCCAAAAGGATGATATTCTCCGTTATCGTTGTTTACTTGACGAAGTTAATACTTGCTTGGTCAGGACCAAGCGACTCGAAAAGACGGATTAGCAGAAACAACTACAAGGAGGCATTGTGAGAAAAGTTTCCGTCATCGCCCTACTTCTAATCCTCGCGGCTGGTTACGCCCTCGCTGACCCAGCCCTTGGTGGTGGTCGCGGGCTCTGGCGCGTCCAGGACGCCCGTGTCGAAGAAGACGGTGCACTGGTTTTCGCCAACCGCTGGATGTTCAACCGGGAGGCATTCGGTGACGTCTCAGTCTGGCGTGGACCGCTCTACGGCCTGGAAATGAACTACGCACCCGTCCCAGTAGTTGAGGTATTCGGCAGCCTCATCGGAATCACCGATTTCAAAACCGGCCCGAACCGGCTGTACTATGACTGGCAGGGAGAATCGTTCGGTGCCAAACTTTCGGTTCCTTTCCTGCCGGTGTTCAAACTTGCCGGAACCTGGCACTGGCTCATGGAACGCTCGGACTACCACTTTGTCGAGGACGGTTTTATGGACGGCCTTGCCACAAAAGGTATGTCCTGGCGCGCGGTCGGTGCATTCAGATTTGCCGAACTGTACAAAACCCTGCCTACCCTGATGTTCAACTATGGACAGAGCTTTGAGGAAAACGGAAATAAGTTCCTTGGGGCCGGTATCGAGTTCCCGTCTAACGCCGTTGACCTCTTTGTTGAAATCACCTCAGAGGTCCCATCGGACGAAAACTTCAGCGCCTTCTTTGGCAAGGACTATACACCCAAGGCCCGGGTTGCCCCTGGTGTCCGTATCAAAATCCCTTACTTCCACCTCAACGGCGGAGTAGAAATCGCATTGAACGATTCTGTCCCAGATTATGAAGCGATTCTGGGGTTCAGCTTTGTCTCGCCATTCCCGAAAATGAAACCCAAACCTTGGGGAAGACTGGCAGGCAAAGTCCAGGACGCACGCAGTGATCTACCTTTAGAAGCCAAAATCACTTTCCCGAACCGGAAAATACGCCCGCTTCAAACCGACCCGGCAACAGGCGTTTTCTTCCTGCAGAAGGCCCCGGTCGGCGTAGTCGTTGTTCAGGCTTCAAAAGAAGGATACATTCCAGACGCAGTGCCTATGGTTATAACCGACCGTGGATTTGCCACCCACACTTTCAAACTCAAGCCCCTCGTCCCTTACGGAACTGTTGCCGGCCGCACCTACGATATCTATAGCGGCAAGCCGTTAGAAGCAGAACTCAGTTTCACCGGCACCCAAATCGAACCAGTTGAGTCCAATCCGGTCACCGGCTTCTTCCGTGCCGATAATGTCCCTGCCGGCTTGGTGAGCGTCGTAGCCCAAAAGGAAGGTTTCTTTACCGAGGAAAGGGTAGTCGAGGTCGAAGACGGCGGGGTTACCAAACTCAACATCGGTTTGGCATCGCTTGACATGAAAGGCGTACTCAAAGGCAAAGTCGTAGACAGGAAAACAGGCGAGCCACTTATAGCTACTATCAGTTTCAGCAAGGCGCAGCGACCCAGCATCCACACTGACTCAGCAACCGGTCAGTTCGAGCTCGAACTCCCGGTCGGTTCGTTCGAAGTCAAAGTTGAATCCTGGGGCTATCTGCCGCAACCCAGCTCATTCAACATCAACAAAGGTGATACTACAACCCGCATCTTCGAAATGGTCAGCAAAGGTATGGCCCTGACCCTCAAAGGGGTCTATTTCGAGTTCGCCAAAGCCAAGCTACGCACCGAGTCCTATATAGCACTGATGGAGGCCGCGCGCATAATGAAAGAAAACCCCGACATCCGAGTTGAAATTCAAGGCCACACCGATGCCATCGGCACCGACAAGGCCAACCAGAAACTCTCTGAGAGACGCGCTTATGCAGTTATCAACTTCCTGGTTCAATATGGCGGTGTCGATGCAAAACGCCTCGTCGCCAAAGGCTACGGCGAGTCAAAACCCATTGCCACAAACGATACCGATGAAGGAAGACAACTGAATCGGCGTGTCGATTTCGTGATACTAAAGTAATACAACCGGAAGCACGAATGATTTGGGGAGGCACATGCCTCCCCAAATATTTTTTATCCCAGCGTCAAACTCAGATACCAGTTGAAAATCTCCGAGCCAAAGAAAAGTCCCACCAATGCGCCCAATGCAAGAAATGGGCCGAAAGGTATTTGCTGACCGCGGCGCGCCTTTCCTGCGGCCCGCATTATCAGTCCAATAATGACACCTGCCACTACTGCAGCAAAGAGCGCCACACCCGTATTCTTCAAACCGAGAAAACCGCCAATCATGGCCGCAAATGGCAGGTCACCTCCGCCCATTCCTTCCTTTTGGTCAACACCGAAGTGCCGGAATATCCTGGCCAGAACATACCGCCACAATAACCAGGCCAGGAGAACAAAACCAGCGCCTGCCAGCGCTCCGAACAAACCATCAACGAAGCTCACCGACGGCAGAAAACCACTGGCCAGACCAACAACAAGACCGGGAATGCTCAGACAGAATGGAATTATCTGGTGCTCAAGGTCTATCGCTGATATAGTAACCAGAAAGCAGACCATGACCAGTGCCTTGGGCGTCATCCATGTATATCCGAATTTAGCAAAAGCAGCAATGAAGAGCAACCCGGTAAAAAGCTCAACGGTAGGATAACGGAGTGAAATAGAACATCTGCAAAAACGGCAGCGTCCGCGCAGCAACAGGTAGCTGAGTACCGGTATGTTGTCATAAAACCTGATTCTCTTACCACACTTGGGGCAGTGGGAAGGAGGAGTCACTATTGACTCGCCGCGCGGAATGCGATAGATGCATACATTCAAGAAACTGCCCAGTATCAACCCGAGCAGCATCAGCAATATCCAAATCACTGCTTCTCAGTCGCCTCTGAGCTCCCCCTGTGGTGGGACGAACAACTTCTTATCCCTGGCATTAGCGTATGCCACCTCAGGTGAAATCAAATCCTTGCGCAAGAGCTCCACAAGACAATGGTCCATCGTTTGCATACCGTATTCCGACCCGGTCTGGACCAAGGAAAACACCTGATGGGATTTGTTCTCTCTAACCATATTTCTCACTGCGGGCGTAACGATCAGAACTTCCATCGCTGCAATTCGTCCCCGGCCGTCCTTGCGCAACAGCAGCTTTTGGGAAATTATTCCCTGAATGACATTGGCGAATATCTGACGGACATATTCATGCTGGTCTGCCGGGAAAACATCAATAACCCGGTCAACTGTCTGGGCTACATTGTTGGTATGCAGGGTCGACAAAACTAAATGCCCAGTTTCCGCAGCAGTCAATGCCAAGCTTATTGTTTCCAAATCACGCATTTCCCCCACCAGGATCACATCGGGGTCTTCCCGTAAACACGCCCGCAACGCCAAGGCAAAAGACCGGGAATGCGTACCGATTTCACGCTGGCTGATAAGACAATTCCTGCCTTGGAATATGTATTCAATAGGGTCCTCAATTGTGATAATCCGTGCCGAACGCTCCTGGTCAATCCTGTCAATCATACTCGCCAAGGTAGTAGATTTACCACAGCCAGTCGGGCCGGTAACGAGAACAAGACCGGACTGGCAGCGGGTCCGCTCGGCCACCGACTCAGGAGTAGGTAACTCTTCCAGTGGACGAATCTTACCCGGGATTATTCTAAAGGCAGCACCAATACCGCTGAGGTCCAGAAAGACATTGACGCGGGCGCGTATGCGCTCGGGTGTTACATATTCGAGACTTACACTTCCAGGTGCGCGGCCGGTCGCCGTTCCCCAAGTATACGATAGGTCAAGCTCTCGCTTTCGTTCAACGCCGGCCCGTTGTTCATCGCTGAGAATAGCGTAAACCAGCGCTTGCGCATCTGCCTGCGTAAGCGCTGGCCCGGGAATTTTCTTCAGCCGCCCATTAACCCGAACAATGGGCGGGTTACCAACCGTTATGTGAAGGTCAGAGGCACCATACTTGGCTGCATATCGCAGGAGTTCGTCAATATCCATACTTGGCTGCAAACCACCGGCCTAGCCCTCCGCCGGTATCACATGAGGAATAATGAAAATCACCAAATCGTTCTTCTCTCGTCTAACCGATGTCTTCTTGAACAGATTCCCGAGAATAGGAATATCACCAAGTAGAGGAATCTTGCCAACGCTACGGGTTTCCTCATCCTTGACCAGACCGCCGATAACAACAACCTCGCCGTCACCGACTGTTACCTGGGTCTCGGCCTCGCGCTTTGCCACAATCGGCTGCTGGTCATCAGCAGAACCGACCCATCCTGTTATCGCCTCAACACTGGGCTTAACTTTCATCGTAACCATTCCATTGGAAGTAACGTGGGGCGTGACTTCCAAGGAAATTGGAATGGACCGTGTCCTCCAAGTATAGGTTATCTCGCCGGTATTCGGGTCCTTGTGGATCTCTCTGAGGGGAACCTGCACTCCCATACTCACTGTTGAAGACTGGTTATCCAGGGTGATCGTTCGCGGATTAGCCAGAACCCTCGAATTTCCTCTCGTCGCCATAAGCTCCAGCGAAGCGTTCATCTCGCTGAGGGAAATCGTGCCCAGGACCATCTGGTCAAAGACAATAGGAATCCCGAAATCCTTCTTAGGGTCGAACGCACCCCCTCTTGCCGTAGCCCTTAAGGTCCAGTCAATACCGTAGCGGTCCTCCAGTGAATGGGTAGTCTCGACAAATTTCGCCTCAATGGCAATCTGCGGAACCGGTCGGTCAAACTCAGCCACCAAGTCCGCCACCCGGTCTAATCCCTCGGAGATGTCGGTCACTATCATCACTGCGCTTCGGTCAGAACCGCTGCCTTTACCGACACGGCGGTACCCGACTTCGGCATTACCCCGCTTGGAGAGAACTTTCTCGACCGTTTTCACGGCATCTTCTGCTTCGGTATAGTCCAAGTCGAAAATCCGTGTTTCGGTTTCGCCGTACATTTCCTTCTTAAAAGGCTTAATTACAATAATACCGTTACCCTGCTCAACCATATTACACATGCCCGCCTTCAGGAGTGCATCCAGACCTATCCGCAACGGAACATCGCTCAACCGAACCGTCACAACGGATTTGACATCCTGAGTGACAAGAACATTCAAATCAAACTGACTGGAAATCATCCGCAACACATCGCTGATATCAGCATCCTTGACATAAAGCGTCAGTCGTTTTCCGACGAACGGGTCCTTGTATTCCTCTCGAACAGGAACTTCTGGAATCGGGGTTGTTCCCAAGTCAACCATCACAAGACCGTTCTCCCGGGTCACCCGGTGCTCTACCAAATCGTGAAGCCTGACTGCAATCCGGACACCTGCAGTAGCTTCACTCGGTTCTACCGTAACTGCTGACACCGGATAGAAATTCGAGCTAACCCGCTCCCGTCCGAGCTTGTCCACCGCATTCATGAAATCCAGAACTACCGCGGGCGGTTGTTCTGAGATGAACGAACTCACATTAGGAGTCCCATCGCATGCAATGGTCACTCGGACACCTTCTAACAACTTGTCAATCGCGATGTCGGTTACGGTTACCTGCTCTTCTGCAATAACGGAACTGGCTAGCCCACAGACTAGCATTAAGGCGACTATCACTGTTTTTCTCATAGTTCTACTCCCCCAGTAACAGGTTGAACGTTCTTCCGCCCTGCTCAAGGACAACCTTGTCTTTCTCGATAAGGACAATACGCTTACCGCTGATTTGGTCCCCTTCCTCAAGAATCTGGTCGTTTATCAACGCGTAGGCCTTTTCGCCGCCGATAGTGATAGCTTTGAGGTTCAGCTCTGCAAGCTCATTCACCATCACCCAATCGCGCACGAACGGGTCGCTACCCCATATTTCCGGCGGTTCTACCGCAGCCATATCCCAGAAGTTCTTCCTTTCAGCAGCACCAGCTTTCTTCTCAACCGTCGACTCTGACTTACCTTGGGCAACGCTCACACTGCCCGCACCAACTGCCTTGGACCCAGTAGCTTCAGTTGCCACGGCAGCCGGCAGCCGTCCGGTCGCGGCTCTCGCATCTGCCGACACCCAAAGGCCACCAAGCCGTGCTCTAAAAGCAACGGTATAAAGTGCCAGCACCGCAACGGCCAACCCTAGAACGGTCAAAATTCGCTGTTTCAAAATACTCCTTTCTTCTTTAAACCTGGGATACTCCCCAGCATAAATCTCAATCTAACCTCGCCGTCTCCGCTTTGTGCTGTAAGAAAAAGGCAACAAACTCTCACCGACTCGGACTGTAGTCAGCTTACCGAATGCCTCAACTTCAAGCCGGTCAGGTTTAATGGCTACGATCCGGCGTCCCATAACTACATCGCCTACCCCGACGCGACGGCTGTCGACCAGTGCATAACTATCATCACCCAAAGAAATAATCGCCCTTACGGCATAAGCCTGCCCTTTTCTGCCACGGCGCTTTGACCGCCTGCGGCTACTCTTACGGGCACGCTTTAGCCGACGGCGCTTTTCCCGCTCTCGGCGCTTCAACTCCTTCTTGCGACGTCGTTCTTCTTTACGCCTAGCCTTCCGCTCAGCCTTCAGTTGCTCCTTGGTCTTGGGTTTGATACGGCCGACAGTTCTTCCCCTCTTCTGCCGCACCTTCTTTGTCTTGGTCCCCTTGGTATCAGCCAAAGCACTCTTAGAATCGTCGGAAGAACCTCGCGGGCGAAGCAGCATGTACCCGGCAAAACCGACTACCGCGACGAGAATTATTATCAGAACAATTCTTCTCACAGTTGCCTTCCGGCAGCCAAGCTGGAAGTATACAGGTCTACCAGCAGCTTAACTTCTACTTCAGGACGGATATCCTCCCGCGCGATTATCTCAAAATCCGGGACGCGAACGAAATACGGGAACCGTCCCAAACTCTCCACATACCTGCCTACATCGACATAGCGCCCCTGAACCGTGACATAGAACGGAACCGCCCGCACTGGCTTAGAAACAGTTTCTTCCTGCAACAAAGTATCCAATCCTGGCGGGCTGATCTCAAGAAATCGGACCTTTTTGTCCTGCGCCAATTTGGCCAGGCGTTGCAACATGGTCAGCATTCCCGAACGCGGGATAATGCGAGCTTCAAATGCGGTCTTCGCTTCCTCAAGCCCAACCAGCCGCTGTCGAAGACGTCCAATTCCCTTAACACGTTCACGGGTTGCCTTGAGCTCCTTAGTCAGGTTGGCAATTTTAGCAACGCTTCGGTGCCGCGACTGCAGCCGCGGTTGATATAACACAAACCACGCAAAAAGGCCCAGCAGTATGAAAACCACCAGCCCGATTAGCAAAATCCGTCTCTCAAATAATCCCATAGCTTACTCCGTAACGCACTGAATCTCAAACTCCAGAACCGTCTCTCCCTGGAGGGTAGTTCGATTCTTGGAGATTAGTTGAACCTGCTTGAAACAGGAGGTATTTTCGAGGTCAATCATAAACTGCGAAAGGTCAACATCGAGTAGAAAAGGTTCACCCGATACAACACCTGTCATCTTGACACTGTTACCACCCAGAGATAGTGTGCTGAACTGGATGTTGGAAGGCACAACCCGGGTCAGGTAAGCCATCAATGGCACCGTAGGAAGCTTCTCACCAACAATGCCAGCCAGACTGCGTTGTTTAGTTTCAATTTCCTTGACCTGCTTTTCCAACTGGAAATACTCCCGGTTACTCTCTTCCGTAGCCTTCAAGTCTCTCTTTAGCTGGCCGACTTGGTGGGCTGAAGCCTGGGACCAGCCAGCCAGAACAACATAAATGACCACCAATAGAGCAACCCAGATTATCCCAATAACCGTCACCAAACGCACATCTTGGGCCTGAAATTTCCCGGTCTTCATCTCCGCGGGCAACAAGTCAACCGAAGTGTGGTCGTAAGACAATCCCAGCGCAGTTACCAGCCGGTAACCGATTTCCTCTTCAGGTTTTGTCCCTTTCTTATAGAAATTGAAATTACTGAACGGGTCGAATATCTCACTCGGGATACCCAAATTCGTCTGGGTATACTCCTTCAGACCACGCATCGCCGCGGTGCCGCCGCAGAGCAGCAGCCGGTCTATCTTCGATTCTCCGAATTCCCTTCGGTAGTAATCTATCGACCGGTTAATCTCTGCAACGAACCGCTCCAACGCCGGACGCTGAAGGGTAGCCAAACGCTTCACCAGGATACCCGAAGGTAACTTCTCTTCGCTGTCTTCTGAAGGAATGCCATACTGACGCTTCAGATTCTCGGCATCATAAGCATCCAGGGCCAACTGTCCTTCTTCAGTTGTTATGGCGACAGTCATAGCCTCGGTGATGGCGTTCCCCGCGGTGGTAATAGTACGCGCCAAATCGAGCCTTTCGCCCTTCATGAACACGATGTCGGTAAACTCGGCACCGATATCCAGCAAGCAGACGGTCTCGTCTGGACTGATGCGTCCAAACTTCTTGACCGCTGCTTGAAGGGCAAAAGGGATGACACTGAGGGCTGTGGGTTCAAGCCCGGCTTTCTTCAATGTTGAGATATGGTCTGAAACCACATCCTTCCGGGCCGCCACCACCATAACATTATCTTTGATTGTTCCCGCTTCCCGAACCGGCCCTAGCGTTTTGAAATCCAGAATCGCCTCGTCAAGGCCGAACGGGGAATACTTCTCCAGCCGCAGTAGAATTGCATCCTTTAGCTCGCGACGGTTCATCTTCGGGAATGGTGCCTGGCGCAGACTTACCGAAGGCCCTGACACAAAGCTATAGACTTCCCGGGGATTATAATCCTTAATAAGCTCGCGCAGAATTGACGGCACATCAAACGCCTCGCCGATTTCCTTCAAGCCGTAATCAGCGACACGCCCAGCCTCCATCTTGACAAACTTCACAGAATTTGAACCTATATCAATACAAAGGATTCCTTTGCCGCCACCACCAAACAATTTAGCCAATATTCCTCCTTATGTCAGCCGTCATGGTTTGACGGTAATCTCGGAACCGTCATTGAATCGAAAGCGAAAAGTCTTACCGTGTATATTGACATTGAGGGTTCCTGACCGGGTTGAAGCGAACCCAAAGAAACCGAATGTCACACGCTGCGCTAAATCCGGTGCTATTGTAACCGCCGGGTCCACTAGCGCCGTTTCTCCTTGCCCGATCAGGGAATCATCCGGTCGAGGATAATAAGGGGTCTGTGGGCTGCCGTCAATAGCCAGAGTCCGGAAGTAAACCGTGTCGGATATATATTCTAGAAGAATCAAATCGACCGTAATATTTTCCGCATGTCTGTTTACCACATCAAATTCAAAGCCTGAGCTATCGACGCCTGCAGGAATCCGCGGCGTCCCCACCATCTTCAGTAAGTTGCGAAACGGTCTGCTGAACCGAAAGTCAACCACACACTTACTTCGCGGAACCACCGTTACCCAGCGGACGATACTATCGGTAACACCACAATGGGCCACAAGCCGATGTATACCCACGCGAACCGTATCGCCCTTTTTTTGAGAGAATTCGTAGTAACCGCCTTTGCCTACTGGAGAAAACATTCCCCCTCCGTTACTGGGAAACAAATAGACGCCCACGCTTGCATCTCCGGGCGGATTGTTATCTGTGTCGGTGACATAACCCACAATCGTATTATTCATCAATTGGGGCAATGAGTCGGCCACCCGCGTTGTCATCGGATACTTTCCGTTGCCGACCGTAGTAATAACCCCGCTGTTCTTGTCATAAGTATACGGGTTCCCCCAGGCATCGTGCAGGAAACCAACACTGTCACCGGTAAGCTCCCGCCGAATGTACGGACCGTGCCAGTGCGGGTCATTCGTGGGATTTTCCACCAGTTCCCGCAAGTCGTTCGGAGGTCGTCCCATATCGCCATAGAATCCGAAATCAATCCGGCGGCCGTCCATCGTCAAATCAGGGTTGCCCACGACTGCGTAAACCAGTTGCTTCAACTCCTTGGTAGTCTGGTCGAAAAGGGCCCGGTCCCTTGTCGCATCAATCGTCCTTATGGCCACTGAACTCAGCACCCCGATAATCAATAATACGACCAGAAGCTCCATTAAAGTAAAACCACTTTTGTTCATTTTCCACCTCACTGGTGAAGTCCTATCTCCCAGTCTACATTCACCCGCATCTGGAGGTCACGGGCACCAATCCCCGGGTAGACTGTTATATACTTGAGTGTAGTTTCCGCCTTGGATGGCGGAGGGACATCCTCGAAATAGTACACCCGCAACGGATAAGTTCCCTGGGGAACAGCAATGAAATCAAACTGCCCGTTTATATCTATAGGAGCTTTCACCGACCGGACCTTGCCATTGATCGGGTAATCCAATATCACCCCGAACCGCAGGGGGTGAAGCACAATTGAATCAGATGGCGGCGGGTTGCCATGAACATCAAGCATCTGACCGGTTACTTCATTCCCGGTCAATTCCTTCTTCGTGTAACTAAAACGGCGCGTAATCCATTTGCTCCTGTCAGCGAGCCCGTATCCACCATAGCTGCGCACAAAAAGGCTGTCCCGGTTGTATGCAATCGTATCACCCCAGGCATCGGTCCGGTATCCTTCAGGCGACTCATTGAAAGTAGCGCGAATATAAGGACCGCGCCAGCCACTACTATCATGGGCCAACCCAGTATGGTCCTGCACCAGGTCGGACAGACTGTCAGGCAACTTGCCCAGATCGCCGATATAACCGAAATCAACACGCTGACCGGCCACAGTATAATCCGGATTGCCTACAATAACGCCTGCCAACTGGTCTAGTCTCCTACGTGTCGACTCGAACCGTCCCCGCTCCAGGGTCACATCCCAAGTCTTCACCGCAGCGGTAAGTATGATACTGAGTATCATCATGACAATCAACAGCTCCAGGAGCGTTACCCCGCGAGATGACATTCTTGGCAGCTTCATAATCCTCAGAATCGGACCCTGATATCGTCGTCAGTCACAGAACCGGGCTGGCCATAGAAGATTTGGTCAGGCCCGGCGCTTTCAATCCCCAGGGTCTCGTTATCTTTGACACAAAATCGGTAAGGAATACTCCAGGCGTCATCCAGATAGCGCATATAGCCATCCTCCCGGACGTAAGGACCATTCCAGCCTTTCTTTAGATAAGGGTCCCAGCGGGGGATGGTTTCCTTTCCAACGTACATTACCTTATTATAGGGTTCATTGAAAGGGTTATTGGTAGCAAGCTCAATCAAGTGCCTTGGAAGCCGGCCGATATCATTCTTGAATCCGGTCGCCACCATTTCTCCGCCTATTTGAGTATCCGGATTGCCCATTATCGCATCCCGCAATACCCGAAGTCCTTGTTCTGTAGCAACGCATCGGGCATGGCTGGTTATCCGGCCGACAATCGGTGGCACAAAAAAGGCTATAAGTATTCCGATAACAGAAATCACAACCAGAAGTTCGATGAGACTCCAGCCGCGCTCTTTGCTAGAAATCCTTTTCATAGAAGCAATTATAGAATTCACCTCAACCGATGTCAAGAATGAAGGCATGCCGATTTCCTGGCATTTTCAGTTGTGGAGGACAAATACCAGAACCTCGCCTTCGGCGTCGAAGTCACGAACTGATACCCCACTGTGCTGGATGCCCACAAGGCCATAATGAGTCGGGTACCAAGTCCCTGGTGGGTCCCAGACCCCGTACCTTATCTCACCAGGACAATAGCCATATATGTCATTCGGGCCGTTCTCCACTGTGTTACTTATGTCACTTTCCTCCTCGTAATCCTCAGCATTGAATTCATCCGGGTCCATCTCACGACCGGTCCATGGATTTGTCGGGAGCTTGCCGATTTCCTCATTCTCTATTCCACCCGGGAAGTACCAGCCGTATTCGTCTTCATAAAAGTCGTCTGCATAATACCCCTGCTCCGCATGGAAAGTCTCAATAACCAGTTGCACATTGTGAAGATTCATTTTCATAGCGGCGACCTTGGCGTTTTCGCGGACGACCATGAACCTGGGAGTCACCATGCCCATCAGGACTCCAAGTATCATTATTACCATCAACATCTCTATTAAGGTAAAACCTTTTTCAAAACGCATTTTTTTCTCCTTAAAGATATATAAACAAATCAAGCTGGTCTGTCAAGGAATAAAGAGGAAACAGCAATTGTTTATCCTCGGCGGCTCGGCGGTGTTGAACTCCTGACTTTGCCTCCTTCCAGGAAGAACCGGCCACCGAAAGGTTCCTCGGGAATTTTCCCGACATATCCGGTCCGCACCAATTCCTGCAGATTTCTGGGGAAACGCCCTTTGTCCTCATGAAAACGGTCTACCGCCTGCTGGAGCCCCTTGAGTGCATCATTGAACTTGAGAAGACTTAACTGGCGGATAACAAGCTTGCGCAAGGCCTTGTTCTCGGTGCTCCGATAAATATCAAGCCACATCTCACGGGCTGCCTCGGAACGACCGGCCTTGGCAACGGAAACCGCAGCCCAACGGGAAACCACAAGCCAGGCCCCGGGCAGCTTCGAGGCTATGTCAAAGAAAATCCCGGCCGCCTCGTAATCCTTCAGCAGCATGTAATTGATAAACCCTGCATAAAACGGAAGTTGCCAATTCGTAGGGTTCGCTTCCATCCCTCTAACCAGTAGCCGGACCGCCTCGTTTGGTTTGTGTGCATCCCAGGCCAGGGTCAAAGCGCCGAAATGGTAGGCGCCGATGAACTTGGGGTCCAAAGTAGTAAGAATTCCAAACACATGACCAAGCCATTCGTATTTCCGGTCCGTCATCAAATGGTATCCATAATACTGAATGCCCCGAAGCCACACAAAATCTGCCGCCACCTGCTGATACTCAATTGAAGCTTCGCGAACGAACTTTCCAGAAGGGAAGTACATCAGCTCGGCAACGACCTTTTCACGCATTCTCTCTTTTCCGGTGCTGTCAATAGCCAACTGGAGCAGATACACCCCAACAAAACCCCAGATAATAAACACTACCGGCAGCAAATTCGAAAGCCAACCCGGCCTGGCGGGAACAGAAACCCTGGGTTTAATTTCCTCAACCACTACCTAGAAATCCTTGCGCCTGAAAATGGCTACTGATATCAGCAGCAGGGTAGCGGTATAAACTAAGGCGTACAATGCGGACAAAGCAAGTGCCTGGGGATTGAGCAAAACATCGTGAACTACTTCCCCCTTGATGTTGAAATTGCTCAGATTGGGCAGAACATAATAGAGAAATTCGCTTATCCCTTTAACCACGGCCGAAGGGCTCATCGCGGCCAACAGTCTCAAATCGCGGGTCAGATGTCCTATGAAATAAACGGCGAATGTGAATACCGCGCTGGCGATTGGGGGTACAAAGCTCGAAAACAGAATCGCAACTGCAGTAAGAATCGCCAATTCAAACGCGGTCATCAACAGCGACCAGAGCAGATATGCCGAAGCAGGAATTCCACTCACCAATAGAATGATATAGAAACCCGCGGTCATAATCAGCATACTGACAAAAAGAACCGCCATCAGCCCCAGATACTTCCCGAGGATGAACTCCCATCGCCTGACCGGCTTGGCAAGCATTATGTAAATAGTCCGTTTCTCCATTTCCTTATAAACCAACCTGCCCCCGACTAGCACCGCGATGAGCACACAAAAAAAAGTAATGGCCCCCAGACCCAAGTCCTTAATCACCTTGCTCTCTTCTCCGAGTGCCAACGGCTGAATCACCTTAGCGCTGCCCATTACCACAATCGCAAATACCAGAAGGATTAGAAGCACCTTATCCCGAATCGCTTCCCTGAAGGTGTTGCGCGCTATTCCAGAAATCCTTCCAAACATCATTTCCTCTCGGCTTCGCGAATGCGGGCCATGAAATAGTCCTCCAGTGTCTTGCGTCGTGGCACCAGAGCGGAAATTTTGGCCCGTGCCTCGCGGACAATCGCCATCACCCGTTCTACTTCCTCTTCGTTCCGCACTGTCAAGAACAACGAATCGCCCGACCTTATCGACTGCTGGGTTACTTTCTCCAGCACTTTCCGGAATTTACCGGTCAATCCTTTAACCGTAATCTCAACCGATTCCACTTCTTCGGTCAGGATTTCAGACAGTCGGCCCGTATTCACCAGCCGACCGCGGATTACAATCCCGACGCGGTCGCAGATCATCTCTACATCAGAGAGAATATGGGTAGAAAAGAACACCGTCTTGCCGCGCTCTCGCAACCCGATAATAATATCGCGCAACTCCTTGCGACCTACCGGGTCAAGTCCGCCCATCGGCTCATCAAGAATCACAAGCTCCGGGTCGTTAACCAATGCCTGAGCAATGCCTATGCGCTGTAACATCCCTCGGGAAAAGCCACGCATTTGGGCGTGTGCCGCATCCTCCATACGCACGAGCTTAAGCAGATATCTGACTCGAACCTCAACATCTTGTCCTGGAATCCCGGATAGTCGGGCCGAAAGATGCAGAAATTCCGATGGTGTCAGATATTCATAAAAATACGGTGATTCGGGCAAAAACCCGATTTTGGTCTTAACCTGGGCGTCGCGCGGGGATTTACCGAGAACACGCACTTCGCCTGAAGTCGGACTCGTTAGACCGATGAGTATCTTTATGAATGTCGTCTTCCCGGCACCATTGGGACCGACAAAGCCAAAAGTTTCCCCCTTTCCCACATCAAGCTCAAGGTCTGAAAGTGCCTGAACCCGCTTCATCCTGAATCCGGAACGGTATGTCTTGCAGAGTTTGACAGTCCGAATTACCGGCTCAACCAGAGTTGACATAACTAAGCGATTATAGAAGCGCCACTTCTCATGTCAAGCGCCATGAATCGCTTATAAAAAAAGGGTGGGGCAAAGCCCCACCCAGTCGTTTGAAAGATGCTAGTTGTGCAGTATGAAATAGATATAGACCTCTTCTTCTATAGGGTCAAAATCGTACATCGGCTGGGCCAAGTCACGACCCCAACCGCAGATTCCATACTCCTGCGGACTTCCCATATCCTCGTAAGCTTCAGGAATATAGCCGAGTATCGCAATCGAACCCTGGATATCCTCTTCAGGCTCCAAATCAACATACGGGCAATCGTCATCGTATTCGCTGTTGTTCTGGACTACAACTCCAGGCTCATCGACTTCATCACAAATGTACATCAGGGAACCGTCCTCTTCATCCGAGTTGTAACGCTGACCGGTATAAGGGTTGGTCGGCATGCGGCCGGGTATCGGCTCCTCGTCGAATCCCATTGGGTCACCACCAGGTAAGTAACAGAGGACTAGGTCGTCCTCTTCCCATTCTATGTCTTCGTTCGGGTAGTTGCCCATATGGTCACAAGCATACGCCTCCATCGCTGTCTGGAAAACATGCATATTGTTCTTCACAGAACTACGACGGGCACGCTCCTGGAACAGAACGAAGTTAGGGATGATCAAGGCAAGCAAGATACCGATGATCAGAATGACAACCAACAACTCGATAAGGGTAAAGCCTTTATTCTTCATAATTCAGTCACCTCCTCTCTTTTTGAGATTTTTATATGAGAAAAGAAAATAGAGCATCCTTGACCAAATCAAGCCATTTCACATTGTAACCCAATGGAAGCAGACGCATCTATTCTCTCTGCTCATTGTAATTATAATTCCCTTTCTTTATCTGTCAAGGAAAAATTTACCCGGCAGCGACCTACTCTCCCATGCCGTTACCAGCACAGTACCATCGGCCCTGGAGGGCTTAACGACTCTGTTCGAAATGGGAAGAGGTGTGGCCCCTCCGGAAAAACCGCCGGGAAAACACTTAAGGAGAAGCGGCAAACTGAAACCTCAAGCCGCACGGCTTATTAGTATCACTCGGCTGAACACATTGCTGTGCTTACACCTGTGACCTATCAACCTGGTCGTCTTCCAGGAGCCTTCAGGGTGCTTCTACCGAAGCAGAAGCACACGGGAGACCTAATCTTGGGGTGGGCTTCCCGCTTATATGCCTTCAGCGGTTATCCCTTCCGTACTTGACTACCGAGCAGTGCCATTGGCATGACAACTCGTAAATCAGAGGTACGTCCACCCTGGTCCTCTCGTACTAAGGGCAGCTCCCCTCAAGTCTCCTGCGCCCACGATGGATAGAGTCCGAACTGTCTCACGACGTTCTGAACCCAGCTCACGTACC
>DFBN01000137.1:213-4523 GCA_002366635.1 Caldifarciminota bacterium UBA3079 | reverse complement strand
TTCCTCTTCGGGTCACGGCCAAGCCCCTGCTCGATACCGACAAGATTATCAAGGAGCACAAACGGCCCCTGGTTTGTCTCCAGGCTCACAACGCCGTTAAGAAACCGTCCTGCTCCAGCTAGGCCGACCGGTTCGGTTTCATACCAGCTTGACCTTCGAACCGCACCGAACCGGCCGATACCCGCAACCGCTTTCTCAAGATTAGCAAGCCTGTTTCCCAGATTGGAACCAAGACCCAAGAAGACCTGAGACATCTTATCAAGATAGACTACATATCATTCTACTTTATGAACCTTGAGTGCCCTTCTGCCGTATGGCGTCTCGCCGACTTCAAATTTCACTTTCTCGCCCGGGTCAAGCACCCTGTTTCCTTCATCGACGATGTCACTGAAATGGACGAACAAATCGTCACTCTTATCATCCGGTTCAATGAACCCGTAACCTTTTTTGCTATCAAACCATTTCACTTTACCTGAAAGCTCCATTACTACACCCTTTCTGACAACAATCACATCTGCTCATAACCAAATCTAAGAAAAGGTAGTGTCATGTCAAGCGATTACACATGCTGGATTCTATCAACATTGACACCGGGCCCCTGGGTTCTATTATCTCGTATGCAGCGTCTTGTCACCGGCAGGCAAATGAAGAGTCTGGACCGCCTTGCCATAGATGAATTGGGCATTCCCGGCATAATGCTCATGGAAAACGCCGGCCGTTCTGTGGTTGACTCGCTTGAATCAGCGAAAGGAACATTGAGTAACCGGGTAATAGCGGTCATTTGCGGCAAAGGCAACAACGGCGGTGACGGTTTTGTTGTCGCACGCCATCTGGGAAACCGCGGTGCCCATCCTTTCTGTTTCCTTCTGGCAAAAATCAAAGACCTCAAAAGCGATGCCCTGACAAATGCCAAAATACTGCTAAATGCCGGCATCGGCATCAGCGAAATCTCCAAACCCGAAGAACTGACCGGTATATTTGACCACGCCGACATTATTGTTGACGCCATATTCGGAACCGGTCTGGCCAGCGCGCCAAGGGGTATTTACGCAGACACAATCCGGCTAATCAATCAGTCGGGTTGTTTTGTAACAAGCGTTGATGTTCCATCCGGTGTAAATGCCGATACCGGCGAACTGCTTGACCCTGCGGTCCGCGCCGACTTGACGGTCACAATGGCCCTGCCCAAATACGGTCTGATGCTTTACCCGGGTCGGGAATGCATTGGCAGGCTTGTCGTTGCCGACATCGGCATCCCCTATCACTTACTGACAAAAGACGCCGATACATTCCTGCTGGATAAAAACCATATTCACACAATCCTGCCTCCAAGGCCGGCATCCGGCCACAAAGGCACATTCGGAACTGCGGTTCTGGTATGCGGTGCCCGCGGGTTCAGCGGTGCTGCCTGTCTGGCCGGAGCGGCCGCTGTCCGTTCCGGCTGCGGACTGGTCAAACTGGCCGTTCCCAAAGGTATTGCCGATATCGTCGAATCCCGCCTCACTGAAGCGGTAAAAGTCCCACTTCCGCAGACCGAAGCGGAAACCATCGCACCCCAGGCCCGTGATACAATTCTCAAACACGCATTCAGCGCCGGGTGCATTGCGGTCGGCCCTGGCATAACTACCCATCCCGAAACAAGAAAGGCATTCCAGGAACTCCTGCCCGAATTGACCTGTCCGATACTCATTGATGCCGACGGTATCAATAACCTGGCAGGGAATCTGGACCTGCTTGCCAAACTGAAAGCCCCGGTAGTGCTCACACCGCATCCTGGCGAATTCGCCCGGCTGACAAACCAAAGCCCACAGAACATCAATGCCGACCGGATAAATATCAGCCGCAGCTTTGCCAGGAAATATAAAGTAGTGCTGGTGCTCAAAGGTGCGCCGACCGTGGTGGCCGCGACGACAGGCAAGGTATATGTCAACCCTACCGGCAATTCGGGCCTGGGCTCAGGCGGCACCGGCGATGTGCTTACCGGACTCTTATCCGGCCTTATCGCCCAGGGAATGGAACCGCTAGATGCTGCCAAAGCCGCGGTATTCCTTCACGGCCTTGCAGCCGATATAGCAGTAAAAGAACTCACCGAATACAGTCTGAGTGCGGGTGACCTTATAGACTTTCTGCCTGATGCGTTCAGACAGGTGTCTGAACACTAATTTTCCTTTGAGGAGATGTTCCCTTTCATTCTGGCATTCCTGGCCATCTACAATCCCCAGCACTGGCGGTCCTACCCATCGATGGATGAAGTCCGCTGCATAACCACAAGCCCGAGTCGCCTCTATATCGCGGTCCCCAATGGCGTTTACATACTGCGCCGTTCCACTTATCGCCATATCCGCACCCTGACCCGTGCCGACGGCATTGCCGAACCGGTCCGGCTCTGCGCTTACAATCCTTTGCGCGGCGACCTGTTCATTACTACTGAAAACCACATCTACCAGTTCCTTGCCACAACCGCTGTGCTTTCTGAACTTAACCCGCCTTTCAAACATATTTATTCTATCGGCATCGGTCCGGACGGCGCTTACTTCGATACAGAAACCGGGATTTTCCACAAACACAAAATAGCGCAGCAATTCACCAAAACCCGGTCCATCCCGGTGAAAATCACCTGGTATGGCAGACGCGATACTGCAAAACCCCGCGATTACATCTTTCTGGTCCCTTATTATTTCACCGACGAGCAACTCATCAACCACCCGATGAACCTCGTCTTCCCTGACAACAGGACAAGACGCCTGTATGTCGCTGCCCAAGACTATGGTATCACAGTTTACAACCTCAGCACCGGTCTGCCAGAACACCGCATCTGTCTTGGCCCGAGCTCGGAATCTGTCCGCCGGATAACAAACCTGGAAGGCCGGCTGTGGTTCACCGCACCCAACCACACTACTACCCTTGACCCTGACGGCAACTGGTCTCACTTCCGCACCAGATTCGGAGATTTACCCGGCACCGGTTTCCGTCTCCTTTTCACCAACCTGCTCGATTTGGAACGCCGCGAGAACATCAATGCTGTGCTCGGTGAATCCTCAAACGCATACCTGGGAACCGACAAAGGGCTTTATCTGCTCGGGCCGAAAGGCAAGCTTACGCAAATCCTCGACATCGGTCTTCCGGTCAACGGGCTCACCAGAATCGGCGATTCGCTCCTGTTAGGCACGGACGCTGGCCTGTTTGCACTGGCAGGAGAAAGCCTTTTCGAGCTTCAAGACCCGTTTGACCGAACCGGGTTCGGGGTCTATTCAATCGCTCGGACTGCAACCGGCCTGACATATTTCGGCACATTCGGCGGAATGCTTTCACTTGACTCGACCGGGCATTGGGAACAGATAATCCCGCCTGGATTCGACCTCTCAAAACCTGTCTATGGCCTCACAGCGGCAGGCAATATCGTGTTCTATGACAACGGTTCAGGCATCACTGCTTACGACGCCCAGAACAGAACCTGGAACACAATTGGCAGAACCGATGGCCTGCCGTCTGATACGATAACCGCGCTCTATGCAGACCAGCGATACCTCTGGATAACCTCGGCCGGTCTTATCACCCGCCTGGATTACAAAGCAGAACTCAAATAGATTTGACAGACGGATATGCCTGACTAATATCCTCAAGTGGCAAAGCACAAAAAGTCCCGCCCCAGCAAAAGCAAGTTCCAAATCTCAGGAACATTCCTCTGGATAACAGTCGGTGTGGTCGTTATCGTCGTTCTGTTCATGCTTGCCAGAATCCTTTCAACTTCTACTATGGATGTAGCGCCGATACCGATTCTTGCAACAGCCGACCCCGACCTCATTTCGCTCACCAGGATGCTGGGTGATGTCGAGCTCGATACCGCCGCGACTCCAACCCGGCTTGCCGAAGTCGGTCCAATGATTGCCGAGCGGAACTGGAACGGTGCCCTTGGCATACTGCGCAAGAAACTCAAACACGCACCTGCCGGCAGTGCCGGCCTAATCCATGCCTATATCGGATACTGCTATAACCAGTCTACCCGACCTGACTGGGCCCTGAAAGAATTCCGCAAGGCACTTGAAACTACGGATTCGAATCCTGCAGAACTCAATACCCGCATGGCCTTCTACGCTGCATACCTGTTTCAGAGCCACGGATATGCTGACAGCGCCGAAGCATACTATATCAAAGCACGCCATATGATTCCCGATTCTGCAAACACCCTCTTGCCCCAGTTGCTGAACAACCTCGGCCTGGCGCATGAAGCGCTTGCCGATACGGGCCGCGCCATTGAATACTACCTTGCGGCATCCCGATACATCGATACAACTGAACACACAAGGCCG
>DFBN01000137.1:0-150 GCA_002366635.1 Caldifarciminota bacterium UBA3079 | reverse complement strand
AGGCGTTTGAACCGCTAGAACCCCCGCAATTCGGACTTCTTCTTCTGATTTCTGCTTACAGAACTGTAAACAGAAATCAAGCTTGGTGCCTGGTTCCCGGCATATGGTCCCAACCGGCGAAAAACACTGGTATTTATGGACTTAACTAAG
>DFBN01000135.1 GCA_002366635.1 Caldifarciminota bacterium UBA3079 | reverse complement strand
GTGTTTAAGCGGAGTTGCGTCCAGATATTGCGGGGTGTGCTTTTTGCCGTAGTGTCCGGGGCGCTGACTGCAGGGTGCCTGGTCAAAGTCAGCAGGCCAGCCGAGCAGGTCGTTTCTATATACATTTCGGGAAATCTTGATTTAGGTAAACTGCCTGAAGCAGTAACCATCGTGCGCAGTGGCCGTAAGTCAAAACCCTGTTTGTGGCTGGTTTACGGGAATGTTCTGTCAGACCGGCTTGCGACCGCTTTTGCAGACGGAGTTGCTCAAGTGAGGTTGTTGAATGCAGTTGGTGTTGATGCAATAGTTTTGGGACCGGAATGGCTTGAATTGGGACTAGAGCAATGCCGTCAGTTGATAGACGAAGGGCAGTTCTACTTTCTTGGGGCCAATCTGGTGGATAGTTTGGGCGAGCCATTGGGTCATCCTTTCATGTTGAAGCGTTTTGGCAGCGAGGTCCTGGGGCTGACCGGGATATGGCTTGATTCAACCGATACTAGGTTATATTTGAGCGGAATGGATTTTGTGCCGGCTGACTTTGCAATACGCAAAACTTTACCTTTGGTGCGGCAACGGGCCAGAATTCTCGGTGTCATGGCGCGGCCCGATGGAAATGTGCCGGATTCCGGTTTGGATTTCGTTGTCGGGGAAGACCAGGAGGATATGATTACGCTGAGTCCGGCTGATGAAGGGAATAGAATAGCCAGGTTTGACTTGGTCATGCAGGATGGCAGGATAATGGATTATGCGACCAAGGTGGAAGAACTCGACGCTGTTGAACCGGACTCAATGACACTGGCGGTTCTGGATTCGATTCAAGCAGTATTTGATTCTGTAGGGTCAGCACTGATAACAAATGCTGAGGTCCGGATGTCTACTGAGACATTGAACCGGGTGCTGATAAGAGGATATTTGGGAAAGGGGGTTGACGGGTTCATAGATGATGTTTCCCTCCTAACCGATGCATTAGGTCCTGGGCCGGTTACCAATAAGAAGCTGGTTAATGTTTTGCGGAATCCTGGAAGAAGGGTGCTTGTGACTCTGAGTGGTAGTGCGATTAAATCACTGCTGACAGACAGTTCGGTGAAACTTGAGTGGCGGCGCGGCAAAAAAATGACGCCTGAGGGACAATACCGGCTGGCAACCAGTCTTGATTTCATCAAGCGCCATCCGAAACCGGTGTTTAAGAGATATGAACTAGATAGAAAGCAGTTCTGGATGATATGTGCCGATATATTGGCTTCGGCTGAAGAGAAACTGTGAATGATATTGTAGTAGAATTCCGTCTTGGCCGGTTAGTCTGGACTCTGCTTGTGACTTTTTATTTCCTGGTCTTTTTCTGGAATTTCTTCCTTGATGCGGTGCCAGTGCATGTCGTTTTGCCGCTCTTATTTGCGTATGCTCTGGTTTTGTGGCTGGCAGTGGAGTATTATTTAGGTGCGCCTTTTTTCCAGTCCGGGATTGTTCGGTGCTCTTCTTTATGGCGAGGGGTTTTCGCCTTTTTTGTTTATCCTTTCTTAGGCTATGTGGCTGCAGATTTCATCTGGTGGCATTGGACTCAGATTCCTGTGCCGATAGTAATAACAGGCATCTTGGGTATGGTTTTATTCGGCATTGGTATTTATATCCGGCTTGAAACACTGTTTGCATTTGCCAAACTGGCTGCAGGTCGGGGCCGCAAAGGTAGTCGGCGTTCTTTGCCGGAGCGGAAATTCGTTTCTTTGCGTTTTCAGAGAATAAGCAGACACCCGCGTTATTTCGCCACATTCGTGCAACTAGTAGGTGCAGCGCTGGTATTCCGTTCCTGGGGTGGGCTCGCTCTGGTCTTTGGGATAGGCCTGCCTTTGATTCTTTTGCAGGTGCGATACGAAGACCAGGAACTGCGGCATGTGCTTAGAAGCGAGTATAACCGTTATGCGAATCAGGTTCCTTCATTCCTGCCGAAGTTTCGCTAAAGACTTAAGGTTCAATAACTGTAATAATGCGGTCGGTTTTTACTCCGTTGAGTTGGACAGTGCTCTTTGGACCGAATCTGACTTTGATAATTAAAGGGGCGTCGGATTTTCCCAGGCCGAGGTGCTGGATGAGTGAGTTCTGACTGGTTGTTCCACTGCCGGCTTCTACTTCACGAATCCATTGGTTCCGGTTTTGAAAGACCGTAATCCGGGAGCCGATTCCACAACAGTTGGCCTTAGTGCCTTTTACTTTCAGTTCGAGCCAGTGGTTTGAATTCCTGGTGTCATTGCGGAAGAGTTTCATTCCGGACCCAGACCCGACAACGAGGTCCATGTCACCGTCGCAGTCATAATCGGCAAATGCGCAACCCCAGCCATTGAAGCATCTGGTGCCGCTGAGCCAGGTGATGTCACGGAATCTGACAGTTGAATCAGAATGATGTTTGCCCAGGTTTTCGTAAAGAAATGAGCGCCGGCCTTTGTATATCGATGTGATATACAAATCAAGGTCGCCATCATTGTCCACATCGGCCCAGGCAGGGTTCGAATGGGTTTCTTCGTATTTGATGCCCGATGCAGCACGGCGGTCGCAGAACCCGGGATAGGTATCCTGCCCGAGGTTTTCATAGAGCCTCGAACGGTTCGAGAATTCGATATAGCGCGGGTGAGCAAGGTCAGCGGTAAACAAATCAAGGTCGCCATCATTGTCATAATCGCCCCAGGCCGCACCGATTGTATGGCCGAACCAGCCGTTTTTCTCATCACCGGCGATGCCGAGCATCGGAGCGATGTTTGTGAATGTCGAATTGCGGTTGTTGTGCCAGAGGAAATTTTCCTGAAGCCTGTAGTTTGCCACGAAACAGTCCTGGTAGCCATCGTTATCAAAGTCGGCCCAGGCAACACCGCGACCGGCGCGGTCCAGGCCGAATGGCGGGATGATACCTGCCTGATTTGTTATGTTATGAAATATGCCGGATTGATTCCGGTAGAGTCGGTCCGGATAATGGGAGTGCTCGGCCCAGTTTTCATAATTAGCACAGTACAAGTCAACGAACCCATCGTTGTCAAAGTCGGCCCAGGCGCAGCCTTCGGTCGGATAAGGGTCAGACGGGTTACCTGCCTGGACTGTGACATCCATGAATCTACCTTGGGTGTTGCGCCAGAGTTTGTCGGTGGTATCGTGGCCGCACATGTAGAAGTCGAGCCAGCCGTCGTTATCAAAGTCTGCCCAGATACTTCCACGACCGCGTGCTCCACTCAGACCAACCGCATCGGTTACTTCAACGAATCGCTTCCCAGAGTCGTTACGGAACAGACGATGGCCCGAAACAAGCAGGTCGTCAAAACCATCGTTATTGTAATCACCCCAGGCAACACGGGCGCCATGCAGGTCGGTAAGGCCGGCTTCTCCGGTAACATCGGTAAACTGCGGGCCAGAATAATCGGTTGCCTTGCGTGCCTTTTTTAGAAGTTCGTGTTCATCTGTCTGCCACAAGCGCCGAAGAGATGAGTCGGCACGTGCTGAAGAGAGGTTTCTGGTATCGCCCTGAACCAGTGCCTCGATATATGACTGCTGTGCGGCCAGGGTATCGCCCAATTCCTCGTCTATTTCTCCCAGGAATTCGTAAAGTGAGCCGAATGTGGCTTCACAGTCAATCCCGAAATCAGAGCCTTTGATTGCTTCAACTAACCAGTGGTGTGCCGCTTTGAGATTTCCCATGTCTTTGAGTGCCTGGGCCAGGGCAAGCCTGGATGAGGCGTAAAGCACAGGGTATTCAAGTTTCCATTGTTTAGATGGTTTGTTCGGTGGTTTGGTAAAGCGTGGTTCTAATTCGATTGCTTTACGGGCATACTTGGCTGCAGTTTCAGGGATGGCTTTCATCCGGTTCAGGATTGCCGCAGCGTAGCGCCAGCGGAACGGGTCAGATGGGTCATCTGTTACCATCTCTTTTGCAGTGCGTTTGACACCAGCGGTGTCATTGAGCTGGTAAAGTGAGCTCAAAAGATAAGTGTAGATAGTGGTGCGCCATTCGGTGTCAGGAAAGCGCTTGAGGAATCGGCGCAACAACGGAACCTTCAGGGTATCGTTGCGCCAGATTGGATACAAAGAGTCGTAGAACATTGTGCCAATGATTTCATAGGCTTTTGGCGAGTTCGGAAAATACCTGGTAAGGGTTACGGCCGTTTGTCTGGCCTGAGTAGTATCTCCCAGTGACAAACCGTCAAATGCCAGTGCAAGGGTTGCAGCGGTTGTTTCTGCAAGAATTTTCTGCGCTTCCCGGGTTATCAATTGTTTTGTGGTTGTCAGTCGGACTGAATCGTTTTCGTCCCGGCGATACCGCGAATTCCAGCGGCCACGCCGGGCCGAGTCGTCGTTCGGGTTCAGTATGAGGGCACGGTTCCACCAGTACAGGCTCATGTCGTATTTGTGCCAGTAGTCATAGATACGGGCAAGGTTACGCACAGCCAGGGCATCGGTTGAGTCAAAGGCAACNNGGCAACCTGCTGTTTATAGAATGCTACGGCTTTCTCGTAATTGCGACGGGCAAGGAATTGGTTCAAGCTGGGTTTGCCGATAGTTTGAGAAGTAGTTATCAGCATGATGGCAGATAGGAGCACAAGTTTGACCAGTCTCATGTCGGATAAGTTAAGTCTGTCAACGGGTAAGTCAAGCGTGGTTAAAGAAAAAGCCGCCCGGATTCCGGGCGGCTTGGAAGTCATACCGGATTAGCCAGTCGGGTTTGTCGCCTGGCGCATGTTGGCTACCGGGTGTTTAACTTTACCCCGGATAGAGAAGGCCAGTACAGTAAGCAGCATTATGACGACGCCGAGCCATGCGGCGCCGGTCAGGTGGAAACGGAAGCACATCAAAGTCGAGTAAAGCAGGGAAAGGCCGAACATGGCGAAGGCGAAGTTCGCGGTCTGTTTCTCTTTCACAAACCGGTCGGTATCAACTGCGGCAGGTTCGATTGCCTGAAAGAATAGCACGATGAAGATTGATGTCGCAAACCAGCCGACGAAGTTCGAGAGCGGGATGCCATGGTAGAAGCCATTTTGGGCGAATTTTACTGTTCCCCGCATGATTGCCACCGGCCCGGCAGTAAGTTGCCATAAGGCCATTGCCAGACCTGAAGCCATGGGCACAGCGGCAAATGCACTGGCATCAGACGGTCGTGCCCGGAGCAAGTAAGTTGCGACAAGGAATGCGAGGTAAAGCATTCCGTACCAGGTAAGGACAACGGCCAGCGATACCCGGCCGGGAAGCCGGACCCCGACCTGGACATATAAATCGCGGGGCCGGGCAAACCAGTGGCTACCGGAGATGGCCCCGAAATTCGTGCCGAGGTATTCGGCCACAAAGGAAAGAATCAGTCCCAGGACCAAAAACCAGAGTGCCCGTCTCGTGCCCAGCAAAGAAATACTGTGCAGTAGCGCAAAGACAGCGAGACAGTAGACAGGCATCAGGCTTAACCAGGTGAGCGTCGGTCTCACAGCCACATCAGCTACCATGAACCCGGCGGTTGCCAGACCGGTTACCCAGATGCCGACTGTCAGCATTTTGCTGCGGTAGGTGTCTTTATCCATTCATACCTCCTGTTATGGTGAGCCAGGAACGGGCAGACTCAGCCGGCAGCGCCGGGTGGATTGTTTGATGACAAGAACTCAATACCTTCCCGTTCCTTCCCAAATCATTGACGCTAATAATTATAGCTATATTTGGATGAGGGTCAATAGTTATGACCGAATATATTTCTCCTTGAGATGTTTCGCTTCGCTGTCAACGGGTTTGAGCTTGAGCCAGCGGTCAAGAATTGTTTCTGTCAAATCATTACGGCCCAGAGGCACGGTTATCTGAACCATCTTCCGATAGCAATCTATTGCCTTGTCTTTCTTGTTTTGACCCTTGTAATAGTTTGCCATCAGGTCATACAGGCCTAAATAGTTAACCGCAAGACCAGACACATTTCTGGTAAGAGGGGAGATATTTGCAGGCCATGTTTGCTTCAGGCCGGTTGTGTCAAGCCGGTATTTCTCAGTCATATTCTGGATGACCTTGTCAATATTTACTGAATCCCTGGTTTTGGTGTTTGTGACCTCCCATGCAAGACCCGCCAGAATCAGATTGTCCTTGTAGCTTGACAAACGGTTTTGGGCAACGGTTGTGGCAAAGTAGACCGGTTGTTTTTTCTTGCGGGCGTTCTGGATGATATTTGCTACCAGATGGTCGGACGGCAGCACCAGTTTCCCTCGGGTCGAGTCGAATTCCGGTTTCATAGCCTTGAGTTCGCTGTCGCTGTAAGAAATCGGGACTTTCAGCGAGTCTCTAAACAGGCCGGCGACGGTCGGGATGTTGAGCAGACTGATATTGACGACACTCACATCCTGTCTGAACCCATCGTATTCCTGGAGCACGAAAAGCGGGTAGGTATCATTGTCCCCGTTTGTGAAAATGATTGCTTGAGGTGCCAGAGAAATCAGCATATTGTGGGCAAAATCACTGAGCAATTTCGGGAAATAGTTTTCCTTTCCGAGAGCTAGAAGTTCCTGGCGTGCTTTGTCCAGTTGGCCCAGTATCATATAATTGGTCCAGAGTCCGATATGGGCATATGCAGAAATCGGATGGCCGGAATTTGCGGCTTTCAGGTAATAACTGTTGCTTAAGACATACCGGGCCGAATCATTAAGGGCTTCTTTCAGTTTTGCGCCGCGGTGCGGGGTCAGAAGGTCGGCGTAATTGCACTGAACCGCGACCGCATTAGAATCGAGTTCCAACGCCCGCTGGTTTTCTGTTACAGCCTTGGGGAGCCTGTGCAAATACCGATAGGCTATGCTCAGACCGAGATGTGCCTCGGCACTGTTCGGGAATTTCTTTGCAACTTTTCTGTAGGCTATCTTTGCCTGCTCGAGCTTCATACTATAAAGCAGGTCATAAGCCGATGCCAACTGCTTTTCAGAGGCGTTATCAACAACGGTCTTCGTGATGCCCCAGCGCTCATAAGCCGGGCCTTTTTTCTGAGTGCATCCGGGTATAAGCATGACAGCTATTGCCACGGGGCAAAGCACGGTAATTCTGATTTTCATTCTTCCTCCATAACTTCTATTCAAAACAGGAACAGATTTTGCATCTTCAGCACAGTTGAGTATAACAGGGAAAAGCAGAAGTCAAGAGCAAGCGGCAAGACTCACCAACGGCACATTGCCTGTTGGGTTTCGACTAATACTTGGGTTTGACAATGGGGGAAGCGGCATTTATATTTAATTGAGGTTATAGATGATGCTCAGATTCTCGAAGTTTTACTTTATTACATTAGTAGCGTGCATTTCTTTTGCGTTCGCCGAATGGTACGAAGTCGGCGGTACGGGTAATGCCCAGGTTGAAATCCTGGAGCAAAGCGCCAGCATAACGACTTTTGGGGTAACAGTGCCAGGCTGAAATCGGGCTTGACAGCCGAAGGGAATCGTGGGATATTTAAGTCAGGAGGAGTTTGTGAAAAATAGAACTTTTGGTCTTTTGCCGGTTCTGCTGGCGGTGTGCCTGATGGCGGCAGCAGGGTACGGACAATGGGTGGAGGATTCGATTGATGTTGGCAGGTGGGTCGGCAGCTTAACTTACAACTCAAGAACAGATGTTATTTATGGAGCCAGCGAGCAACCCGGAATCTTCTTTGCTATCTCTTGCGACAGCAACAAGGTAATTTCAAGGATTTACTTATTCAGCCCGTTTGAAATAGCTTACGATTCGACCGACAACAAAGCCTACTGCACATTTGGCGGATGCGGGGATTCTGTTGCAGTTATTGACGGCTCGACGCACACCAAAGTCAGGACCATTCCCCTGTCTGGCGAGCCCTGGGCAACGTATCTGATATGGGACCCGGTCAGCAACCGGGTTTATGTTTCGTGCGGTAACAGGAACCGGGTGGCGGTGATAGACTGCGCAACCGATTCAGTTATTGATTATATAAGGGTCGGACGCTGGCCCGTCGGCATGGACCTCAACACCCGTCATCACAAACTGTATGTCCGGAACTGTGATAGCGAATCGGTCTCCATCATTGACCTGGAGACCAATGAAGTCATCAGGACTATCAGGCTCAGGAGGATGTCGCCTGAGGCGGGATGCTACAACCCCAGAGTTGACAGGTACTATTGCAGTGGTACGGATAATGAAGTGGTTGCCATCGATGGAGCGGGAGACACGATAGTCAGTCGAATTCCTCTTCCTCAGGAAAGTGGCGCCCGCGCTATGGTTACCAAAGAAACTAGTAGTCTGGTTATGGTTGCGGCGAGTAGCTACTTTGCTGATTCCCTGCTCGTGGTGGATGCCATAGGCGATTCAGTAGTCTCGGTTTTGTCAGTAGGCAGAAGCCCAAGCTCCTTGGCCTGGAGCCCGGTAACCAATCTGGTCTATTGCGCCAATGCGACCTCGGGCAATGTGTCAGTGATTGCTGGCGACGGTTCGAGGGTAGTGAAAACCCTTAGGGTTGCCGGTTATCCTGCGGTGCTTCTAGCTGTACCGGAATACCGGCGGGTATACGTAGGGCATTCCAGTAGCAGGTACGTATATGTGATTCGAGACACGGCAACCGGCATCCGCGAG
>DFBN01000058.1 GCA_002366635.1 Caldifarciminota bacterium UBA3079 | reverse complement strand
CGGTGTTTTGTCAAGACCACTTGGCCGAAGGGTCAGATATAGGGTTCGGTCGCTGTTGCCGATGCACTCGCAGGAGTTCTGGATAATCGGCTGGCTGGAATCCTGGCCCCAATTCTGGCGGTGAAGTTGGCATTGAATCACGCCGTGTTTGACAAAATCCCGAGTTTTGCTATTATGTAAACAAAGGAGACGTCATGATTGCTCTTCGAGTTGTGGTCGCTCTTCTCCTGGCCACGGAAGCAGCCAGCGGCCAGGTGTCCTTCGGTTGCGTTTGCTCAACCGATGTGCCTTTTGCCACCGGCCTGAATAACAGTCACAAACTGGCAGCATCGAGCGAGATGGTCGGTGCCATGAGTGATACCGTTACCCTGGTTTTCCAATCAAGCGAAAGTATCTATGCCAGTATCGGGGTTTTTGATATGGGCAGCGTCGTCTGGACCCGACCGGTGCAGATGTATTCAGGAGCAAACCCAGGTGTTGAGTACGGTAGAGACCGGTGCCGCCATCTGGTATGGCAGGATTACGATACTATTGCTCGAGCGCAACAGGTCTTTTACCGGAACTTCGAATACCGGATGATGCCGGTGAATGTAAGCAACACTTCAGGGAATTCGGTTCACCCGGATGTCTGGGCCGATGAAGCCGGTCTTGCCCATGTTGTCTGGGAGGATTATTCGCATGGCAAACCTAGAATCTATTATCGCACCTGCAATATGAATGGCACGGTTGGCGATACATTTCTGGTTTCCACAGATACTGTCGGTTGCAGTTTTCTGCCTTCGATTGGAATGTTTCCGGCCGACAGCGAACTGGTTATTGCCTGGCAAGAGGTAGATTCCGGAAGTCGCTCACCCTATTCAATCAAACGCAGGCGTCAGCAGAACGGGATTTGGCAGGATGTTGAAACACTAGCCCGGTCCTCACTGGCTTTGCGTCATCCATCACTTGATTACGGTTCACCCGGGGAGAGTTTTTCTGCTGCCTGGGAAGACAGCTCAAGCGGGAATATGGAGGCGCATTTTGAAGGTGGGAATCCGGGCGGTGGTTATCCAACACCAGGCCGTTCAACCGTGCCGGTAGTTGCGACTCTCGAAAGTACCTGGTCATATCTTTTCTGGCAGGAGGAATCGAGCGGGGTCTCGGATATTTATGTCAACCTTTACTATTTCTTGACCGGTTGGACCAATTGGTCATTGCGACACATGCTTTCTATTGATGAGGACATGCACTGGCCGAACTGTCTGGGTGCACTTGTGGTTTGGACACAAGGTAACCATGAACCTTACAAGGTAATGTATGTATTCTCTGGCTATCCGATACCAATTGCCGAGGAACAGAAGATGCCGGTGTCAGTTGGCGTTGTGTCAGTTCAGCCCAATCCGATGTATAACCGGGCAATAATCAGATTGGCAGGCGAGGCTCAAGCACATACCGAGGTCGAAGTTCTTGATGCTTCTGGTAGAAAAGTCCGGACCTGGGCTGGGAATTTTCAACAGGTTGTCTGGGATGGAACTGACCAGCATGGCAAGGGATTGCCGGCCGGGGTGTATTTTGTCCGGGTAAAAGCGGCCGGCAGAAAAGCCGTGGTCCAGACCTTGAAACTCTAAATTTCTTTAAGCAGGAACCGGCTAATCTCTTCGGCTCCGTTTATCGGGTATTTGCCAAAGCCTTTGCTTGCCATTTGTTCGAGTTCGTGGTCTTTCTGGAATCTGGTAATGTCAGAACCGAGATGGCTGGCATCACCCAGAGGCAAACAGACACCCTGCTTGAATGCGAACCCATAATTCATCGGTGCGAACGGACCGATATTGGGCATCAGGGCAAACATCGGCAGACCCAGACCGATTGCCCAGTTAGTGCGTTCATGACAAGCCGCAACCATTACATCAAGCTGAGAGAAAATTTCAGCGGTAAGCGCGGTTTCTTTCCTGCGGTCTGGTGCGGTAATAAATATGGGCTGACCAGAAAAAAGGTATTTGACAGGTATCACCGGCACATCCAGTTCTTGTAATTTTCTGGCCAGATATTTTGTCCTTTTCAGGTCCCGGCCGGCAAAGACTATCGGCCGGTGCCCGGTTTCCCAGCAGGATTTTGCACCGGCCAGCATGCGGTCAACATGGGGTTTCGGATAAGCACCAGAAGTAAAGAATCCGATAGTGAGTGGTCGGGCTGAGCGGTAATGGTCGAGCCTGTTCATAAAGGCGTGTTCGGCCTGGCTTATGAGCTCAGGCTCGATAACAAGACCGGTAACGCACAATGCTTCACGTTTGACGCCCAACGCCTGAAGCCTGGAAGCGGTCGATTCCAATGGCACGAATGTGCGCCACGCTTCAGGCACAGCAGCAACACTTGGCGCCGCGATTTCGCCGTGCAGATAGGCTGTTTTGCAGACCGATGCCAGGATATGGGCAATAATCGGATGCTCGACCAAGCAGATGCCAGTGAATCCGGCAAACTGTTTCCTGAGAGAAGAGCCGAGCAAGGCAAGTTGCAGTGATGACGGTTTTCCGTCTTTACGTAGCCGGTTATAGATAGTAGTGAGGATTCCGCCTTTTGCACCGGCACGGTAAAGCGAACGGGCTATGTTCCAGGTATGCTTTGACAAACCGGTGCAGATTTGGTCAAGGGTAACGAGCGACAGCATGTTCGGTTTGAACCCGGGCTGGCTCGACAAGGAAAGCAGAACCGAGTCAAGATAGGACGGATGGCCCCGGCCGATTTCAGATGAAATGGCGATTATTTCCGGTTTCATTTGAGCAGGCGTGACATCCATCTGTCAGCCAGGGTTTTGCCGTGGGTCTGGCATCCTGGGCAGTAATAGGTTGTTGAATCCTTATAGCTCTTTCGTTGGATTTCGGTCCCGCAGACCGGGCAGGCCTGACCGAGGCGGTTATGGACCCGGAGAAATGTCCGGTCG
>DFBN01000022.1:6346-7154 GCA_002366635.1 Caldifarciminota bacterium UBA3079 | reverse complement strand
TCCCAGTGGCCGAACTGGCGCCGCCGCTCGACAGCAACCGGCCGGTTATCGGTGGTCCCAGTAGGGTGAGACGTTTCGGCACAGCTCACGCGAAATGGTGCTCTTGTGTCGACCCAGGAGAACTGCAATCTGCGAGGCCTTCTTGCCCCACATTGACAGATACATGATTTTGCCACGCTCGTCTCGCGACAGCTGTCGGTACTTCTTGTGCATAGCCACTCAGGATAGCTCCTTTCCTTTCGCCGTCCAAAGTGTTGCACTTCATTGTTGAACCCGCGCTTATCTTCCAGGGTTCAACCTGACGGCCGCTGGTTCCTGTCAGCTACAGTTTCTTGTGGCAGAACCACCAGTCAAAGCATTCGTACTGCTTTGGCCGTTCCGCGGCGGTCTTTTCGTCCGAAGCGGGCGAGATGATGACTTCGTCACCTACCAGTTCGTTGTTCGGCCAGTTGGCCGGCATCGCGACTTTGTTCTTGTCTGCGACCTGGAGCGCTTTCACCATCCGGACGATTTCATCCATGTTCCGGCCGAGCTCCTGCGGGTAGTAAAGCATTGCCCTGATGATGCCGTTCGGGTCCACTACGAATACGGCCCGGACGGTATTGGTGCCTTTGCCGGGATGGATGAGACCGAGCCTGATGGCCACTTTGCCGGTGTCGTCGGCGATGACCGGGAACTTGATCTCGACTTTCAGGTTCTCTTTGATCCACTGCACCCACTTGATGTGAGAGAAGACCTGGTCGATGCTCAGGCCGATGAGTTCACAGCCCAGTTGCTGGAATTCATCCCACCGTTTCTGGAACGCGAC
>DFBN01000022.1:1864-6237 GCA_002366635.1 Caldifarciminota bacterium UBA3079 | reverse complement strand
ATTTGAGAATGCCATTCTACTCATTTAGACTCGCGAGGAAGCAATTCGGTTCCGGCCGTAAGTTAAGGGGACACAATACCTAACTCTTTTATCCCTCGGAGCCGAGCCCGACTCATCCAAGCCGGAGCAGTATAGCCTTCTCTCATCTAGCTGCGGGAATAGGTTACAGTCACGGTTTATCTTTTTCCAAAAGTGCAACCAAACCGAATGAGTCTTTGTTGCGAAGGGCGGGATTTTCACGGATGAATTCGAGCGAATCCAGGTATTCTTCCAGTTCAAATCTGCCGTTTTGAGGCAACCTGTGATAAAGCCTGAAAAAGAATGTTGATACCGCTCTCCATATGCCTTGTGCAGCATGAGATTTTCTAATGAGGGCCAGGATAAGCCGGTAAGAGCGATTTATCAGATAACCTCCGCGTTTTTCTGCTCGCACCGCTTCGGCAGCAATCCTCGGCGAAACCAGACGGAAAACCCTGAAACGCTCAAAAGGGTTGTTTTCAGGACTGGCAAGAAATTCCACCATTGTCTTGTAGGTGTATTCAACAAAATGGGGTGCGTAACCGGAAAAAGCCCTTGGGAAAGGCGACCGGTCCAGGGTTGTCAGAATCAGACCGGCACCGGGCCGCAGACCTTGATAAATAGTGTGAAGCAGACCGGCAGCTTGGTCCCGGGGCAAATGCTCAATCACTTCGAGGAAAAGAACAATATCTGTTTCTCTAAGCTGTTCCGGCCGCAAAGCTCTCAAGTCAAGCTGCTCGAATCTGAGATTGTCTGATTGATATTGTCTCCGGGCATGTTCTAGTAGCGGCAAGGAATAATCGGTAGCGGTCAATTTCCATCCCGAAGGCATGATGCGTGCAGACGCATAGGAAAGTGCGCCGCTTCCGCAGCCGATTTCCAGGATGTTCAGATGCTGTTCTGCTTCCGAAAGCAAAATCAGAATCGCAGCGTAATTTGCGCAATGATGGAGTTGGAGCCGGCGGTCACGATGCTGTTCAATACTCCCGCCTTCGATATTGGCGAATTCATCGGCCCCCTGAACTTGTTCGAGCCCTTCCCATATAGCCCTGACCTGCCTACGAAATGCTTTATTCATAATCCGGCCGCTTTACGGAAGACCTTAATTCTGGGACTGAGTTTCAACCTTGGCCACATCCACCGCCACATCACCCTTTTTGACTTCCATCAGTTTGACACCGGTGGTGGCCCTGCCAAGCTTTTTGACATCGGCCATCTTGATACGAATAACCGCCCCATGCCTGGTGGTAATTATCACCTCAGAACTATTGGTTACTGATATTGCCGCGGCCAGTTTGCCTGACCTGTCCAGCAGCTTTGCTGCAATAACCCCGAAGCCCCCGCGGTGACGAATTGGAAATTTGTCAAATTCGGTTCTCTTGCCCAGCCCCTTTTCAGAAATAACCAGAAGTGACCGCTCAGGACGGCACACGACGCAGCCGATAACGCAGTCGCCTTTGCGCAACCTGATACCCCGAACACCGGCCGCAGCCCTGCCCATACAGCGCACATCCTTTTCTTTGAACCGGATTCCCATCCCGTTACGGGTCACAATAATTATTTCGTCCTTACCAGATGTAAGCATCGTGCCTACAAGTTCGTCCTTTGACCCGATTTTCATCGCAATAATCCCTTTGCGTCTGGGGTTGGAAAAAGCAGAAAGAGAAGTCCGTTTCACTTTTCCCTGACGGGTAACGAAGAAAACGAACCGGTCCTCGCTGAACTCACGCACTGCAAGATAAGACCTGGTAACCTCGCTTTTGTCCATTTCGACAAGATTGGCGCTGGAGCGGCCCCGGGCCGTATAAGAACCTTCGGGAATCTCATATACCTTCAGACAGTAGCAACGACCCCGATTGGTGAAGAACATCATATAATCATGTGTAGAAGCGATAAAAAGCCCTTCGACGAAATCCTCGTCCCTGACCGCCATTCCCGACCGACCCGTGCCACCGCGTCCCTGCCGGCGATAAACACTCACCGGCATCCGCTTGATATATCCGCGATGCGTCACGGTTACTGCCATATCTTCTTCTTCAATAAGGTCTTCGATTGAGAAGTTTTCGACTTGACCACGGATTATTTCAGTCCGGCGCTCGTCACCATATTTCTTCTTAATCTCAAGCAGCTCGGCCCTTATTTCTGCCATCATCATGCGCCGCGAACCCAGCAAACTTTTGAGCCGGGCAATTTCCTTGATAAGACCTTTATATTCTTCATCTATTTTGCTTCGCTCAAGATTGGTCAACCGGCCAAGCTTCATCTCCAGTATCGCTTCGGCCTGCCGCTTGCTCAGTTTGAACTGCTTCATCAAACCGTCTCGAGCGGTTTCGGTATCCTTTGCCCGCTTGATAAGCTCGATAACCGCATTGATATGCTTGAGGGCTATCTTGAGCCCTTCCAGAACATGGGCGCGGTCTTCTGCTTTGGTCAAATCGAACTTTGTCCTTCTTGTAATTGTCTCCACCCGGAATTTCAGAAATTCCTTAAGCAGCTCCAGAAGGTTCAGAACCTTGGGCTCGCCATGAACGAGCACCAGAAGGATAATCCCGAAAGTGCATTGCAGGTCTGTATACTTGTAAAGCTGGTTAAGAATCAGGCCTTTGTTTGTGTCGCGCTTGAGGTCAAGGACGATACGCATGCCCTCACGGTCAGACTCATCACGCATATCTGCAACACCCTGGATTTTCTTCTCACGCGCCAGGTAAGCGATGCGCTCTATCAAACTGGTCTTGTTCACCTGGTATGGAATCTCTGTGATTATCAACCGGTCCCGGCCCGCCTTGACTTCTTCAAACCTTGCCTTTCCCCGCATGATAATCTTGCCCCGTCCGGTTTCATAAGCCTGATGTATCCCTTCAATACCGACTATAGTCGCACCGGTAGGAAAATCCGGTCCATGGATATACTTCATCAATCCTTTCGGCTCAATCTCAGGGTCGTCAATCAGTGCCACAAGACCGTCAATAAGTTCGCTGAGATTGTGAGGCGGTATATTTGTCGCCATCCCGACGGCAATACCCGCAGCCCCGTTTGCAAGAAGATTCGGGAATGAAGCAGGAAGGACTTCCGGTTCCTTGAGACGCTCATCGAAATTGGGCTTGAAGTCAACCGTATCCCTGTTCATGTCGGCCAGAAGCTCAGACGCCAAAGGTTTCAGCTTGGTCTCGGTATATCGGTAAGCCGCAGGTGCATCGCCGTCAATCGAGCCGAAATTGCCCTGGCCATTGACAAGTGGATACCGTAGCGAGAAATCCTGAGCCATTCTCACCATTGCATCATAAACCGCGGTATCGCCGTGCGGGTGATACTTCCCAAGAACATCACCGACAACCGCAGCAGACTTGCGGAAAGGCCGGTTGGGCATAAGTCCCATCTCATGCATCGTGTAAAGTATGCGGCGTTGCACCGGTTTGAGACCGTCGCGGACATCCGGAAGCGCCCGCGCCACAATAACAGACATCGCATAGTCAAGAAAGGACCGACGCACTTCGTCTTCTATGTAAACACCAACTACAGAACCACTTTTTCTCATCGGTGCTCAACTATAAATAGCAGTTACCTTGATGTCAACATTGCATTCCGGTATGAGCAATATTGACAGCCATGACAAAATAGCTATGATTCCGAAAAGCAGAACGAACCCTTAAGGAGGACAAATGCTTTTGTTTCGTTGTGCCGGTCAGAAAAAGAAACCCGAATTCTCCGTTTTCTCTGCCTGTTTGAGACGGCCGGATTCAATTATTCTGGGCTTACTGGTCGCATGCTCACTGGCCATAGCTCAGACTATCCCGCTTGATGCCCTGCTGCGCGGTGGCAGGATACATTATGCCGGCAGTAGATACGAGCGTGCCAAAGAACAGTTCACAAAAGCATTAGACTATTACGGCCAAAAAGCAGACAATCCGAAATTGGCTGAAATCCACATCTGGCTCGGACTCAGCGAAGCAAGGCTACGTCACTTCGAAACTGCATCGGGCCATTTTGACAAAGCGTTGACTGCCGATTCCGCATCTTTTGGCATTCTCCGGCAAGACCAGCAGAAGTATTACTGGGCTTGGACCGCACTTATCACTACTGCGCGCCGGACTTATAACCGGAGCAACTACGATTCCAGCCTGACCTATGCCCTGGTTGCGCTAAAACTCGATCCGGCAAAGTCACAAGCCTATTCCCTGGTTGCAAATTCTTACAGCTCACTTGGCCGTTATGAAGATATGCTGTCAACCGCCCGGGAAATGCTCAAGCTCAATGCGAAGAGCCCAGAAGCTTTCAGCCTCATCGGGCTTTACTATCTTCAGAAACCGGACACACTGTGGTCCGAGGAAATGAAACATGCCCGCTGGGATTCCTGC
>DFBN01000022.1:0-1707 GCA_002366635.1 Caldifarciminota bacterium UBA3079 | reverse complement strand
ATTGAGGAAGACTTGGGCGCGGCAAAGCAACTCGCTCAGGTTGCCCAATTGGCTTCTCAGTTGTTCTATGCAGGAAATAACCTGAATATTTCATCCTCGCGCGCGGGTTCGGCTGTGCTGCGCGCCGCATCAGAAACAAAAGATGAACATTCTACCCGGTTCAGGGCCCGGGCCGAATCGCTGTTCCAAAAAGCCTTAAAATACGATTCCTGCGATTTCGCCACTATGTTCAATCTTGGCATCGCCCAGTATCAAAACCAGAACGACAGTCTCGCCCAGACCACTTTCGAGAAAGTAATCAATGGCACGGTCGTGCCGTTGGCAAAACTGCCCGATGAGGAACGCAATTCATTACTTGCCCTTATAACACCAAAAGCGGCAAAAATAGGTTATCTTAAGCTTGGTTCGGCCATCCTGGCTCCCATAGACAGTATCCTCGCGACCATAGGTTACCCGGCCGGTGGCTACAGATGGCTTTACTTCCCGAAGCTCAGGAACAAAGAGTTCGTCTCAGCAACCGTAGAAGATGTCCCTGACATATTCCTGAGCCTCGAATCACCCAAAGCGCTTGAAAACATCTACCTGCTTCTCGGTGTCAGCCAGACTGGCATCGGGCTTTCCTTTGTCAAAGCGAAGCAAAAAGACGCAGCAAAAGAGAAACTCGAACAGGCACTGATAAATCTCAACATGGTCACGGCACTCAACCCGCAAAATGCTGAAGCTTACCATAACATGGTTCATTGCTACCGCGAAACGAACCAGAAGAAAAAGGCTGAACAGGCTTACAAAAAGTATGAAGAACTCAGCCAGTAATTTGAAGGGACTCTTATCATGACCAAATTGCTCAATATCATCATTATAGTTTTGGCCGTGGCGTTAATCGCCGTTATCCTTTACCCTCAGATTCAGGAAAGCAGACCGAAAACCGTCCGGTTCGCCTGTGACAGTTCGGTCAGTTCCCTCCCTTTCCTGGTTGGCATCGAAGAATCCCTTTTTGTGAAGAACCGCATCATACCTGAACTCGTTTTCTACTCCGACCCTGACCAAGCACTCCAGGACTTGTTTGCCGGCAATGTAGAAGTCGGTGCCTTCCCGTGGAGCACGGTTTTCAAACGGATGCTCACTCAGCACGAAACCCTCAAGGTCTTCATGTCTGAGAATTTCCGGCAGTCTTTACCGGTTGACGCCGTGGTAGTTCTTGCCAAATCGCGCATCAAGGTGCTTTCAGACCTTAAGAAAAAGAAACTGGGCTATCCGCCTCAGTTTCGTGACTATGTCAAGCCTTTCCTTCGAACTATCAACCTGCAAGGTGAAATTACCGAGGTTGAGTTCCCTCTGTCCGCGCTCACTTCTAAACTACGCAGCGGCGAAATTGACGCCGCATGGCTCCTTGAACCAATTATCTGCACTCTCGATACCAGCGAATTCCACATTCTCCAGGAAGGAACCCTGCCCAAATATGTATCGGCCCCATTCCCTGGTACCGCTGTCGGCTTTAACCCGGTTCTCATCTCAAAGAAAGTCCTCCTCTCCCGTTTGAAAATCAGCACCGACGCTGCGGTGGCACTGGTTGAAACAAAACCCGAAAAGGCAAAGCTGATTCTGGGCAAATACTTCTCCGATTGTAAAAACGATTGCAAACTCTGCCGCATTCCCGAATTACAGCGGCTGGTGGGAATCAACAAACCGGCCGTTTCCGCCCTGGCT
>DFBN01000009.1 GCA_002366635.1 Caldifarciminota bacterium UBA3079 | reverse complement strand
CGGTTACCGGGCTGGAGCAAGAACAGGCCAAGGTTGCGACGGCCCTGAAGCATATCAAGAACCGACTGCTGGTGTTCAGCGGCAAAGGCGGAGTCGGCAAAACCACGGCCGCGGTTAATATCGCGGTCGGACTTGCCCAGCAAGGACGCAAAGTCGGGCTTCTGGATGTGGATATCCACGGGCCTGATGTGGCCAAGATGTTTGGAATCGAGGATGCCAAGATGGGTTTGGCAGATAAGGGGCGGATAAAGCCGGTGATTAGTGCATATGATATCAGGGTGGTATCAATGGCTTTCTTGTTACAGGACAGAAATGCACCGGTTATCTGGCGCGGGCCTTTGAAAATGCGGGTGATAATGCAGTTTCTGGGTGATGTTGAATGGGGTGATTTGGACTGGTTGGTTGTCGATTCTCCGCCCGGGACTGGTGATGAACCGCTTTCTATCGCCCAACTGGTGCCGGCTACTGCTGCAATTATTGTGACGACGCCGCAGAGCGTTGCTTTGCTTGACACCCGCAAAGCGGTCAATTTTGCCCAGATGCTCAAACTCAGAATACTCGGGGTAGTGGAGAATATGAGCGGGTTTACTTGTCCTTATTGCGGGAAGAAGGTCGATTTGTTCAAAACGGGCGGTGGAGCAAAAATGGCGCAGGAGATGCTGGTACCATTACTCGGCAAGGTACCGATTGACCCGGCGATTGTGGATTCGAGCGATGAAGGCAAACCTTATATTGCCGGGTATCCTGATGCTGAAGCAAGTAAAGTAATGAAGGAAGTAGTTGCCCGCATTATCGAATCGGAGGTAAAATGAAAGTTGCGGTTGCGACTGATTCCGGCCAGGTTTCGGCCCATTTCGGCCGGTGCGCTGAATACACCCTGGCCGATATTGAGAATGCAAAAGTAGTTAAGACTGGGGTGATTCCGAATCCAGGACATGAGCCTGGAGTCCTGCCCAGGTACTTGGCCGAGAAAGGCGTCAAGGTAATTATCTGCGGCGGGGCTGGGCCAAAGGCCCAGGCGATTTTTGCCCAGGAAGGGATTCAGGTACGCATGGGTGTTTTCGGGCCGGTGGATGCGGCCTTGGAACAGTTTGCCGCCGGGATACTTACCCAGGGCGAATCAACCTGTGACCATGATTAGGATAAGGAGGAAATAATGCCAAGAGGCGATGGAACCGGTCCGAGAGGACAAGGACCAGGAACCGGTCGTGGTAAAGGCGGCCGCGGCATGGGCCGGGGTCAAGGCCTTGGTGCCGGTCCGGCCGGATATTGTGTCTGTCCGGCCTGCGGTGAGAAAGTTCCCCATAAGCCTGGTGTGCCATGTAATACGATGAGCTGTCCCAAGTGCGGTGCCAGGCTCACGCGAGGATAGCGATGCCGATATACGAATACCGGTGTGAGTCGTGCGGCAAGGTAATTGAGCAACTGCGCAGCGCAAGAGAAACTGACGAGTCGGTCACTTGTCCTGATTGCAGCAAGCCAATGAAGCGGGTCTTTTCTGCACCCGGTGGAATTTGGTTATCTCAGTAGCAAGCGGCAAAGGCGGGACCGGCAAGACGACCGTAGCGGTCAACCTGGCGCTTTCGATTGGTAAGTGCCAGTTTCTGGATTGCGATGTTGAGGAACCGAACGGCAATGTTTTTCTCAAGCCCGAAATATTGAGTACTCAAAAGGTGTATAAGCCGATACCGAAGATTGATGAGAAGAAATGCACCTTTTGCGGCAAATGTGCCCACGCATGTGCATACAATGCCTTGGCAGTGCTGCGGGATAAAGTCATTGTTTTCCCCGAGCTCTGCCACGGGTGTGGTCTTTGTGCCTGGGTTTGTCCTGAAGAGGCGATTGCCGAAGAAAAACAGCCGCTTGGTGTTGTTGAAACCGGCTTAAGTGGAGATGTGGAATTCGTCCAGGGAAAGTTGAATATCGGCGAGCCGATGGCAGTGCCGGTAATCAGGGCGGTTAAGCGGAAAATCAGCGTTAAGATGGATGCAATCCTCGATGTGCCACCGGGCACATCGTGTCCGGTAGTGCAATCGGTAAAGGACACTGACTTCTGCCTTTTGGTAACCGAGCCGACGCCGTTTGGTTTACATGACTTGAAGCTGGCCGTTGAAACCGTGCGCAAGCTGGGCATCAGGATTGGCGTCGTGCTGAATCGTTCTGATATCGGTGACAGCAAAACAGAATCCTATTGCGCTACAGAGAATATTCCGATACTCATGCGCATACCTGCGGATAGAAGAATCGCAGAAGCGTATTCGCGGGGTGTGCCGGTTATTGAGGCGCTGCTAGAGTATCGAAGCCGTTTCCAGAAGTTATTTCAGGATATCAGAACCATCGTGGCTCAGTGAGTTTAAGAAGGTTAAATGGTCAGGATTTGTATGACCGGCTGGAAACAGAAGTGCATAATCGGCTGGTGAATCTTCTCGACGGCAAAAGCCCGATTCTGGAAATTGGCTGCGGTGATTGCCGTCATGCCGACCGGTTGGCGCATTCGCTCGGAACAAGGGTGGTCGGTATTGACATCAGCAATGAGAAATTCCCCGTTGACAAACATCAGTACTCTGCCGAATGCATTCAGATTGATGCGGAATCGGCTTCGGTCACCCTGAGTGAGAAGTTCGTCGGGGCGGTTGCCCGGTTTGTGGTCCATGAGTTGAAGCATCCGGAGCTGGTGCTGCGTGAAGTGTTTAAGGTCATGGAAAGTGGTGGTCTGATTGTTCTGGCCGACCCGATTAAAGGTTCGATTGCCGAGCAGCTTTATAACGAAGAGTATTACACTGCTGGTCAGTTGGCCGGTTTCCTGGGTTCGGCCGGGTTCCATGATATAGAATATGAGCTATTGGGTGAGGGAAACCTGGCATTGGTTGTCGGAAAGAAGCAATGAAGAAAGTAAAACAGATTGCGGTTATCAGTGGTAAAGGCGGGACCGGCAAGACGGTGCTGACTGCCTGTTTTGCGGTTCTGGCCGAAAGCAAGGTGCTGGTTGACTGCGATGTTGACGCGGCCGACTTGCATCTCTTGTTGCATCCTGAAATACAAGAGCGGCACGAATTCAATGGTGGTTCGGTTGCTTTCCGTGACCCGGGAAAATGCACTGGTTGTGGTAAGTGTCTTGAGGTTTGCCGGTTCGATGCGGTCAAAGAAGATTTTGATATTGACCCGGTTGCATGCGAAGGCTGCGGGTTCTGTGTCCATGTCTGTCCGACCGAGGCGATTGCGATGAGGAAATGCATCAATGGCGAATGGTTCGTGTCAAAGACCAGTTATGGGCCGATGGTTCATGCCGCACTCGGGCCGGCCGAGGAGAATTCAGGCAAGCTTGTGAGTATTGTGCGGAAGCGGGCTGGGGAAATTGCCGAAAAGACCGGCGCCGGTTATGTGATTGCTGATGGGCCTCCTGGTATTGGCTGCCCGGTTATCGCATCGATTACCGGGGCTGATTTGGTGCTTGGAGTTACCGAGCCAAGTCTTTCCGGAATCCATGATTTGGAAAGGGTCGCCGGGGTTGCCTCAGGATTCGGCATCAGGATGTGCTGCGTCGTCAACAAGTTTGACATCAACCTTGAGAACAGCCGGGTGATTGAAACCTGGTGTGAAAAGCATGGCATTACTGTTGCCGGCAGGATTCCATTTGATGATGCGGTAACAAAGGCAATGGTTGCAGGCAAGACGGTGATGGAATTCGGGCCGTGTCCTGCTGGTAAAGAAATTCGGAAGGTATGGCAAAAGGTGGAGGAATGCCTGATAAAGGTGTAGCCGAAGAACACCAGGACGACCGGTTTGACGACCTCCAGCAGCAGGTTCTCAAGGGTATGGGAAAGACCTACACGCCAGTGGTCATGGCGCTCTGGAAGGACCCACAGAATGCCGGTTCTTTGGATTACCCGGATGGTTATGGCCAGGTTACCGGTCCGTGCGGGGATACAATGCAAATCTGGCTGAGAGTCCGAAATGATGTTATTATTGATGCAAAGTTCTGGACCGATGGCTGCGGACCTTCGATTGTCTGCGGCAGCATAATTACTATTATGGTAAAAGGTAAGAGTTTGGAAGCGGCGGTCAGAATTGACCAG
>DFBN01000103.1 GCA_002366635.1 Caldifarciminota bacterium UBA3079 | reverse complement strand
ACCAGGGTTCGGTAGTCTTATAGGCAACTATGCATACTACAAGAATCAGAAAAAAGAATTTCAGATAGTTTGACGGCAAAGATACCTTGATGACTCGGTCGAAAAGCACCACCAGGCCGAAGGCAATCGTGGCCATCAGCAGTCCGAGCACCGCGCCGGAAAACGGTCCGATATTGAATGAAGGTCCGAGCATTCCCAGAAAAAACGCGGCCTCGGCCCCAATAATTGCTGCCAGTTTGCGACCGGTCAACCCTAGCGTCACCATTCCGAAAACACCGGCAACAACGCCGTAGTCGGTTCCGAATTTTGCCCAGACAAAAACCGCCAGCCCGACCGCGACCAGAAATCCGCCGCCCCAGACCCTTTTAGGCATATCCATTTTGCCTTTGATGACAATATAGAGGACCAACAAGGTAAAAGGCAGGCATCCGAAAAGAAAAACCTTCCACCAAGCCAGGTTCACAAGGGTTATCAGCAGTACTAATGCAACCATTGCAATACCGGTGATTGTTCCGAAGGAAATCCATTTCTTGTTTTTCGCCCTTGGGCCCAATGGTATTTTCTGCAAAAGGTCCTGCAAGAGTCCAAACGGACAAACCCAGGCACATGTAGTCCGACCTATAAAAGCGCCGATAACTACGAACATGCCGATAACCAGCCATGGAACATGATGCGTGCCAATTATCTGTTGGAATGAACCCATTGGACAGGCGAAAACTGCCAAAGGCCCACCATAACAGTTAAGCACCGGTTGAGGAATATGCTTGAAGAAACCCTGATAAAGAACCTTGCCCTGAACATAAGCCAGAATATAGGAATTAAGCAGGACAGTTGAAATTATCTGGCCTATCCTGTAGGGTGCAATGCCTCGTTTTCCCATAAGCTACATAAGGCCGATGCAATCAAGACATATCATCTTCGCAAAACTGTAGATTTTCTCAAGGTCTCCTGATTTCAGGCCGATAATCACCGCCGCGATTCCAATCAGGACAATGATTACGAAAGTAATCTTCCGCTTCATAAGCGGTAATCATAAAATCAGCACATTCAGTGTCAAGCAAGCGCATTGCCTTGGAGACATGGAAATAAGGGAACATCCTACGTGATATGGTGAGGAACCCCCGGGGTTACCAATCGTGCCAGTTTTTCCACTGAAAAGATTACCCGCCGGTAACACTATCTTAATCTTATATAGTTAGGTATTATATTCCCATAACCACGGTCGGGTCAACCGGCACGCCGACGGCACCGGCCGATGGCCCGGAAATTTCAGGCACCGATGGTGCTTTGTTAAACATGCCGCATGTAGAACCCAGCAGCACAAAAGCGGCGACTGACGGCGCAACGACAAGCACCAGAGTCTTGTAAATCTTTTCCCCTGTAGAGAACTTTATGTGAACTTTCTCAGGCCCAGCCATATTTCAATATACTGGGGAATAACCATCTGTAAATACTTTAGTCCCTTGCAGATAGCTAAGTGAAAAGGAAAGCAGTCCCCCAAGCCGTAGTAGAGGGGAAGGGCCGGTCTTGAGAGGTAAATATGTCAGATGCGGAAAGGAATTGGCGCTTTAAGGTGTTACCGGTTCGAGCGTGTCAGACCTTGCCGGAATGTAGCTTGTAAGCAACATTTCTGTTTCGCCATTCGGGTTATATAATGCGATGAGCCGGTGTGGTTCTTTAAGTTCATAGGCGAACCGCATCTTTTCTGAAGACCTGACAAGAACGATTTCCCGACACATTATTTTACCCAAGTCGGTAGTGACGAGTTTGGTCCCAAGCACTGTTACATCCACGGGCAGAATGCGCATGTCTATCGGTACTACCCTTTGGATACGGAAGCTCGTGCCCGGGACAAGGGGAACAGAGCGCAGGAGAACCTGAAGCATCCCTTCGTCATAAGCGGTTTGAGGGAGTTTTAATGTCTGTTCCTCGACCCCGTCAACGCTTTGCTTGCGGATGGACACTTTTCCCGACTCGTAGTGGGCTTCAATATCAAAAAATCCGATGTCAGTTTCCACGGTTCTGTAAGAACGAAATGGCCTGATACTGTCACGGCGAAATATGACAACCGATGAATCGAAAAAGTAGTGCCGCACCTGGACCGGTTTGACCGTGGTTGTTACCACCATGGTCGGGGTCCCGAATTCCTCGTCAAGGCGTAACACTACCCGCGATTCGTAAAGCACCGAGTCGTTCCGGATGATGTGATATACCGAGGTTTCGCCATCCTGCCATTTAGGCATGACAAACTTTGGTATCGTTGTCTTTTCTTCCCGCGGGCAGGCGATGAACAGAATCACAATTCCTAGCATCCCCAGAAGTCTGCGATTCATCATAAGCTAATAGCAAACATAACGGCTCAGGTCAAGATGTAATCGCTAAGTGGTTCTGATATGTTTTTCAAGATAGAAAAGCAGTTGTTCCATATCATCAGGCAGGGATGAGGAGAATTCGATGTATTTGCGGGTTCGGGGATGATTGAAACCGAGCCTTGCCGCGTGCAGTGCCTGCCGTTTTATTATCAGCATCATATCCTTGAATAACGGCATGTGGTCGCGGAACTGAATTACACCGGGATTGCGGCCGCCGTATTCCGGGTCACCTACAACAGGATGGTCGATATGCTGCATATGGACGCGGATCTGGTGGGTCCTTCCGGTCTTCAGGCGCAGTCGAAGATATGTACAGATATTGTAGCGTTTGAAAACTTTGTAGTTTGTGACCGCGGTTTTGGCTGCAAACGGTGTCACTGCCATCCTTGTCCTGTCGATGGTATGACGACCAATAGGTGCATCAACAGTTCCTTCGTTCAGTTCGAAATCACCCCAGGCAAAGGCCGCATATTCCCGGACTACGGTTCTATGCATTATCTGATTACCCAGATTTGTGAGCGCCGCGTCTGTCTTGGCGAATACAAGAAGCCCGGTGGTGTTCTTGTCCAATCGGTGCACCACGCCGGGCCGGATGATGGAATCCTTGCGCAAAGGCAAACTCTTGCAGTGGTAAAGGAGCGCATTTACCATTGTATGGCCCCAGTTCCCTCTGGCCGGATGAACTACAATTCCGGCCGCCTTGTCGATAATAATGATGTCGTCGTCTTCATACACGATATTCAGGTCTATTTTCTGGGGTTCGACCGTGATTTCAGGTTCGTATAGAAACTCCGCGGTAATTCTGTCTCCGGGTTTGACCCGGTAGCTGATTTTTACCCGGTTGTTGTTGATGAGAACTTTACCTTCATCAATGAGTCGGGCTGCTTTGGACCTGGATACCCCAAGGCCGGAAAGAATCAGATATTGGTCGAGCCGTTTGCCCCAGAGACGGTTCGAGGCAGTGCGCTCAAACTTCTTTATCCGTGGCTTTGCTTCACTCATTGCCGCGGCGCTGTTTGGCAGCGCACGCATGCTGGAGTTTTATCAGGTGGCCGATGGCATTTGATGCCAAATCGTAGAGCCGATGGAGTTCATCGAAGGCAATAGGCGTTCCTTCGGCTGTTGCCTGAATTTCAACAATCCGGCCGGTTTCGGTCAGGGCCAGGTTCATGTCCACATCCGCGCGTGAATCTTCTTCATAAACCAGGTCAAGAAGGAATTTTCCGTTGACTTTGCCGACGCTGGTTGCCGCGACATGTTCGATTATCGGGCTGCGTTCGATTTCGCCCCGCTCTCTGAGTATCTTGATTGCTTGCTCCAGCGCGCAGAACCCGCCGGTCAGAGCAAGGGTGCGGGTTCCTCCATCGGCTTGAATCACATCGCAGTCGATGATTATCTGCCTTTCGCCCAAAGCAGACAGGTCGCAAACTGCGCGTAATGCCCGACCGATGAAGCGCCTGATTTCCTGTGTGCGACCCCTTGGTTTTTCCCATTCACGTGGGGTGCGGTGATGAGTAGAGCGGGGCAGAAGGGCGTATTCTGCCGTAATCCAGCCTTGACCTGTGCCCGAAAGAAAAGACGGCACGCGTTTCTCAAACGATGCGGCACACAGGACCCGAGTTTTACCGGCACTAGCCAGACAGGAACCTTCGGCAAGGTCAAGATAGCCCGATTCCAGGTTTACAGGCCTTAACTCATCGGGTTTACGACCGTCCGGTCTCAACCTGCACCTCCAATTGACACACGTATTACCTCGCCTATAGGTGCGCCCAGGAACCTGGCGCCAACGGTTTCAAAATGGGGAGTGAGGTCCGAAAGGTAATACCGATGGCGGGCTGGCCCTTGCATATTGAGTAGCCCTCTGGTCTGAAGCAGCTCTGCTGCCCGGGCTGCTGTTTCTTCAGAGGAATCAACCAAGTGGATACTTGGGCCAAGAACCCGGTTTACTACCGGTACAAGCAGAGGGAAATGAGTGCATCCCAGAAGCAAGGCATCAATTCCTTCATGGATAAAACCGGACAGGTAGCGCCGGGTAACCATCTCAGCGATATCGCCATCGAGCCATCCTTCTTCAGCAAGCGGCACAAACAGCGGAGTCGGTTTTGCCAGAATTTCAATATCAGGACGCAACGCCTTTATCGCCTTTTCATATGCTGCCGAGCTTATTGTAGCCCTGGTGCCAATAACCGCCTCCCGATTATTCCGGGTTACTGCAACCAAGGCGCGAGCCCCCGGTTCGATGACCCCAAGCACCGGCATGTCGAAATGACGCACAATTTCGGGTAGTGCAACTGAGGAGGCAGAATGGCAGGCTACTACAATAAGTTTTACTCCGCGGTTTCTCAGAAAGTCGGCGTCCTGCATTGCGAAGCGCACTATTGTCTCTGCTG
>DFBN01000099.1 GCA_002366635.1 Caldifarciminota bacterium UBA3079 | reverse complement strand
CCGCCGAAGTTTTCCCGGACAAATGGTGCACCGGTCTGGAAAGACAGGAGGCTTGCCGTAAGGAACATCCCGAAAACAAGAACACAGATACCTGAAAACTTCCGCCATGGCGGTTTTGCAAAAAGGCTGATGATTGCTGCAACTGCCAGGAGAAGTGGAACCATGATGCTCGCCTTTGCAAATGCAAAATAAAGGCCGAATGCGATGTAGTGGCCGAGCCAGCCGCAATAGTTTGTTTCCGGGGTATTCAGGCCGAATATATAACAGCCAAGGCTCAAAAAGGTAAACAGGATGACAACAGCGATGATAATCCCGAGCACCAGTTTTGTGCTCCGGTTGTTTTTCTTAGGTCGGTATTTCGTGCGCATATTCTACATCGGTGAATAACCTGCAAAAAGCGTGCTGAATACCCGGACAAGCGGCCATAGATAAAGGCTGAGTATCGGAATTCCGATGAGCGGGCCAACGAAGATAATCCCGAGCAGAATCAGGAAACCGTATCGTTCCAATTGTGCATAGCGTGCCGCAAGGTTTGGGGGCAGAAAATAATAGAGCAGGCGGGAGCCATCGAGCGGGGGAATCGGAATTAGGTTGAAGAAGCATAATATCAGATTAAACAGCACAAAGTATATAGCAATACTGGCAAGAAATCCTGAGATGCCGAAAAATATGAGGATGCGGAAAATCAGTCCGGCGATTGCCGCAACCACGAGATTCGCAGCCGGGCCGGCAGCCGCGGATAATGCCATGTCACGGGTCGGATTGCGGAAATACCTCGGGTCGATTGGGACCGGTTTTGCCCAGCCGAAATGGAAAAGGAAAAGCGCAATCGTGCCAATGGGGTCTAGGTGTTTGAGCGGGTTAAGGGTGAGCCGGCCCATCATCTTGGCGGTCGGGTCACCGAGCCGGTAAGCGACATAGCCGTGGCTGAATTCGTGGAATGTCAGGCCGAACAGTATCGCCGGGGCTGAAAGGACCAAGTCGAGCGGGTTGATTCCAAGCATTTATACCTTTTTCTGACGGATAAGCCTTCTGGCCATGTTGTATTCCTTTTCTTTTGATATGAGGCCGTCCAGACGGGCGTAAAGCAAACGGTCGAGGATTCTTTGGTACTTCGGGCCTGGCATAAGCCCGAGTTTGCGCAGTTCTCTGCCGGTGACAGTGGGCCTGATTGAAGAGAGCCGGTTGAGATACAGGTTGATAGCGCGGGCAACGGCTCTGGGTTCAATTCTGGAAAGGATTTGCAGAGCCGGTTCTGGAATCGGATGGAGCAGGCGGTAAATCGTGCTGAGACGCTTTGCGCGCATGAGCCTTGAATGTATTAAATGGAATCTGTTTATTGCCCGGGCCGATTCGCGTTCCTGTTTTGTTATGGGAAAATTTCCGGTGTCAGGCAGATTGCTCAGAATGAGAATAAAGAACAGCTCCGGATTTCTGGTGCGGGATGAGAGGAGCTTCAGTTTGGACAGGAAATGAGAAGGCGGGGACCAGTCAAGACAGGTTCTGGTCAGTTTCTCCCGCTTTATCGCTTCTATCATCTGGAGTCTTCTTGTTTCAGAGCTGATGAGCCGCAGTTCATATAGTATCCGTTCGGCCGTGAGAAGGGATGGATAACTGGATTTGATTGATTGACGCATCAGTTTCAATGTTTGCGGTTCGATTCCGAATCCGAGCCGGATTGCAAAGCGGATGGCACGGAAAATTCTTGTCGGGTCGTCAATAAAGCTTTTGGGATGGAGGATTCGGACAAGCTTATACTTGAGGTCCTGTTGACCAGAACATGGGTCAAGGAGATAACCGAATCGGAAAGGTGTTATTTCAAGTGCCATCGCATTGATAGTGAAGTCGCGGCGGAACAGGTCTTGTTCAATTGGCGCCGGTTTCACTCTGGGCAGGACTGCCGGCCGGGAATAGGTTTCAGTCCGGGTCTGGGTGATGTCGATATGACTCGAGTCAGGCAGGGTGACGGTAGCGGTGAGAAAACGGGAATGAAACACAAACCGGCCATGAACCCGGCGGCCAATTTCTTTGCCTACTGTTTGAGCCTTTGATTCGACCGCAATATCGATATCCGGGCCGAACCGGTCGAGCAGCATGTCGCGTACCGGTCCACCGACAAGAAATGCCCGAGTGCCGCACTGGTGTGCTATCTTGCCCAGCAAGCGGAGCAATGCCTCATTATGGCATCGGATGCCTTTTCCCGCTTTTGCTCCAATCGACAAAGGCGATGCCGGGCTAGAATCCAAGATTCTTTGGCGTCTGTTCCTTACTCTGAACTTTGATTTTGCCAAAACGGTCTTCGTATTTCTTGATGTTGTCAACCAGGGCGTTGTGCAGCAGTTGGGCGTGCTGCGGGGTCATAACAATGCGCGAGAATACCTTAGCTTTGGGCAGACCGGGTAGGATGCGCGCAAAATCGATGATGAATTCCGAAGCCGAGTGGGCGATGAGGACAAAATTGGAATAGATTCCTTCAGATTCCTTCTCACCGATTTCAACCTGAATCTGCTGACCGTGATGGGTTAGTTTCCTTTCCGTGTCCATTCGTTCTCCTTATTATTGAATTCTAACCATTTCTCAGGCGGAGAAAGCGACGCTTACCCACCTTGAGAATCCTTGAATCTGAGCCGGGCATGACGACGAGCTGGATATCCTTGATTCGTTCGCCGTCAAGGTAGACGGCTCCTTCGCGGAGCTTGCGCCGGGCCTCGCTCTTCGAGGGAAGCAAACCGGCTTGTGCAATGAGCTCAATGATATTGACGCCTTCTGAAGGCAGCGAGAATTCGGGCATCTGGTCGGGCAGACCTTTGTGCCGGAATATACGGTCGAATTCTTGTGCGGCATGTTTTGCAGCCTCAGCAGAATAGTAGATAGTAACGATGTCACTGGCCAGCTCTGCCTTGATATTGCGGGGGTTTTCTCTTGCGTTTATTCGCTGTTCTATTGTCCGGAGTTCTTCATCAGTGCGGTTGGTGCAGAGCCGGAAAAAGTCCATAATCAACCGGTCGGGAATCGACATCAGTTTACCGAACATCTCTTTCGGTGGTTCTGATATGCTGATATAGTTCCCGAACGATTTGCTCATCTTTTTTGTGCCGTCAAGACCGACGAGAATCGGCATGGTCATAATAACCTGGGGTTCCTGGCCGAATTCCCGCTGGAGTTCGCGGCCAACGAGCAGATTCCAGTACTGGTCTTGCCCGCCCAGTTCGACATCGGATTTTACCGCTACTGAATCATATCCCTGGAAAAGCGGATAGAGCAACTCATGCATATGAAGCGGAATGCCGCATTCAAGCCTGGTCTTGAAATCTTCACGCTCAATAATCCTGGCAACCGTATAGCGGGATGCGATATTGATGATATCAGGCCCGGTCAATGGATTGGACCATTCGGAATTGTAACGGAATTCGCACTTCTCCGGGTCGAGGATTTGGAACGCCTGTTCACGGTAGCGTTTCACATTCGCTTTGATTTCCGCATCGGTAAGCTGGGGCCGGGTTTTTGACCTCCCGCTCGGGTCACCGATTTTGCCGGTAAAGTCACCGATAATCAGGACGGCGATATGACCGGCATCCTGGAACTGGCGCAGCTTGCGCAAAGGGACTGCAAAACCCAGATGGATATCCGGGCCCGATGCATCGATACCGAGCTTGATGCGGAGCGGCCGGCCGGTCTTGTGGGATTTTTCCAGTTTTACCTTGAGCTCTTCTTCGGTTTCCAGGTGTACAACCCTGTGCTTCAGTGATTCCAGCTCAGGCATCTTTTGTCCTTCCGGCGGCATAATCACATCTTGTAATTGCCGAATTCCTCGGGCTCGATATTGCGGAGCTTTGAGCGCAACTCCTTGAGCTTTTCCTCGTCGGCGACAGAGACTACCTGTGATGCTTTGTCCATTACATCTTCACTGACGAAAATAGGTGCCTTTGTCCTGAGTGCCAGACCGATTGAATCGGACGGCCGCGCATCAACGGTAATAAGCCGACTGTGGGTTTTGATTATCAGTTCGGCATAATAGGTATTCTGTTCAATCTTTGTGACGATAACACGGTAGACCTGGCCACCGAGTGCCTGAACTGTGAGTTGCATCAAATCCAGGGTCATGGGCCTGGGGAATTTTGTCGCCTGTAAGGCATAAGCGATTGCCGATGCCTCGAAAGGGCCGATATAAATAGGCAGAATCCGGTCGCCATTAAGTTCGCGCAGAAGCACTACCGGTGAATTGTTCGTATTGTCTATAAGAAGGGCGTCTACTTTGACTTCGGTCATGCAGGTTCTTCGGCAACCCAGAGTTTGACAGTTGCCGTAACTTCATGACCGAGTTTTATCGGTATGTCGTAAATCCCTGGGCCCCTGACCGTTTCCGAGAGCACAATCGAATGCCGGTCAATCTCAAAACCCGCCTGCGCGAGAAGACCGGCGATATCGGCATTGGTAATAGCGCCGAATGCACCTTCATTGCCCGTTCGGATGGTCGTCTTCAACGAAACCAGGCCAAGTTTTTCGGCAAAACCGGCCAGCCGTTTCCTGATTTTCTCTTCCTTAGTTGCAAGCTGATTCCTGATATTGTCCAGTTGTTTAAGCTGGGCCGGTGTCGCCTTGAGTGCTATCTTTTTGGGAAGAAGATAATTGCGGGCATAGCCATCCTTGACCGTTACAACCTGGCCCCTGGAACCGAGTCTTTCAACATCCTGGAGCAGAATGAGTTTCATTTAGCTGCTGAAAGACAACAGTGCCATGTTGCGCGCGGTCTTGATGGCGCGGGCCAAAGTCCGCTGGTGCCGCGTACACACCCCGGACAGCTTTGAAGGAACTATCTTACCCCTTTCGGTCAGAAAGTTACGCAGATATGACGCTTTGTAGTCAATATAATTGATTTTATTGTCGCAGAAATAGCATGTTCTCTTTCTGCGCGGGCCGAACGACCTTCTTCTTCGCGGGGCTGAATATGTTCTTTTCATAATTTAACTAGTAGAATAGATAAATTCGGACCAATGTCAAGCCGGACGATAAGCCCAAGTTCGATTTAGACTGCGGATGATGCCGGCTAAGCCAGCCAACGGTTTACGCATCCTGCCTCTACTATATTAGAGCCGGAAAGGAACAGAAACATAACCAAGGATGTAACTGGTTGCCTTGCAGAGAGTTACACTCCCTTTTTTGGGGCTTCCGACTCAAATCGCATCGTTTGGGCTTACCCCCTCCACCGCCCCCCTCTCTGGTTAGGTTCCGGTTTTGTTCCCAGATTGTGTTCGGGATTCTGTTCCGGATATTATCCTGGAAATGAATCCTTTTCTACACCGAGAT
>DFBN01000141.1 GCA_002366635.1 Caldifarciminota bacterium UBA3079 | reverse complement strand
TCACCGTTAATTTTTGCTTTTTGATTGAGCGGGGAATCGGCAGGCTAGCGGCTGATGATATTGTTAATAAGGCCGCGCCAATGGGTCGGAACCACCATTGCATGGGTAGGACAGGTTTCAGCGCAGCAATAGCAGGAGATGCATTTCTTACGGTCGATTGTCGGGAATGGATTCATACTGATGGCGTGAACCGGGCAGTTCTTTGCACAGAGCTGGCACCGGATGCAGAGGTTTTTCTTGAGTATCGGTTGGCGCCGAAACCATGGATAGATGCGGGCAACGATACCGGCTGCCGGGCCGGCCAGCAGTCTTGAAGGCAAGCGGAATCCTTTGATTCTTTCAAAATCGCCGATGATTTTAATCTGGTCCGATTGAATCGGACCCAAACCATGCTCAGCAGCGATACGGAGCAACGGAATCTGAACCGGTTGGATTCCTGCCATCAGTGCCATTACTGCGTCCATGGCTGTGCTGTTGTGGGCAGCAAGGATTTTGCCTATCTTCAGGACCCTGCCGCCGCCAGGGCCATTCTGGCCGTCCATACCGCGCAATGCGTCCATGATATTGATTATCGGTGTCGGAATCGCACGGAAAATATCAATCAGCAGTTCTGCAAACTCAACCGCATTTTTCGCAAATGTATGGATGTGCATCTTCTGGCCGCCCGGAATAGTGCCAAAGAGGTTCTTGATTGCGCCGGTGAGCAGGGTAAGGGCATGGGTTTTGAATACCGGCATGTTCAGAATAACATCCGCTTCAAACATGATATGGGAAACAGGAACCTGGGAAATGAAGCGGGAGTTGAGCTTCAGAATTTCAGGGGGTTTGGTGAGGTTGCGGAAACAGCCTTCACTTGCTTCGACTACGCCTGTGGGTGCAATATAGGTTTCGATATCGCCGTGAAGCTTACCGCCCGGGTTGTCAGCAACCCAGATTTCTTTTGCAGCCCGTGATTTGAGCTGGCGGACTACCTGTCTGATAAGCTCAGGGTCGGTAGTGACACTTGCTTCAGGCGGGTGTGGTGCGAGCAGATTGGGTTTGACCCACACCTTTTTGTTAGTGAAATCGTATTCGAGAAAATCCAGGGCTTCGGTTACCGCATTGTTCAGGTTGGTGACGCGGCGGACCAGAACACGCTCTTTTGGTGCTGCGCTTCGCGCAGGTGCCGAAGGCACGGCGGGCATCGTTGTGTGCTAAAGCTTACCCGGAATTACGAACAGAATATTGAGCAAGGGGATGTCCGTTTCTGCAGGAGTGGATTTTTCTTTGGGTAGTGAGGTATTCTCGAATTTCGGGCCGATGGCTTTAATTACCCCGTTTTTGATAGTGTAACCGCCGCAGGTGACGGTTCCACCGGACTTGAGAAAAATTACCGGCATGTTTGTTCCTTTCTTTTGTTTAACATCAAAACCAATCAGTCTTCGTGTTTGACCAGACCGACACGGCGATACACGCGGTTTATGTTCCGCAGGAGCCGATTCAGGTTGAATATCTGTTTGAGTTTCCCCTGGCCGAGGGTCGAAAGCACGGTTCGGTCTTTTCTTGCAAGTTCAGGGAAGGTTATGCCTGTTTCCCTGGAGCGGAATGCAAGTTTCTGTACCAGTTGGTAACTTCTGTCCCGGTCGATACCGGCTTTGATTAAGGCAAGCAAGAGGGTTTGGGAGAAGAAAGCACCGGCCGAGGTTTCAAGATTCTGCATCATCTTTTCAGGGTTTACTTTGAGGCCGGCAAGCACTTGGGTAAGTTTGAGAATCATGTAGTGTAACAAGGTCGTTGCATCGGGAATGATGATTCTTTCGGCGGCGGAATTCGTGAGGTCACGCTCGTGCCAGAGCGGGATGTTTTCGATTCCTACGAGTGCATAGGAACGGATAACCCTGGCAAGGCTGGTTACTCGTTCGCAGGTAATCGGGTTCTTTTTGTGAGGCATTGCCGATGAGCCGCGCTGGCCCGAACCGAAAGGTTCGGCCAGTTCTGCGATTTCAGTGCGCTGGAGATTGCGGATTTCGGTTGCGATGCGTTCAAGCCCAGCAGCGATAATGGCCAAAACCGAGAGCATATGGGCATGGCGGTCGCGTGGAATTACCTGGGTTGAGACCGGTTCCGGTTTCAGACCGAGGCGCGCAAGCACGCGTTTTTCAAGTCTTTGGGGGAGCTGGGTATATGAACCGACCGCACCGGAAATCTTGCCGTAATGCATTTCGGATACAATGGTTCGCAGCCTTTCCATGTTACGGTTGATTTCTTCATACCAGGATAGGCATTTGAGCCCGAATGTGATCGGCTCGGCATGGACACCATGGGTGCGTCCGATCATCGGTGTATGCTTGTATTTGAGCGCAAGTCGGGCGGTTTCAATTCTCAGGACGCGCAAAGCGTTTTCGATAATCCCCAGGGCTGATATGCAGCGCAGGGAAAGTGCCGTATCAACAATGTCATAGGATGTGAGTCCGAAATGGACATACTTGCCCGGCTTGCCAATGCTCTTGGCAACACTTTTGGTAAAGGCGATGACATCGTGATTGGTCTTTTTCTCGAATTTCTCGATTTCACTGATTTTAAAAGTTGCTTGTTGAATTGCCTTTGCCGCATTCTTGGGAATAATGCCAAGTTCGGCCTGGGCCTGGGCAACCGCCTTTTCTACAAGGAGCCAGGAATTGAATTTGGCCTGTTCGCTCCAGAGTGCGGCCATTTCAGGTGGTGTATAGCGTTTTATCATCGTTGTCTGAAGTAAAGATAGATAGGTTTACCCTCGATGTTGATGGTCTGGCAAAGCCTTGATGAATTCTTCGGCTTCGTCAATCGGCTTGGCAAAACCGATGCCTTCTGACCCGCCGGCATGGGTGAAAATAAAGGTGTTGATGCCGATAACTTCACCGTCGGCATTCACTAACGGGCCACCAGAATTGCCGGGATTGATAGCGGCATCGGTCTGAATCATGTTGGACATAACCATCGAGCGGCCGGATTTCACTTCGCGATGCACGGCAGATATGACACCAACAGTTACCGTGGGCTGGGCGTCCTTGAGTAGAAACCCGAACGGATTACCGAAAGCGATGGCCCATTCACCAATCATCAGGTCACGCGATGTGCCAAGCGGTGCGACCGGCAGGTTCTTGCCGCTGATTCTGAGAAGTGCTAGGTCCAGGTTGTTATCAATGCCTATGAATTCGGCGTCGAATTCACGGTTGTCAGGCAGGATAACTTTGATTTCTGTGGCGTTGCGGACCACATGGGCATTGGTGATAATGTCGCCGTCTTTGGAAATAATGAAGCCCGAGCCCATTGCTTTCACTTCCTGCCGGAACTGGCGACGCGGGAAGAAATCACGAAAGAAGTCGTCCATTCCGAATCCGCCGAATGGGTCATAGGAGACGATTCGGGCCTGGGTTACGATAATTGAAACAACGGCCGGGCTCACTTTCCGGGCCGCTTGCACAATGGCGTTCTGACGGGAAGCGGAAATATTGTTCTCGGCAGAACCGGGAATCAGGCTGGTCGGTAATAGAGAAGCGTGGGAGCACCACGGGTTGTGGCCGATAAGAAATGCAAGCAGACCGATAACCATGGCCAGAATTCCAAGGATAGCTACAAACTTCTTCATACTTGTTGAAGTCTACCAACCGGACAAACATGCGTCAAGCATCTGGTAAAGATTTTATCTGTTCCTTGACTCGGAAATCAGCCGGGATAGCATTACTTGTATCTTTACTAAGATGATTTGTTTTTCTCTTTTCACCAAAAAACAGCAGGAGGATTAGATGAAGCGAATAGCTATCGTGTCATTATTGCTGGTCACGGGTTTTGCCTCAGGCGGGCAATGGGTGCCGTTTGAGCCCGGCCAGCCTGAGCAGGCGCCGGAGTTCCGGGTCTTGAGTTCGAATTCGCACCGGACTGTTGTCGAACTCAAGCTGGCCGGAATATATGTTAATAGGATTGTTGTTCAAGGTCAGGACTACGAGACAATCGAATTGGGGATAGCAGCAGGTGGTTTGACTACTGAGAAAGGGTCGCCCCAGTTGCCGGTAGTGGCCCGATTCCTGAAGATTCCGGATGACCGGGCGGTAAAAGTCCGGGTAGTGGAACTGGATGAAGTGGAACTTGAAGGATACAGTGTTTATCCGGTCCAGCCACCTTTGCGTGAAGACCAACTATCGGTTCCGTTTATTATCAATGAGAAACGGTATAGCACGAATGCGTTTTATCCTAGCGAGAGTTTTCGGAAAAGCGACCCGATGATTATGCGGGATTTCAGGCTGGTACAACTGGTTCTGCAGCCGGCAAGGTTCAATCCGGTTACCGGCGAACTGCGGATGGCGCGGCGCCTTAAAGTTGAATTGACTTATGAAGGGCCTGGCAGAATTAATGTCAAATACCGGCGCCGGTCCGGGATATCGCGTGCTTTTGAGCCGCTTTACCAGAAACTGATTGCGAACTATAATTTCGGCCCGCCGCAGAGACCAGAGGACGGCTCTTATCTGATTATCACCCATGACAATTTCGAGAGTGCGGTTGCGCC
>DFBN01000123.1 GCA_002366635.1 Caldifarciminota bacterium UBA3079 | reverse complement strand
ATAGTGCCAGTGCTCCTGGCCTGAGGACATGCCTTGATACCCCCAACTGACGGGCTCGGCCGAATTCGGGACAAGGCCGCCGGAAAGATAGAACTGACTCTGGTTCGGGATTTGGCCCCAGATAGCACCGCCGAATCCCCGTAGAATGATATTGAGTCTGCGGCTGAGCCGAACCGCATGGACCTGTTCGACACTGGCTTTCCAGTAATTGTAGTCCGAGTGGCCCCCAAGCTGTGGTAGACCGCGACCCAGGTAGAAGTTCTGGCCGCCGTTGAAGTACCGGGTTTCGTAGGAATGGGATAGCTTGAGTCTGATTTCTGCAGTTCTTGCTGAATCCCAGGCGCGAGGGTTCCGGCCCACGGTGTCCTTTAAGTCAAAGAGACGGTAGCCAAGGTCAATTGTGCCGCCAGGTTTCTGAAACGCTCGTCCCAGTTCCTGGACCAAGTTCAGCCTGACCCCGGCTGCCATCAGCGAGTAGTCTCCCAGAAAGCTGATACGGAGCCGGTCGGATATGAAGCTGAGCGGTGTTTGGTAACTGGCACCGGTGTGCCAGTCTTTGATTTTAGTGCTGTAGGTTTCGCTCAATGTCCACATGTGTCGGCCGTGCAAAGGCCCGGCGTCCAGAAATTCCCGGCCCTGGGTCCAGGCCCCGAGCTGGAATCCGTGGTAGCTATCGAACCATGCATAAGGGCCATAGAACAGTTGATAGGCGTCAAAGCTGGGTAAGGCGATGAAAGGTTTGATTTCCACTTTTCTGGGCCAGTGATTGTTCCAGCGGTCAGGTTCTAAGAGTTTTCTGTCCGGGTCGAGTGTCAACCGCTTTAACACTTTTGGAGTTGTGAGTTTGAGGATGCCGGTTCTCTTGCGAGATTTCCAATCAAGGCGTTTTGTTTCTCCGTCGGTAAAGGTGAGTTCCACATCAACCGGCATGATGATTTCCCCTTTGCGCCTGATGGATATTTCGATATCTTTGCCTTTCCTTTTTACTTCAGTAACCGCATAGTCACAGGTTCCTTTAGTCCGAAGCCACTGGTCAAAGAATCCGGTTAAATCCTCGCCGGTGACATGTGAGCATGCGTCAATGAAATCGGTAGGGCTTGGTGCTTTCCCGTGGGTTTTTTTCAGGTAAAGGCGCAGGGCATATTTCAGTTTATCCGGCCCAATTATTTTCTCCAGCATCAGAAAGAAAAGGCCGGCCTGGGCATATTTTGTTTCCGACAGGATGGGTCCTCTTCCCGCATAGACAGGTGGCAGGGAATCCAGCGGTGTGAGTGCCTCATTGGTTGCGGCCAGATAATAAAGCGCCTGATAGTAGAACCGATCACCAAATCCTGAGAGGATTCCCAGTTTGAATGGCAACTCTAGCAAGTTGCCCTGGCCATGCCTTTTTTCCATATAGCGGATTTCAGCATAAACAGCGGGGCCGATGCTGAGCCAGGAATGAACCTGGTTTGGAACAACGAAACATGAAAACCATTGCATAGCTATCTGCCGGGCTAATCTCGATTCGAGCAGGCGGGTAAAAGGAACCGGTTTCTGGCATGTCATAACCAGACCGGGAAAGGATGTGTCGCTGGGAACGATGCCTCTGGCATCAATTACGGTTAGCTGGTCAAACGGGTATTTGCCGAAACATTTATTGAACCTGCCGACGATTTCAGATGCCTGTTCTGGAAGACGGAACCACATGAACCGATTGCGGTTTCTAGTCAGGATATTGATAACAGTGCCTTGAGCTGAAACTTGGGTCAGAACGAAATCAGGGCTTGCAACCCAGGCAAAATCAGCAACATCTCTTGCTCTGAATCTGAGTGTTTTAACCGAGTCGCGGGACCAGGGCCGGAAATCAGGGGGGTATTTCATCCATTTGAGTTCTTTGTTTCTATTTATCAAGGTGCCGGTGGTGGCAACTACCATATCTTCAGGAACTGTAAGCTCGACTTCATAGTCGGCAAACTGGACTGGTGCCGTAGGTAGTTCGTTCTGACATAAAACCAATCTCGGATACCAATTGGAAAACATATAATCCCGGCTGCGTTTACAAAAAGAAGTGAATTTGAGCATGATATTGATTGAATCGTCTGGAAGCAAGGGCCGTTTCAGTTTTATCGGCTGGTCGAAATTCTTGACCGCAAGAGAAATGTCTTTAATCTGGTGCTTGTTCAGGCCGAAAAAGCATAAAGCTCGAATTGTATCCTGGGAGTTGTTCCAGAAGTTTATCTGTTCAGTGCCGGTAAGAATACTATCACTTCTATCCAGCCTGGCGTAAATTCGGTATCTGACATGTTGTCTGCCAAGGCACGGTTGAAACAAGACAATAAGCAGTAGCCCGATGGCACGGAGAACGGGCATCAGTGTTTGCGGGTTTTCGGTGTTGAAAGGTGCTTGATGCACACGGCTTTGGCTCTGAGCAGGATAGGTAGGTCCAGCCCTTTTGCAACGGCAGATTGGACAGCAGTAGCAATGTCTTTTTCGATAGCTATGGTCTTTGCCGCAGGATAGGCATTGATGATTGAGCAGCAGGAACGGACAAATGCCAGATACTGGCGCTGGTCATTTGAACACACCCGCAGAGAAAAGAGCAGTTTTGAAACTGTTTGTTCTATCTCTTCAACCTTTTTCCAGAAGCTGCGTGTGCGTTCGGTCCTTTCTGCCAGAAGCTGGGTGCGGAGCCGCACACGCAAAGGCTTGGTATCACGGACCGGTTTTCTTTTCTTTTTTGGTTTGGGGGCAGAGGCTGGTGCCGGCCTTGGCACAGGCTTTCCAGCCTTGGTTTCTGAACCAGCCGATGATGGAAGTACATCAACGATGTCCGGCCAGTTTGCTTTACAGGCTTCAAGGAACGAAATGATGGTGCGTAAAGTAGAATTCGGCACAAGTCCTTTTTCCAGACGAAAGATGTATTTATAACCATGGGTTGGGTTGAAACCCATTTTCTCTGCGAGTTTCATCTGGGAAAGTCCGGACTTTTGTCTCAATTTCTTCAGACGGGCTCCAAGTTTGTCCATCCCGTCAAGGCCTTTTCTTGACTTTCTTCCCACGGCGTCAGGTCCAAATATCCATTTGAATATAGATGTTAGTTTCCAAAGGGTGAAAGTCAAGTTGGTTGAGCATGTTCAGCCTGCGCAAAGTTAGACTTGACAATTTGTGTGCGTGCAAGTAGATTACTTCTTGTCAGAAGTCGCGGGCAGTCCCGCAAATGATGTTTAGTTTGTGATAAGAGCATTGTAACTGAAAAAACTAAGGAGGAACGCAGATGAAGGATACAGTCAAACTCCTTACCGTTCTGGTCGCGGTAGGTTTGATGCTGACGATGGTTGGCTGTCCGAAAAGGGTCATTAAGGAAGAACCGATTCCACCGCCACCGCCACCTGATACTACACCGGAAATCGTCCAAAAGCCCAAAATCGAATTGAGTCTTGGTGCTATCCACTTCGACTTTGATAAGTCAGATATCCGGTCTGGTGATGCCGAGGTTCTGAAAGGTAATGCGGACCAATTGCTCAAGGCTGCTGAGCAGGAACAGAAACCGATGGTGACGGTCGAGGGTTATTGTGACCCGCTAGGCACATCCGAATACAATATGGCACTCGGACAGCGAAGGGCTGAGGCAGCAAAGGCATATCTTGTCAAGCTGGGAGTTGCAGCAGGACAGCTTTCAACTGTCAGTTATGGCGAGGAAAAGCTGGTGACCACCAATCCGGCTGAGTATGAGATGAACCGGCGGTGTGAGTTCAAACCTGAAGAGGAATAAGGACACAACCACGGTTTTGATGACGAATGACAGCCAGTAGGTTCTGCTTGCCGGCCAGGATTGGCTTGGCGACCTGGGGCCTGCTGGCTGTTTTTTCTTTCAGCGGTTGCAGTTTGCACCAGGAGTATATGCGTCGCGGTGCACTCTTGGATTCGGTTGCGGTGCGGACTGACCGCATCGGAAAGGAACAGGCGAGTCAGGCTGCTGAAATGCGGGAATTGCGGGCCGAGACCTTAACTGAGATTGAAGTTTTAGAAACCAAGGTTTCTCAGCTCGAAGCCAGGGTTATTGACTTTGACGAACGGATGGCAAGGATTGGCAGGAAGCTGGGTGTATGGCGCGAGGCGGTTGTAGCGGATACATCGGTGGCGTCCGAGAGCGCACCGGGGTTGCCTGATACCAGTCGTGCAGCGATTGGAGCCGACCAGCTTTACAATACCGCTTACCTTGACTTCACACGCGGGAAATACAAAGTGGCGATTGCAGGTTTTCGCCAGTTCCTACAGATGTTTCCGAACTCTGATATGTCTGACAATGCACTTTACTGGATTGGCGAGTGCCATTACTCGACTGGTGAATTGAACAAAGCCGAGAAGGAATTCAAACAGGTGCTGATTCGCTATCCGAGAGGCAACAAGGTGCCAGCCGCAGCATACAAACTTGGGTTGGTCTATCACGCCCAAGGCAGAGATAAGGCTGCCCAGCGTCAATTTCAGGCTGTGGTTGAGAAATACCCTGGGACAACCGAAGCTAAGCTGGCTCAAGAGCACCTTTCCCAGTAAAATCCTACGATGGTCGGGACGCCACAGCCAAGCGGCGGTTTCCTCGGGCCGGTCCTGAATGCCGGGCTGTTTGCCCAGATTGTTATTCTGGTTTTGCTTGCAGGCTCGATTTTGAGCTGGGCAGTTATTATCAGGAAGCTGCGGATGTTTTCCCGGGCACGCAAGCAAACCCGGCAGTTTCTTGGTCTTTTCAGGCATCGGGCAAGGCTTGAGGACTATGAAACAATTGCACGCGACTTGAACGAATCGCCGCTGTCAAGCCTGCTGCTGGCCGGGGTCAAAGAATGGAACAGCGTGCATCAATATATGCACCAGGCGACTCGAGCCGGTTTGATTCAACAGTTGATACCTAATGTTGGCGAGGCGATGGAGCGTGCCGCATCGCGCGAGATGGACAGGCTTGAGGCTTGGTTGTCATATCTTGCAATAACGGCAAGCGTAGCGCCTTTTCTTGGTCTTTTGGGCACAGTGCAAGGCGTTTTAAGGTCGTTTATGGCGATCCGGGGAGAGGAATTTGTCACTTTGCAGAATATTGCGCCGGGGATTTCAGATGCGTTGATTACTACTGTTATTGGATTGCTGGTTGCCATACCCGCGGCAATTTTCTATAACCATTTTGTGGCCAAAGTCCGTGACCTGAGTTCTGAAATGGAACGATTCACTTCCGAATTGACAGGGATATTCCGCAGGCAGACCGTTTTTCCTGAGGATGATAGCGTCCAGATAACCAAAGAAATATGAAAAAACGGCGGTTGAAGTTCCTGGCTGAAATGAATATGACATCGCTGGCCGATGTCAGTTTCACTTTGATGATTATTTTTCTGATTGCCGGTGTTTCTACCGCCCTAACCAAGCGTCAGGGAGTTGACCTTGATTTGCCCCGCGCGTCCACGATTGAGCCTCAACCCAAAGCCGGGCTGACAATCAGTATCAGGCGCGACGGCAGAATAACGGTCGGAAGGCAAACAACGACCAGAAAGAGTTTTGCCAAAGCACTTGGGAACCAGCTTGCGCGCAAGGAGTATGACCGTGTTTATCTGCGTGCGGACAAAAAGGTGGACTACGGTCTGGTAATGGAGGTCCTAGGTGGAATCCGGGAACAGGGGATTACCAATATCGGGCTGGTTGCTTTGCCAAGGAAACGATGAAGCGCGAGGTTCTGATTTCATTTGTCGGCCACTCGGTGCTGATAGTGGTCATAGGGATTTCGTGTGCGTTCAGGCTCGGCAGGCTCAAGCCAAAGCCACAGATTTTCTCAGTCAGGCTAGTGAATTTCGGCTCGACGGTTCGGACAGGAAAACCCCAAGGGTTGTCGATAGTTCAGAGGAAGCCAAAGTCACGGGCCAAGCCGAAACCGAAATCCGCAACGCAGCCGGTCGTTGTCCGAAAGCAAGGACTCGGAGCGAGAATCGAAGGC
>DFBN01000017.1:7387-28741 GCA_002366635.1 Caldifarciminota bacterium UBA3079 | reverse complement strand
AGGAAAGAATTATTGTTTGTATCCGATTTTGCGCAGGAATGCTTTGCGGTTTTCCTGGTCTTTTTCGGCCTCGATACCTTTGGGTTTTTCACCGTCAATCACGCCCAGGATGCCGCGGCCGGTTTCGTTCTCGGCAATAATTACTGTGACCGGGTTGGAACTGGCACAGAAGATATTGCATATTTCCGGGACCATTTTGAGCTGGGGCAGGACATTTACCGGAAAGGCGTTGCGCATGATGATAATAAAGCTGTGTCCTGCGCCGAGTGCCTGGGCATTTTTTGTTGCGAGTTGCTCAAGCCCTTTGTCATTGCCGGTCCGGCGGATAAGGCAGGGGCCCGATGCTTCGCAGAATGCAAGGCCGAATTTGATACCGGGAACTGCATTCACCATCGCTTCATAGATGTCTTCGACTGATTTGATGAAATGGGTCTGGCCAAGAATCAGGTTTGTGTCTTCGGGCTTTTCCAGTTTGATTTGTTTCAGTTCCATGTTTCTTGTTCTAATGTTTGAACAGTAGCTTGCCGGTTTCAGTATATCCCGGGGCTTGAACGCGGAACATATACGCTGCCGCAGGAAGCTTTATGCCGTTCTGGTCACAGCCGTCCCAAACGGCATCAAGGGTTCCAGGGTTCAAGGGTTCAAGGGTAAGGGTACGGACCAGTTGTCCGGTGCAGGAGAAAATTCTGACTGTGGCGTGGTCGGTGCCTGGATGGGAAAGGGTGAATTTTGTCATGCGCTTAAACGGGTTTGGATAAACGCTTAATGGTTTTTCAGGTGCAGGTTCTGTTCTGCTGTTCATGCCCGAACTGGTGATGCGGAATGTTATCATTGTGCTTTCAGGCGAGCAGACCGGCCAGGTTGTCCAGAAGTCAATATCTTCGTCTACACAGAACTCATCCTCGGCCCAAATATAGTAGTCTATTTGCGCCGGTATTGTTACTTGGGGGATTGTAAAATAGTATGTGGAGCTGTATGACGAGTCCGGGCCGACCGAAAGCCAGGTATCCTGGTCAACCCGGTAGAATAGCGATTCAGCACCGACCGCATCGTCGTCGGTGATATTTGACCAGACTACATAAGGCCCGGCATAATTGGTGTCAGGCCACTGTCGGGTATCGGAGAATTCCGGCGGGATGATGTCCCAGTCCGGGATATCGGCCTGGAAGATTTTGAACATTTTGTCAACATTGATGAAGTCCGGGGAAGCACCGTTCTGGCTCATGGCCGCGGCCACACCATTGGCCCCGAGGAAATGTCCGGGCACGACCCATTCATATATCCAGCGGGAGTCACTCCTGCTCATATTGTCTGAATATGACATATGGTCTTTGATGACAAGGCAGGGCCAGTAGTAATCGCCTGACATCGGGACTTTGACTTTGCCTTTGGCTACAATATGTTTGATATGCTGTTCATTGGCGACATACGGGATACCAGGGATGATTTCATACTGCCAGGAAATTGCGCTCATCCAGCCGGCACCATAATACATCGGGGTAGTATAAGTTACGCCGTCAGGCCGGTAGTTGCCGATGAAACGGGAGGTCTGCTGGGAGAAGCCAATGCCATCGGTGTAGAGTCCGAAGTCGGTCTTATACAAGTAAACCCATTGCTCAGAGTTGTCACCCAAGGTGTCCATTTCGCAGATATCCGGGTCGGGCGGGTCGTCTTCCATTGAGTCGGGAGCCGGGGGGCGGCCTTCTGTATAATCGCGCAGCCCTACTTTTGTCCAGAGCCCTGCAGGATAGTTTGTTAGGTCCCAGACCTGTTTTGTCGAATCGAACGGAGTCCACATGAAAAGGCTTGTGTTCTGCTGGAACCGGCCATAGGTGTCAATCACAAGCGGGATTTCACGGGCATCAATCCGAAGGTTGTGGCCCGGAACCGGGCTGGCAAGCATCAGCACAGCCCCGATGGTGAAAAATACAAATAAACTCTTTATATAACCTCCTATATTTACGCCTATTAAATTTTAGGGTTCACTCGGACATTGTCAAGCGTAAGCCGAACTGCCTGGGTCTGTCAGGAAATCATCCGAGGACGGCGCTGAGCCCGAACCCAGTCGGAAAGGAAGACTCCTTTCATAGAAGTCTGCCGCGTAGCGGCATCCTTGTTTGACACCATATCTTATGGTCGTATTCTGAAGGTTGTGAGCCGTGGTTATTGGCTTCTTTTCCCTTTTGTGCTTGCGGTGTATTTGTATACAATGGCACCGACTGTAGGTTTGATTGATTCGGGTGAGCTGGCTACAGGCTGTTATTTCCTGAATATTCTGCACCCGACCGGTTATCCTTTATATACTATTATCGGGCATCTTTCAAGCATCGTTCCTGTAGGGAGTGTAGCGAACAGGACGGCAGGTTTGAGTGCGGTGTTTGGAGCAGCAGGAATCGGACTGTTTTTTCTGCTGCTGAGATTTATGGGTGTTGGAATGGCCGCGGGGTTCGGCACTGCATTGGTTCTTGCATTTTCCCATACGGTATGGTCAGTGAGTGTTGATGTTGAGGTTTATGCATTCACTCTGGTGCTTGCGGTTCTGGTCTGGATTACAGTAGCAAGGCGCTATCTGCTTCTTTTCGGATATGCTGCAGGTCTGGTGCTCACTAATCATATGTCTGCTGTGAGCGTTATCCTGGGTGCAGGTCTGGCTCTGGTTCTGGAAGAGGGAAAGTATGTGCGCAGAAGGGTTCCTGCGATGGTTCTTTTGTTTATGCTCGGGCTTTCGCCTTATCTGTTTCTTGTGCTCAGGGCAAGGGCCGGGCCGCTTCTTGCCTGGGGCAATCCCGTGAACCTCGAGCGATTCTTCTGGCATGTAACAGGAAAGCAGTATCAGGTCTGGATGTTTTCCCTGCCTTTCTCAGAGGTCATGGAGAATGCGGGCAAAGGACTACTGCTTCTTGCACGCAGCTTTGTTTATGTCCTGGTGCCGGTAGTATTCTATGGTGCTTTCCGGCTTTTCAGGCTCAGGCGCAACCTGGCGATCGGTCTTGGTGTGACTGCATTGCTTTCTTTTCTTTACGCAATCAACTACAGCATTCCGGATATTGAGGCATATTATATACCCGGTATTCTGGCTCTGGCCGTCTTCTGCGCAGTCGGGCTGGACGGTATTGCCCGGCGTGTCGGCAGGTGGCGGCATCTCTTGTGGGTGCCCGGTGTCCTGGCACTGGTCTTTAATTTCTCCGGTGCGAGCAGAAGAGGCGATTATGTGGCATATGATCAAGCAATGAATACCCTGGCTTCGGCTGAAAAGAATGCCATTATCATGACCGACTGGTGGGATTTGCACGCACCGGTTTTCTATCTTCAGCATGTTGAGTATGTGAGGCCGGATGTGTGCATCATTGATAAAGAGTTGGTCCGCCGTTCTTGGTATTTCAATTATCTTGCTGAGGAGTATCCATGGCTGATTAAGAATTCCAGGTCTGAGCTTGAGCGCTATCTTGGATTTCTCGACCGATTCGAGCACGGTCGTCTGCATGACCAGGTCGGGATACAACATGCTTTTATAAGATTGCTTGAGAGTTTTGCTGTCAATAATCCGGACCGGCCCGCATATACAACATTTGCATGGGATGCGAGCCCGGACGCAAAGCAGATGTTTCGTTCTTATCGGTGGGTGCCGGTAGGGATTCTATTCCAGGTCCGGACTGATACTATCGTGCCGGAGTTTAACTATTCCAAACTCAAGGTGCGGCCGAGCCCGAGGTCGGATATGCGCACCCAGGCCAATCTGGAGCATTACGGGTTTTTTGCGCAGCGGCGTATTCAGGCATTGCGTGCCAGGACGCGAAACAAAGAGGCTCAGGCTGTGCTCCGCTGGTATCAGTCAATCCGGTAAGTTGAAGCAAGGCATCCTTAAATAATCGTTCCGCATATCTGAACGGTAGTCAATGTGAAATCGCCCTCTGCCGGTTCTGGCGCACGACCGCCTTGAACTGTTCGGGTGCAGGTATGGACAGGGATGCATTTAGGTTCTTAAGTGCCTCCTTGTGCCAGCCTTGCTCCAGACAGAACATTCCGAGGTTGTTGCGGCTGCTCGCATAGATGAGCTGGATGTTCTGGAATTCTGGAAGTCGGTATGTGCGTCTGAGCGACTTGAGCTTGTATGAATTCCAGACTTCCTGGTTCTTGTGCAGGATTGTGTCTTTGGGAATTGTTGTTTCCTGTTTGGGCAAGAGCCAGTTGACAATGCCGAGCGGAACCAGTTGGAATTTTTCTACAAGCGGGCCCTGGAAGAATTCCGGTGTGAGCAGACCGGTGCCGAGATAAACCGGCCGCAAAATAATCAGGTGTTCTGCCAGAACCGATACCAAGCGTTGTTTGCGCTGTTCTTTCGGCCTGTTTCCGGCCCGGAGGAGGGCCGTTTCGAAGTCAGGAAGCGGGATTTTCTGTCTCAGTGTTTTCCAGTATGTAGAAGAGAAGAGCATTTCCGCGGATATGAGAAAGACATCCGGTTTTGTATTTTCATTTGCCTGGAGGAACTGGACTGCATTGCCAGTAACATCAGACCCGTAAATGAATGCGGCGTGGGCAGGCAAAGAGGCAAGCAGGTTAATACCTAGGTCATGGACGATTGTGGTTCTGTTTTCAAGATTCAGGCGGAGATTGTTTAATATGGTAAAACCTGGGCCAAGAATAATAAGAAACAGGGCTGTCAGTTTCCAGTATTTTCGGGACTTGTTTATTATGAAATCAGTCCCGGCTCCGGCCAGAAATGCAACTGCCATGAACGATGGCAGAAGATGAGGTTTGTAATCCGGCACATTGTAGCATATCCCGAACAATGCTGTGGCAAGAATAAGCAGGAAACCGATTAAACTGGAACGATTCCTTCTGAACAGCGTCGCTATACCAGTAAGGCTCAATAGTACCGATGGTATACCCAGTTCAGAAGCACAGAGCAGCGGGAACCTGAACAGGTGTGTTCGAGCAGTTGCTTTGCTTACACCGAATGACAGGCTGTTGTATTGAGCGCCAGTGATATGCCTGAAGAAACCAGACAGGTTGACCGGATTGCCCCAGTTGATTTCAGGCCTGGCGGTTGCTCGAATCAGTGTGCCCAGGCTGGCAGAGAATCCAAGAAGGAACAGCAGGATGCAAGGGAGTATCAGGTTTAATCCGGGTTTTCTCTGTCTGGAGAAGGAAAGTAATGCCAGTCCTGGAAGCCAGAAGAGAGCGGTTGGCTGGTGGCTTGTGGCAAGACCCAGAACAAATGCCGCTGCGATTGCCATTTTTGGCCGGCCAGAACCGGACTGTATGCAAAAGAATATGAGTAGGGCCAGGAAGAGCATGGTCAGGGTATAAACCTCATGGCTGGTTGCATTTTGCCAGAATGTTGCTGAGAATCCGAAGCAAAGGGATGTTACAATTGAGCCGATTCGGGAAATCGGTGATATTCGTGCGGCGAGATACAGAAAAGAAATCGCTGCTGCGCCGATGAGTGCGGTCAGGAGATTTGTGGCAAAGGCCGGTTCACTCAGGGGGATAAATGTTGCAATCCTGCCAAGCCAGGTGAAGAGCGGGTAGCCGGGCGGATGGGCAATCCCGAGTTTGAGTGCGGCCAGGGTGAGCTCGGCAGAATCACCGGGCCCGATTAGGTGGCAAAGGCAGATAAGATAGCCTGACAGCACAAGCAGGCCCATGCCTGAGGCAATAAATGCATCGGTTTTGTTGGATTCTTCAGTCAATCTCGGTTCTCAATCTAGCCTGAGCTGAACCGGTGTCAATCACGGCACTGTTGGCCGTGCAGGAGAAGTCCCATGGTCTGCGTTGACTCAAGGAAGTCAACAGGTATCATTTGCCAGTGACGATTCTCCAGCGGCATTCGCTGAGGCAGTTTTTCCCGCCCTTTTTCCTTGCGATTGTTATTATGGCTTTTGTTCTGTTGATGGACAGGCTGTTCCTTCTGGCCGACCTGCTGGTGCGTAAAGGGGTGGCGCCGGTGGTGGTATACGAAGTTATGCTTCTGTCTTTGCCTTTCGTAATCAGCGTAGCCGCACCACTGGGCAGTCTGATTGCCGGGGTGGTTACTTTCGGTAGGATGTCGGAGGATAATGAGGTTGGGGCGATTCGTGCGGCCGGGATTCCGATGGCAAGAGTTTTTGTTCCGACTGTAATAGCGAGTGTGTTCTTGATGTTTATTATGGTTGGGTTCAACAGTTTCATTGTCCCTGAGGCTCAGCACCGGGTCCGTAACCTTCTTACCGATGTGGCGCGCAAGAAACCAGCGATGCGCGTGCGTGAAGGGGTTTTTATGACCGATTTTGCTAATTACAGGATTTACATCGGCTCGATTGATGAACGGCGAGCAAGAATAAAGGATGTTGCCATTTTTGAGCGCAAGAAGAGAAAGCAGCCACCAGGTTTTATCACTGCGCCCGAGGGCGAGATTTCATATACACCGGATGACCGGTATATGATTCTTACCCTTTATAACGGTGAAATGCACGAACTCAAGGAGAATGATACATATCGCCGGCTTTCATTCAAGCGCCATGTAATAAATATCGAGATGAACACAGACCTGATTCGACGGGACCGTAAGTACCGGAGTAGCCAGGAAATGATGCTGCCTCAACTGTTGGGCAAAATCGGTCATTTGCACAAAGAAATTGGGGGGATTACGCAGAAGGTCGGGGAGACGCACACGAATTCCGGAAGCGAAGCGGGCAGGTTGAGGCTGGATGAGCTTCAGACACGGCTGCGCTATAAGAGACTTGAAGCTGCAAGGTATCAGGTTGAATTTCAAAAGAAGTTGTCCCTGGCGTTTTCGTGTTTCTTTTTCCTGCTGTTCGGCGCTCCTTTGGGGATTCTTTTGCACCGGGGCGGTATCGGCACCGGGTTCATCATCGGGCTGGTGTTCTTTGCAATTTATTATATATTGCTTCTTAGCGGCCAGAACCTGGCAAATTCAGGCCGGCTGTCACCGTTTGTCGGGATGTGGTTGCCAAATATTCTCCTGGTGGTGCCGGTTGTGGAAATGCTCGGCCGTGCCTTTTTTGAGCAGCCGGTTGTCTGGCGGTGGTCAAAACGATGAAAATAGTCGACCGGCATATTCTGAAAGAAATGGTGAAGTTCGCGTTTCTGGCCCTGTTGTCAGTGGTCGTTATCTACCTGCTTATAGACCTGTTCGAAGAGTTGAATTACTTTACAACAAGAAAGGTGAGTTTCTTCAATATTCTGCTTTACTATGTTTACAGTCTGCCGTCGGCAGTTGTTTTGCTCTATCCTGTCAGCCTGCTGCTGGCGGTTTTCCTAGTCTATGGTCAGCTTACACGATACCTGGAGCTCCACGCACTTGAAAGCGCCGGGATATCAGCGGTCCGGCTTTTTGTACCGGCAATCGCACTGGGTCTGGTTACCGTGTTTGTTTATCTTGTCGGCAACGAGTTCGTGGCTATTCCTTGCAATGCCCGGCTGAGTGACCTGCGAAAGTATACTATAGAGAAGCGTGCTGTTCCTGAGGCGCAGAAGCGGGGCGATGTCCATTTTGTTGGCGAAGGCGGAAGGGTGTTTTTTATCAAGGAGTTCAAGTCGAGCGGTGTGATGCACAATTTCAGTGTGGAGGAACTGGGGCCGAACAGGAAATTGAGACGCCGGATAGACGGTCGGGAAGCATTTTATCAAGACAGCTCTTGGGTCGGGCACGATGTTACGGTGCGCGTGTTTGGAATCGACGGGATAGAAAAACTCGTCCGCTATGATACCCTTGTCATGAAGGATATTACCGAAACGCCGACCGACTTTGTGCAGAGCCCGAGACCGGTGTGCGAAACATCGACTCTGGCCTTGAGGCAGTCTATTGAACGGATGAGACGGGCAGGTAAGGATGTGGCCAAAGAAGAAGTTGAATACCACTACAGGTTTTCCTATTCGCTTGTCGGTTTTCTGGTAGTGCTTTTGGGCCTGCCGCTCTCAATACAGTTGCGGCGAGGCGGAGTGATGTTCGGGCTTGGGCTCGGATTGCTGGTTTCCTTTTTATACTGGGGCGCAATCCAGACAAGCCGTGCTTACGGCACTTCCCATATGATAAGTCCAGCGCTTGCCGCATGGTTGCCCGATATCGTATTCGGAGCGGTAGCTGTAATATTGATATTCAATGTTCGGCAATAAGGGATTTATTTTCGGTGTGGCTCTGGCCGTTTTTTCGGTAACGCTCAGCCAGGAGAGTCGGGTTTCGTGTGATTCTGATACGGACTGCTTTTATGTGCCGGTTTCGACCCGAAGGGGCAGTTTTCCAGCCATGCTGATTCTTCACTGCAACGGCGCTCGTCCCGCAACCCTGGATTCGTTCCGGCTGGTCGGAGATTCGCTCGGCTGGATTCTTGCTTCCTGCCATGCGAGTCGCAATCATCGAAATATGTTGCTTAATGATGCTGATGTCGTAAAGACGATAGGGAAATTGATTAGGCGGTATCCGGTTGATTCAAGCCGGATTTTTGTTTTCGGATTATCGGGCCAGGGTGTGCAGGCGCTGGCTTCGATGTTTCTTCACCCGGACATTGTGAGGGGTGTGGTCGCGGTTTGCGCGCACCGTGGTGCGCTGCCGTTCGCTGTCTGGGAAACTCTGGGTAACCATTTCGCTTATCTTGTGACAAGAACCCATGACTGGAACCGGGCTGAGAACGAAATGATGCTCTGGCGGTTTAATATGGAAGGACTGGTTACCGAGCTGAAAACCACCTCTGGTGAACACGGACCCGGTAGTCGTAAAGAGCTTCTTGCTGGGTGCCGATGGCTGGCAGCACAAATCAAGGATTCCGAATAACTAGATGCCGGTCTTCAGAAATTTGAGCAGTTTGGAGGTTGAAAGGCAGTTGATGACATCGTTTCTGGTAAGCCATGCCCGGCGTGCGACGAGGATACCGTATTTCATCCAGTCCAGGTTCTTCACCGCATGGGCGTCAGTGTTTATGGATAGTTTGACATTGGCCTGTTTTGCTTTGCGTGCCCAGATGTCGTTCAGGTCGAGCCGGCCGTAGTAAGCGTTTATCTCAAGAATTTTACGGAAGCGGGCAGCGGTTTCAATCACTTTGTCCAGGTCGATGTCGTATCCTTCACGCTTGCCGATGAGCCGGCCGGTGGGATGGGCGATGATATGGACAAGCGGGTTTTTTAGTGCTGCACATACCCTTTCGGTGACATTTTTCTTGAAACCCTGATGGATTGATGCCACAACGAGGTCAAGTCTGGCAAGGATTTTGTCCGGATAGTCGAGCTTCCCCGATGTTGTGATATCTACTTCGGTCGCTTTGAGTATTTTGAAGCCTTTTGAATGGGCATTGAATCTGTCTACCCGGTCGCAGTGGCGCATGAGTTCGTCCGCAGTCAGGCCGCCGGCATAGCCGGCCGAAACCGAATGTTCGGTAATCGCGATGTGGGTGTAGTGAAGTTTCTGACAAGCGGCTACCATTTCTTCAACAGAGTTCTTACCGTCTGATTGCCGGGTATGCATGTGAAGGTCGGATTTGATGTTTTTTAACTCCACCAGTCGTGGCAGTTTGCCTTTGGCTGCCGCTTCGATTTCACCCCGGTCCTCGCGCAGCTCCGGTTCGATATACGGAAGATTTACACAGGTATAGACCGCCTTTTCGGTCTTCCCGGCGACCCTTTTCTTGCCTCGGAAAACACCGTATTCTGAGATTTTGAGTCCTTTTTTCTGGGCTAGGGAACGCAGTGCGATATTATGGCCCTTGGAACCGGTGAAATACTGGAGCGCAGCACCATAGGAGGATGCATCGATTATTCTGAGGTCAACCTGTCGCAAGCCGGTTCTGGTTTCAAAAAGGACCGATGCCTTTGTTGTGCCAGCAGCAAGGATTTGCCTGACCGATGGATGAGAAGTAAAGTTTTTGACAATCTCTTTCGGGTTTTTGCCCGTAGTCAGAATATCGATATCTCCGACCGTTTCCTTGCCCCGGCGTAGTGAGCCGGCCGCGGTTATGTTGCTGATATTCGGGTCGTTCTTCAGACGGTGGATTACGCTTTCGGCAAGTTCGGCCGCTTCATTCAGGAACATTCTCTTACCCGACTTTTCACTGAGTTGTATTGACTTGAGGATGGTGGAAACTTTTCTTACACCCATTCCGGGCAGGGATGCAGCCGACCCATCCGCAATAGTGCGCTTCAGGTCTTCCAGATTGTTGACTTTCAGTTTTTCGTACAGGAGCCGGACTGTTCTGGGACCCAGGCCCTGAAGTTCGAGCATGGCAAAGAGCCCTTCCGGCAGTCCGGAGATAGCCTCTTGATGTTTTTTCATTCTGCCGGTAGCAAGATACTCATGAATCTTGCGTGCGATTCCAGAACCGATTCCGGTTATTGACTCAAGCCGGCTCTCTTTGTCCAGGTTTACGACATCCTCTGCCGAGTCAACGAGCGCACGGGCAGCGCGGCGATAAGCGAGGACTTTGAATCCTGTTTCCCCTTTCAGTTCTATGGCATCGGCTATCTGCGTGAATATGCTGGCAAGTTCCTTGTTTTTTGCGGGCATGTCAGGTAGAAAACTTCTTTTGTTTCTTGTCCTGATACAGGCAGTTTCCGGCCCGATAAGTGGCAATCAACCGGCTGTCACTTTCAAACCTGGGGTCTTTTGTCAGCAATACGAAATCGGCCTGGTAACCCGGCTCAAGCCGACCAATCGTGAGCTCCAGGCCGAGCGAGTATGCGGCCGCGGTTGTGAACATTGCGAATGCTTCCTGGCCGGTGATTTCCTGTTGTTTGTTCGGGTGTTTGATTGCGGCCCAGATGCCTCCGAACGGGTCTATCGGGGTAATCGGTGCATCAGAGCCACCGGCTAGCAAGATACCGGCATTGAGCAGAGAACGGTAAGGGTTTGTTTTGCGCCACCGGTTGCCAAGTCTTTTGGCATAGAGACGGTTCGGTCCGCCCCAGCGGGCCTCAAATGCAGGCTGGACGCAAAGAATAAGCCCGAGGTTTGCTATGCGTTCAATCAAGCTGGCATCCAGCAGTTCAGTATGTTCAATACGGTGGCGCAAGGGATTTTTCTTTCCAGGACATGCCAGGCTTTCATGACACCGGACGAGCTGTTCGATTGCCCGGTCCCCGATGGCATGAAGTGCGGTCTGCAACTGAAGTTCATTTGCTTGTTTCAGAAACGCCAGTAATTCTTTGTCCGAGAAATAGCAGAGGCCACGGTTGTTGGGTGAATCATGATAATTCCTGGTGAGGGCTGCGGTATGGGAACCGAAAGAACCGTCCACAAGCACGCACCCGCCTACCCGTGGAAGCCCGAAACGACAGGCCAGTTCCGGGTTTCGTGTCTGCATGAAAGGGACGGTCCTTATTTTTAGTCCGGACAGGGCATCGAGCAGAATCTGCCATTTCTGTTCTTTCGTGTCGTTGGTGCCGACAAGGGCTGCAAGCGTGGTAACACCATTGGATGCAGCGATGTCAGCCGCACTTTCCAGTGCTGCCATGATGGTTTCTGGGCCAAGTTTTCGTTTGAATACCTGTGATGCCTGCTCATATGCTTGGCCGAACAGAATTCCGGAGTTTTCCTTTCCGATTTGGTGTCCGAATGCGAGTTCGAGACCTGCAGAATTCGCGCAGGCCGAGTGGCCGTCAATACGGTATACCAGCGTCGGGATTTTTTGGGTGACGCGGTCGAGTTCGCAGCGATTCGGGTAACGGGATTCGGCCAGATTTTCCGGGTCCAGGTTGAAACCCAAGAGTATTCCTGATTCCCGCATTGCTTCGGTTCGGGCCGAAAGTGCGGTCAGGAGTTCGTCAACCGACTTCACTTTTCCCAGGTTGACAAAGAGCTGCTGCAGACCCAGTTCGAGTGGATGGGTATGGGCATCGATAAATCCTGGTGCAATAAACAAGGTGCCGGGCCCAGGTTTGCCTCTGAGCTTGACCAATTCGGTAATTCTGCCGTTCTTCAGAACCAACCGGCCATAGAACGGTTCGGCATCAGGGCTTTGGATGATGCGGCCAGTGAATTCCATTCCCTTTTATTTTTGGGGTACAATCAGGGTAATTGCTTCTACATGAGATGTCTGAGGGAACATATCTACCGGTTCTACCGCGCTGGTCTGGTAGCCCATTGCGTCCAGGAGCTTCAGGTCCCGGGCAAGGGTTGCTGGGTTACAGGATACATAAACAATCTTTTTCGGTTTGAGTTCGGTGATACTTTTGAGGATTCTGGCCTGGCAGCCTTTGCGGGGTGGGTCAAGGACTACTATATCCGCTTTTTCGATGCTATCTATTACTGCTGCGACATCGCCGGTAATGAATCGGAGATTGTCAGCGCCATTTTGCTCGGCGTTGAACACGGCATCGGCAACCGCGGCTGGCTCTATTTCTATACCGGTGACGCTTTTAACGAAATCGGCAAGAATGAGTGAAATCATGCCCACGCCGCTGAAAAGGTCGAGCACTGTTTCGTCACCGTTCGGAGCGACTTGCTTCAGGACTTTTCGGCACAGCTTGGCAGCCTGATAGGTATTCACCTGGAAGAAGGATTGCATTGATACCCGAAAGCTCTTGCCGAGAACATGATAGAAGATGTAGTCCAGACCGGTTAATGTCTTTTTCCTTTTTCCAAGAATCCGGTTGGTCCTGTCTGGATTTGTGGTCTGGATAACCCCGACCACCCCGGGTTGTTCAGCAAGTCGCTTGACTAAGGTAGGATTCAGGGAACCGGTTCTGGTTACCACTATGACCAGGGTTTGGTCATTGGATTCGGATTTCCGTAGGACGAGATGACGGATATTACCTTTGTGCCGGTTCTCGTCATATGGTTTTTCTCTGGTTGCGGTGATTGCGTTCAATGCCGCTTTGCGCAGACGGTCGAAGGATTCTGGATGAAGGAAGCAAACCGGGATATCGAGCAGGTCATGTGAACCCTGCCTGAAGAAACCGAGCTTCAGGCCGTTGTTGAATCTGACCGGATACTGGGTTTTGTTCCGATAGTGCCATTGTTCAGGTTCAACAGTGATATTGCTGACCGGCACAAAGATGTGGCCTAAGTGCTGGAGTGCATCATTGACAATAAGCTTCTTTACTACGAGTTGGCCTTCATAACTGATATGCTGTAGCTGACAACCACCGCACCTGCCAAACCACGGACAGTGCGGTTTGACCCTGATGGGTGATGGTTCGAGAACCTCCTCAATTTCGGCAACAGCATAGTCGTGTTTGCGGTTGACCAGCCGGGCCCGAACCTTTTCCTGCGGAGCCGAGAATGGTACAAAGACCTTAAGCCCGTCAAGGGTGGCAAGTCCATTACCCCCAGCCACGATGCGGTTGATGACGAGTTCTACTACCATGTTGTTATGATGCGGCGGACGATTTCACGAGCAAGATTTTCCAGGACCCTTGCTGCTGCTTGTTCCTCGGTTTCCGAGTCCGGGTCATAATTGATACGCTCTGATACCATGCCCTTGAAGAATGTTTCGTCCCGGATTCTGTCCTCTGCTTCAACCCGCGCGGATATGGCTATGTCGTAAGTGGAAATGGTCTGTTTCTCGTCGTAGGCTGTGGCAGTGCGGGAATAGGTTGTGATGTTTACCAAGACTACCAGGTCAGAATTGTCAAGCGTAGTTACCCGCAGATTTCTGTCTTTATTAAATGCGGTAATAAGCAGTTCAGTCAGTTCATCATCCAGTCCTGGCTGCATGGTTGAATTTTCCACCGGTGGCACGGCCACAGTATGCAAGTGCGGAGGTAAGAGCGAACGGGCTGAATACCCGCAGCAATTGAATACAAGGTAGGATATTACGATAACTTGCAAGAGCCGTTGCATCACGATTATTGTCTGTGTTCTGTGCCTGGTGTCAAGGAAGTCTGTTCATTGACAGGTAGTTGCACTGTTCTGTACTGAATTTGACTGGGTTGCATCAGATAACAGAGTTATACAAAGCATATTTAAGGAGGCTAGATGCGACAGAACAAAACAGCAGTATCGGTCGCCCTGGTGCTGATTGCTGGGTTAACAATAGCCAGCGCTGGAGCGTGGTCGGTTTGCAGAAACGGCGCAGGTTATCTGCCTGCCGGAACAGAAGAGGATATTATCCCGATAGTTGATATTACAGCCCTGGAAATCCTCGCTCCACCTTCATCTCTTGTCCCTGGTGATACGGTTTCACCTGTCGCCGTTGTAAAGAATCTGAGTTCCACAACGGGCGCATCCAATGTTCCGGTTGTCTTCAGGATTAGTACTGTTTACAATGTTGTACAGGTGATACCCGAACTGCTGCCCGGGGAAACCGATACCATTATTTTCAATAAATGGACAGCGACCGAAGGCGACTTTGGCCTGCAGGCGATTGTCAATTTCAGCGGAGACCCGGACTTAAGTAACGATACTGCCTATGGAAACTGCATCGTCCACGGCCCGATTCTGAGTGGCTGGCATGAGGTTGCTTCGATACCTTTGGGCACAAGGCCTGTAAAGCGTGGTGCCTGGATGGCAATCGATACCACCGGTATGATTTACGCTACCAAGGGTTACAAGACCTACGAGTTCTACTGCTATAACCCGGTGAAGGATAGTTGGAAGAGGCTTGCTTATGTACCTAAGGATGAGAACGGGTGCGACCCTGCGGTACAGCCTGCCCGATGCCGGGCCGGTGAGCTTGAGCGTCTTTGATGTAGCAGGTCGTGTGGTGCAGAGGCAGATGATAATGGCGGCTCGCAATGGTGCGGCGAATCTCGATTTGCAGACTCTGAGTGTTGGTGTTTATCTCGTGCGACTTGATACGGACAGATTTGCGACTACGAGTAAACTCGTGGTGCAGCACTAGCGCTTGAGATGGCTTATTTTTTCATCTTGACATAGCGGACATTTTGACAAAGATGTTCGATATAGTCTGAGGCAAAAATGACAGTAATGTTAACAATAGGTTTATGCCTGGCAGTTTGTGCACTGACTACACTGATAGTATTTTTTGTCAGCCGGGCGGCAGCTCAGCGTCGGATTGTCCGGTTCGAGTCCAGACTGACCAAATTGGAAAGGACCGCCAGTCGTGAAGCACTGGACCAATTGCGGACCATGCGATACCGAGTGGGAACTGTTTACCTTGACGGTTTGGTTTTTACGAGTGATAAGGCTGTCGCCAGACTGTTCAGTGCTGGTTTGCACGATGCGGCGCGCGCAAACTGGGACCGGGCACTGAACAATTGGGGTGGTGCGCGAAAAAGTGCAGATGGAAGCGAAGCAGTAGCCCTGGATTTTCTGTGTGGCTGTTGTCATATTTTGCGAGGCCGTGCAGAGGAAGCTCGGACTATAATGGTTACTGCTTTGAAGGCGGCTTCAAAGCAGGGTAACAGGGCCGGTAAGGCAAGCTGTTTGTTTGCTTTGGGCAGTCTTGAGGAAGGTGAGAGACAGTATCGTCAGGCCAGGTTCCATTTTGCAGCCAGCAGTGAGCTGTGGCGCATTCTGGGCGAGGTTCATGAACAGACCAATTCGCTGACACGATTGGCTGAAGTAATAGAGAAGTTGGGTGATACTCATCGGGCCCTGGAAATCCGTCGTCATACTTTGCGGTTAATGGAGAAATCGGGTGACAAAAAAGGCATGGCCGCTCAATATGGGGCAATAGGCGATATCTTCGCTAGGCAAGGTGATATGGACCAGGCGCGGGCCGCTCACGAAGACGGATTGCATCTGGCCAGGCAGTCTGGTGACCGTTTGGCCGAAGCGGAAAGGCTTGCAGCAATTGGTGATATTCATCTGAGTCAGGACAGTTTGAAGCGGGCGCTTGATGTGTTTGAGCGTGCGCTCAAGATTTATCGTGAAGTGCACAAGCCCTATGGACAGGCGCGCGTGCTATACAAGCTAGCGGTGGTGCACAGGCGGTTGGGCGACCAGGGTATTGCGCTGGAATACTACGAGTATTCACTCAAACTTGCTCGCCGAATCGGTGACCGGGTTCTCCAGGCGCGTAACCTTGAAGGGGTAGCCAGCGGCTGCGTAACGCAGGGTGCTTTTGAACGCGCGCTGCCCTTGCTGGAAGAGGCTATCAAGCTTGACAGGGAAACCGAAAGCACCACGAATCTTGTTAATCACCTTGTGGCTTTTGGAAAGGTTCTATTGGAGCAGCACGAGTTTCTGAAGGCAGAGCAATGTCTGAAAGAGGCATTGACCCTTGCTCGCCATATCGGTACGGCTCATGCCGGGATACCGGGCATATTTGAACTTTCCAGGGCACTGCGTGGTCAGGGTAAAGATACCGAGGTTTTGGAACTCCTCGAAAAGCACAAGTCGCGGATACGCGGCTTGAATAACCCGAAACTAGAGGCGGCCCTGCACTCTGCGGTCGGGCTTAGTTACTTGGCATTGAATCGTCATGACCTTGCGGTAAGTGAATTGAAGACCGTCATAGACCTCCGTCGCAAACTGTCCAGCAAAACCGAACTTGGCCGCGACTTGGTTAATCTGGGCGTCGCACTGGAGGGCCAGGGAAAAGCTGATGGTGGCAGGAGCAGTATTGAAAATGGATTGCGCGAGCTTCATTCTGCCGGTGCCAAAACCGATGAGGCCTGGGCTTTGTGCGCGCTTGCCGAAGTGCACATGCACGCCGGGCGTTTTCGTTCGGTCCGACAGAATCTGGTCCGGGCACTTGAATTATCACGGGAAGCAGACGATGCCCAGAAGGAAGGTGATTGTCTTTTAGGTCTCGGAAGGTTGTGCGTGGCCGAGAGGGAATCCGACCAGGCGCGCTTGTGTTTTGAGCAGGCTGAGCGGATTTATTCCAGACTTAGCGTGGAAGAGAAGTTGAAGCAGGTTCGCGATGAACTAGGTCGTATTCCGCATTCGGAGACCGGAGTGCAATTTCTGGATGATTTGGCCAGAAACTGATGAGTCAGTTGACTTGCTATCCTGCCGGAATAAAATCAGGGGTGGGCGATTAGCTCAGTTGGTTAGAGCGCTGGTCTCACATACCAGAGGTCACAAGTTCAAATCTTGTATCGCCCATTCTTTTATTTTCTTTTCCTCGCAGGAACTGTCTTTTTACCGTCCCAACGCAATCCCAGTTGTTTACGGTAGCGGCGACGTTGTAAGGCACTAAAACCCAGTTTGTCGCAGGCCTGTTCAAAAGTCAGGCTTCTGTTGAGCAGCTTGCGGAGGGCGTCCAGTCGGCGCAGCCGTTGAATACGGCCTGCCGGTTCAAGCTTGGGTCTCACGAGGCGGATAGCTTCACGGACATGGTAGTCGCTTACCCCGTAATGCTTACCGATACCGGCGAGGGGTTCCCCTTTGTCATGGAACTTCGCCATCTCGGCGCATACTTTTCGGGACACGGTCCGATGCCAGGCACGGATACGCCGGCCCGGTTTAATTTTCATGCGTGGCACGAGCTGACGGATGCGTTCACGGGAACAACCGACAGTCCTGGCAAGCTCGGCCTGAGTCATGGTAGCGACTTTCTTACCGAGCTTTTCTATATTCTCAAGTGCGGTTTGATGTTTGTTTTTCATTTCTCCTGCAAGGTTTGTTTTGCTTTTTTCATAACTTGTTTTTTGTAGGAAGGACCAGTTTAAGAGTACTGCTGTAGCCATCAGATAACACGAGATTTGCAAAGTAGGTACCGGCGGGAAGAAAACCGTGACTATCAAGTGCTACCTGAGCCGGCCTGCAGTCTGGATTCTTACCCGTGACCGCCGGAATGACGATTCGGCCGCTGGCATCAAATAGTCTTAGCCGGTAGCTGCTGCCAGCCGGGGTTTGTATCAGAATAGTGCGGTTGAGTGGGTCAAAGGTCAAGAGGCTTGGCGAATTTTTGGGGAGATAAGCCGGGTTTGCGTCAATTGCTGACAGTGGTAGTCCACTGAAGCAGAACAGGTGGTCAGGTTCGTGTCCCTGGTCCTGAAGTCCGACGACGACATCAGCATTGCCGTCGCCATTCAGGTCAGGAGCACCGGTGACATCATATACCCTTTCGTTGAAGTTGTAGTACCAGAGTGGACTGCCGTCGGTGCCGTGACGAGACCAAAGAATCCGTCCCTGAGGCTGGGCAAAGATGAGAATCGGCACCAATACACTCAGTAAGATGAATCTTACCATTTTCGTTCAGCGCTGCAAAACAAGCTTGCTGACGGTTGTATTGCCGGTCTGATTCAAGACCGCGAAATAGAGCCCGGCGGGAAGCGATTGGCCGGAATTGCCGGTGCCGTTCCATACAAAGGTGTTATGGGCCTGGGATAGTTCTCCCGAGTAAATGGTGGTGCATTTCATCCCGGTTATGTCGTAAATATCGAGATTGACACGAACCGGATGCGGTAGTTCAAGAAAAATGGTTGCGTAACCAGGGAATGGGTTTGGTTCAACTGAGAGTCTGATAGAAGAATGGATTGATGATTGGTTATATTCAGCTATGCCGCATCCTGCGATAAAAACAGCGTCGTCAACATAGACGACCCCGAGCGAATCGCTGCCGCTGAAACCATATACCCTCAGCAGTATGTCGGCGAATGCAGCATTCGGTGGTGATGTATCAGCTTTGGTCAGTATCTGCCAGGTATGTATTCCCGAGTCTGTGTAAGCATTACCAGAGGAGCTGATGTAATTGGTGTCGGCATCGCGCCAGGTTATGCCGATGCCACCGCCGGCGTTTATGTCATTATCAAAGTACCAGGCTGTTAAGGTATAGCCCTGGTTTTGATTTACCGGAACCAGTTGTTTGATACCTTTGTTGTTGCCTGTGCCGGCGACCTTTCGCGTGATTTTTACCGCATAGACCGGCGAACGCACCGGGTCTGTACTTTGTTCAATCCTGGCTTTGTTGGTGTCTTCAACTGTCCAGCCTGTTGGCTGGGTAGGAGTTGACCAGTTGGAAAAGTCGCCATTTTCCAAGAGGTCGGCTTTAGCGCCAGGAACCGAGAGAAGCAGGACCGCCAGACTTACGAGTCCAATTCCAGGCCGCATCTTTTCCTCCTTATTTTAATGTGCCAGTATACTGGCTTTATTCTTCGTAAAGAATTTTTGATATCCGTACGCGGGTCAGCGCTTGCCGGTGTCCTTTTTTACGGCGGTAATTCTCACGGCGGCGGAACTTGAATACAGTTATTTTCGATGTCCTCGGGTGGTCGATTACTTCAGCTTCGATGTAGCTTTTTGGGACATTCGGGCGGCCGATTACAACCTTGTCATTGGCACGAAGGAACAGGACTTCTTCAAGGTTGACTTTGGAACCGGGTTCAGCCGCCAGGCGCGGAACCGTTATTGTGTCGCCTTCCCTGACTATATACTGAAATCCGGAGACTTTGACAACTGCGTACATCATCTTCCTAAGGGGCTGGGTTCTGTCGGTTCAGGTATGTTCGGGGCTGGCTGGGTCGGCACAGGGCGAGTCCGAGCGGCAGGCCTGACATTTTTCTTAGAGAGCAGAACGAGCGCAGATGATGTGGCCATGAAAATGGCCGCCAGAATTGCGGTCACTTTGGTCATGAAAGGGGCCGCACCGCCACCGCCAAAGATAGTCTCACCGCCTCCCATAATCGAGGCCATTCCACCCTTTCGTGGTTGCTGCATCAGGATGACAAGAACCAGAACTACTGCTACCAGTAAGTGCAAGAAAATTATTACGCCATACATTGACTTTGCTCCTTTATGCTGGAAGATTAGACCGAATGGAAACAAAGTCAAGGAAGAAAACAACCTATCATGGAGTCAAGCATTGTAAGAGGAAAACAGCCAGGAAGTGAACTTATAGGAGGAACCAACCATGAACCTGAAAGGAACCAAGACCGAGAAGAACCTGCTGACCGCTTTCGTCGGCGAGTCTCAGGCCAGGAACCGTTACACCTATTTCGCAAGCACGGCACGCAAAGAAGGGTTTGTCCAGATTTCGGCCATCTTTGAGGAGACCGCCAATCAGGAGAAAGAACATGCCAAGCGGCTGTTCAAGTTTCTGGAAGGTGGGGATGTTGAGATTCAGGCGGCTTTTCCGGCTGGGGTTATCGGCACCACCGAGGAGAACCTCAAGGCTTCGGCCGGGGGTGAGCATTTTGAGTGGACCGAGATGTACCCGGGATTTGCCAAAGTTGCGGACGAAGAAGGGTTTCCCGAAATCGCCAATGTCTTCCGTTCGATTGCGAAGGCTGAGAAGCAGCACGAGAAGCGTTATCTTGATTTGCGCAAGAACGTGGTCGAAGGCAAGGTGTTTAAGCGGGACAAACCGGTTGTCTGGCGCTGCCGGAATTGCGGGTACCTGCACGAAGGCACTGAGGCACCTGAGGTTTGTCCGGCGTGTGCCCATCCCCAGGCCCATTTCGAGCTGCTGGGCGAGAACTGGTAGCGGCGACTGTCTCCGGCAGGAATAATCAAGACAGGCTGTCAGGTTGTTTAAGCAGAAGAAAACAGAGGTGAAGTATGGCAAAGAAACTGGAAGTGTACAAGTGTGAAGTGTGCGGTAATATCGTTGAGGTGCTGCACAGCGGCGCTGGTTCGCTGGTCTGCTGCGGTAAGCCGATGAAGCTCCAGGACGAGAACACGACCGATGCGGTCCAGGAGAAGCACGTGCCGGTGATTGAGAAGCTTAACCAGGGTTACAAGGTCAAGGTCGGTAGTGTTGCCCATCCGATGGAAGACCGGCATTACATCGAGTGGATTGAACTGCTGGCGGGTGGTAAGGCATACCGGCAGTTTCTGAACTCGGGCGAAGCGCCGGAAGCGGTGTTTCATGTCAATGCGGAGAAGGTGACTGCGCGTGAGTACTGCAATATCCACGGTCTGTGGAAAGGACAGGTAGAGGAAAGTGAAAGCTAAGCACTTTGAAGCGGTCAGGGTAAACGAGCACGTTTACTGGGTCGGGGCGATTGACTGGGGAATCAGGAATTTCCACGGCTATACCACCAGCCGTGGCACTACCTACAACGCTTATCTGATTCTTGCCGACAAAGTGACCCTGATTGATACAGTCAAAGCCCCTTTTCTGGACGAACTGCTCGGCCGGATTAGGTCGGTTATTGACCCGGAGAAGATTGACTACATCGTGTCGAACCACTCGGAGATGGACCACACCGGTTCTTTGCCCGCGGTTATTGATGCGGTCAAGCCGGAGAAAGTGTTTGCTTCGAAGATGGGGAACAAGGCGCTGGCTGCGCACCACCTGGACCGGGTCGAGATTGAAGCGGTCGAGAACGGCGGGTCACTGAGCCTCGGTAACCTGAATCTCCGCTTCTGGGAAACCAGGATGCTTCACTGGCCGGACAGTATGGTCAGCTACCTGGCCGAGGATAAGCTGCTTTTTTCCCAGGACGGGTTCGGGATGCACTTAGCGTCAAGCGAACGGTTCGCCGATGAGATTGAGCCGAGCATCCTGAAACAGGAGGCAGCAAAGTACTATGCCAATATCCTGTTGCCTTACTCGACACTAATCACCA
>DFBN01000017.1:2869-7304 GCA_002366635.1 Caldifarciminota bacterium UBA3079 | reverse complement strand
AGCAGAAGCCGACTATGAAGGCGGTTGTTGCTTTTGACACGATGTGGCACAGCACCGAGCTGATGGCACGGGCCATCAGTGAAGGGCTTGTTGAAGGCGGGGCAACGGTCAAAGTTATGCCGCTCGGTTCCTCGGACCGGAGTGAAGTGGTGACAGAACTGCTCGACGCAGGTGCTTTTCTGGTCGGGTCCCCAACGCTGAACAATAACATGTTTCCGACAGTGGCTGACTTATTGTGCTATGTCCGGGGCCTGAAACCGAAGAACCTTGTGGGCCAGGCGTTCGGTTCGTATGGATGGAGCGGTGAATCGGTGAACCAACTGGTCAGGGAACTGGAGCAGATGAAAGTGGAACTGGTAGGTGAGCCGGCGAAGGTTAACTATGTGCCGGACGAAACGGCCCTGGCCAGATGTAAAGTCCTGGGCAGACAGGTGGCTGAGAAAATAGCAGAGAAGCTAAGATGAGCACAACCGGCCTTGACCTGAAAGCACTCAGATACCTGACTTACGGGCTGTATATCCTGACCGCACACGACCGGGGAAAGCGCAACGGTTGTATTGTCAATACCGTTGTGCAGGTTGCAAGCAAGCCATGTCTGGTTTCGGTCAGTGTCAGTAAAAAGAACCTGACCCATGATTTCATCAAGAAGACCGGGTTTTTCGCAGCTCAGGTTCTGACAAAGGATGTACCCTTGAAGCTCATCGGCATATTCGGTTTCAGATCCGGCAGGGATTATGATAAGTTTGATAAGGTTAGATTCCGGGACGGTGTAACCGGCTGTCCTGTTGTGCTCGAGCACACCCTGGCCAGCATTGAGGTCGAAGTAGAGAAGGCGATTGACTGCAGCAGTCATACGGTCTTCATCGGTGAAGTTGTCAGGGCTGAGAACCTGAAGAAGGGTGAGCCGCTGACTTATGCATATTACCATCAGGTAAAAGGCGGCAAGACCGGTAAGAATGCGCCCGGGTACAAGGCCAGTATTGCGAAGGATAACAGTGAGACTGAGAAAGGAGATAAGAAGATGAAGAAGTACGTCTGTTCTGTCTGCGGGTATGTATATGACCCGGACAAAGGTGACCCGGATTCCGGTGTTAAGCCTGGCACACCTTTTGAGAAATTGCCTGATGGTTGGGTGTGCCCGGTCTGCGGTGCGGCCAAAGCCGAATTCGAACCGCAGGACTAGCGGGCTATTGAGCCCGGCGGATTGCCTTTGCAGAGCGGTATTCCGGAGGGACACCTTCAGCTATTACAGCGGGGGTGATGATGCACTCGGTGACATTTTTCAGCGAAGGCAGCTCGAACATGATATCGAGCATCGCCCTTTCCAGGACCGAACGCAGTCCGCGGGCACCGGTCTTGCGCTTCATAGCTAGGTCAGCCACCGCTTCCAAAGCTTCAGGGGTCAAGGTCAGTTTTATGCCTTCCTGCTCGAAATAATAGGCATACTGCTTCAGCAAAGCGTTTTTGGGTTTGGTTAGGATTTCAATCAAGGCCTTTCTGGAAAGGGTTTGAAGTGCGGCGATTACAGGCACCCGGCCTGCGAACTCAGGAATCAGGCCATACTTGATGAGGTCGTCCGGTTCCACAAGTGGCAGTAATTCATCGATAGTGCGCTTTCGGCTGGTGCTGCCGCCGAAACCAAGCGATGAGGAACGAACCCTGCGTTCGACGATTTTCTCCAAGCCGTTGAAGCTACCGCCACAGACGAACAGGATATGGCGGGTGTTTATCTTTATGTATTGCTGCTCAGGATGCTTGCGCCCACCTTGGGGCGGAACGTTCGCAATGGTACCTTCCAGGATTTTCAGGAGTGCCTGTTGAACGCCTTCACCGGATACATCCCGTGTAATTGAAGGGGAATCGGACTTGCGGCATATCTTGTCGATTTCGTCTATGTAGATGATGCCGATTTCGGCCAGCGGCACATCGAAGTTCGCCGCCTGGAGAAGCCTGAGAAGGATGTTTTCGACATCTTCACCGACATAACCGGCTTCAGTTAACGGCGTAGCATCTGATATTGAAAACGGCACGCGCAGAAACCGGGCAAGAGTTTGGGCCATCAGGGTCTTGCCGACGCCCGTGGGGCCGATTAGAAGGACATTGCTCTTTTCCAGTTCGGGTTCTTTTTTGCGAGCAAAAATCCTTTTGTAATGGTTGTAGACTGCAACCGAGATGACTTTCTTGGCATGGTTCTGTCCGATAATGAACTTATCCAGGTAGGCCTTTATTCTGGACGGGGATGGGAGGTCGCGCTGGAGCCCGAGATGAAGGTTCTGATTTTTCTTTTCAAAAAGGTCAACCGCCAGTTTGGCGCAGGTTTCGCAAATGCACGCGTGTTGACCCTGGACCATCTGTCCGGTTTCAATTGTGTAGCGACCGCAAAAAGAGCATCGGTTAGGCCTCGGGCGTTTTCTGACCGGCGGTTTTGTGCTCATCGGCGTTTCTCGATTACTTCGTCAATGAGACCGTATGCTTTGGCTTCTTGGGCAGACATGAAGAAGTTGCGTTCTGAATCTTTGAGTATCCGTTTGACCGTCTGGCCGGTGTGTTTGGCCAGGATTTCTGCCAGCTTTTTCTTGAGAGTAATGATTTCCCGGGCGTGGATTTCGATGTCGGTTGCCTGCCCTCCTACGCCGTAAGCCGTGGGTTGATGAATCATCGTCCTTGCGCAAGGCAGGGCAAGGCGTTTGCCCGTTTCGCCCGCAGCCAGAAGCAAGGCGGCGATTGAAGCAGCCATGCCGATACAAGTAGTTGCAACTTTCGGTTTGATGTATTGCATCGTGTCATAGATGGCAAGTCCGGATGATACCACTCCACCGGGCGAGTTCACATAAAGGTGGATGTCCTTTTCAGAATCCTCGGCCTCGAGGAATAGAAGCTGGGCGACAACCATATTGGCGATATTGTCGTCAATGGGTAAACCCAGAAAGATAATCCTTTCCTTGAGCAGACGGGAATAGATATCATACGCCCGCTCACCGCGGCCGGTTTGTTCAATTACCATTGGAACCAGCAAAGGGACCTCCTTTTCAGTTAACATCCGCTTTGTTCAGGATGAACTTTATGACCTTTTCCCGCAGCATCTCGGTACGATAGGCCGGGTTGTCAAGAAGCGGGGCCAGTTCACTGGCAGGGCGCTTTGCATTCTCAGCCAGGGTTTCTATCTGCTGCCGGATTTCTTCTTCGGTTACTTCGATTTTTTCCTTTTCGGCTATGCGTGCGGCAATGATGTCGAACTTGGCCCGTTTGACGGCACCGGGCAAAAGTCGTTTGTGGGTTTCTTCATTATCGGATAGTTTGTATTCCCGACGCATCCGTTCGACATTGGCGTTGACCCAGGACTGGGGCGGTTCGAAATCGTGTTCCCTGGTGAGGTAATCGAATATCTGATTCTTGAGTTCATTCTCCACGAGCTGGGCACGGTCCGCCAATATCTGCTCGTTGACATCCTGGCGCAAGGCATCCATGCTGTCATAGCCCAAATCAAGGGCAAACTCTTCGTTGATTTCCGGAACGGTCTTTTCCTTGACTTCGAGCACAGTGAATTTGAAAGTAATCTTGCGACCGGCGATTTCCTTTTCAGGATTGTCTGGTGCGACTTCAACCTCGGCCGACCTTTCATCGCCAGGTCTGACCCCGGTCAATGTTCGGTTGACTTCCTCAAAGTTCATTTTGTCCCCGACATCAAGCATTACATTTATTTTGGGTTTACTTATTTCCTTACCGTTGTTAAACGTCCTGTAATTCACTGTCAGGTAGTCGTGCTCTCTGGCTGGCCGGGAAACGGACTTGAATGTCGCACACTTATCCTGCAGGGCCCGGAGTCGTTTCTCAAACTCCTGGTCAAAACCGGCAGGCTCATGCTTTTTAAGCTTTAACTCTTCGTAATCCTTCAGGTCAAATTCAGGTAGGACTTCAAGCTTCATATGGAATCGAATCGCCTTGTCCGGTGTCACTTCAAGGTCGGTAATCTTTGCCTGGGCCGCGGGTTTGAGCTTGTGCTCTTCAAGGATTTCTTTGGAGACCTGCTCGATGATTTCTTCAACCGCAGCCGATTCCAAAGCAGAGCCGAGCCGTCTCTTCAGGATATAGCGGGGCACCCGGCCTTTGCGGAAACCAGGAACCTCGGCTTTGTCCTTATAATCTTCCAGCAGGCCGTCAGTTTTGGATTTGAGCTTTTCAGGCTCGATTTCCACATCGATTTCACGCAACCATTCCTTTGGTGCGATTATGTTAGTTTCCAATCAAACTCCTTTATTTTCGACTTCGGACAACAGGTTGCAGATTCTCAAACAGATGCGAGGAGGGGGAGTTGAACCCCCATCCCTTACGGGACTGGATCCTAAATCCAGCGCGTCTGCCAATTCCGCCATCCTCGCACAACCAGTGAGTATAGAAATGTGGGTTTTATGTGTCAAGCCAGATGTCGAGCGGG
>DFBN01000017.1:0-2750 GCA_002366635.1 Caldifarciminota bacterium UBA3079 | reverse complement strand
CCACCCCTGACCTTTTTGGGAGGGAGAAAGAACGGTTTATATCGGGTAACGGACTTATAAGCAAGGACTTATAAGCTGTTTCTTGGGAAAAGAAAGCAGAGAGGTCATGCTAGGGGTCTTAAGTGTTCTCCAAAAGTGTTCTCGTTCTGGTAAAATACACCAGGCCGAGAAGGCGATGGTGTGGTTAGAGATAGGTATTGTGTCCCCTTATCTTCCAAAGTGTTGCACTTCACTATTGAACACGCGTTGGACTTCTGCCTCGTGATAACTGCTTTTCTGCTTGACATGATGTTAGTGGTTGCTATACTAACATCCTATGAATAATCAGGAGCTGATGAAGTCTCTGGGTCTTACCAGTTATGAAGCGCAGGTCTACTGTGCGCTTGTCGGGACAAATGGAACGAAAGTCCAGGAGTTGTCAAACTCGCTCACCGTACCAAGACCTCAGGTTTATCTTGCGCTGAAGAGACTGGTGGCCAGGGGGATGTGTATTGAGCATCGTGGCAAGGTGAACCGCTACTCCGCCGTTCTACCGTCAATCGCCTTCAAGGAAATCATGGCGAATGAGAAGGAGCAGCTTCGGGCCAAAGCGAAAGGGATAGCAGAGCTGGACCGAACTCATAAGCAGCGGGTAAAGAGGGCAGACCCCTTTGAGTTTGTTGAAGTTCTCAAAGGACAACGGATACGGCAGACTCCGGCAGACCTGTACAAGAAGGCCGAGAAGGAGATATTGGTATTCTGCAAGAAGATACGGGACAGGAACGAGAAGGAAATGAATGCCACCTTGAGACGGGAGATGGCTCTCTTGAGAAAGGGAATAAAGGTTCGCTGTCTATATGGCGAGCAGTGCTTGAAAGACCGGGAATTCATACCTTTCGTGAGAAAACTGGTGGATGCCGGCGAAGTAGGAAGAGTAGCCGGAACTTTGCCAATGAACATGGTGATTGTAGACAAGCAGGCGGCCACTTTCTCTCTTTCAACCCGAGAGGATGATATTACCGTCTTTCTCTTTAACCATCCGTCCCTTGTCACGGTTATGATAGCAAGTTTTGAGAACTTCTGGTCAAAAGGCCGGAATATAACAGCGGCATTGAGCGATGGTTAGCATGGGTTTGTCGAACAGCTCGGTTGGCACCTGTGCTTGTCGGTCGTGCGGGTGCGGAAAGCGAGCAGAGTAATATAAGGAGGAGAATGTGAGAAACTGGTTCAGGATACTGGTGGCCGGGTCTGTTTGTGCTGGTAGTCTGTCTGTTACCAGCCTGTTTGCCGGGCCTCCCGAGATTCAGTGGGAAAAGACATATGACGGCGGCTCAGGCCATTGGGATGAAGCTACTTCGGTTCAGGAAATCGAGGGCGGATATATCATTGCCGGGAAGGTAGGAATGGGAACCAGTACCGGGGGGGATATCTGGTTGGTAAAAACAGATGGAAAAGGTGATACCCTCTGGACGCGAAGATTCGGAGGGACCGGGTATGATGCGGGATACTGCGTGCAAACGACCTTTGATGGTGGTTGCATTATTTCCGGAACGACAACTACCCCGGTCGGTCAGCAGTTCTATCTTGTGAAAACGGACAGCCAGGGCGGTCTGGTATGGGCAAGAATCTACGGAGAAACAGAATGGGGTCATGCCTACTCGGTTCTGCAGACCGCTGACAGTGGATACCTGGCAGCAGGACAAGCACCAGACCCGACGACCAGGAAATATGCCGTTTTTCTCGTGAAGACGAATCCCAACGGCGACACCATCTGGACAAGGAGATACGGTGGGGTAACAGCGCCTGACCGTGCCCGGTCAGTTCAGGAAACACCTGACGGGTACATCGTTGTCGGGGAAACGGAATCGTTCGGTTCAGGTCAGTCAGACATCTGGCTTCTGAAGACGGACCGGAGCGGCGATACGGTCTGGACAAGGGTCTATGGTGGAACAGCGCAAGACAAAGGCTACTCGGTTCAACCGACTCCTGATGGACATTACGTGACTGCGGGATGGACAAGGTCGTACGGCGCGGGCGGCTGTGATGTCTGGCTCATAAAGACCGATGCCGGAGGCAATACCGTCTGGGCAAAGACGTACGGAGGGCCATCAAACGATTGCGGGCTCTCGGTCCAGGTAACCTCTGACAGCGGCTACATCATTTCAGGATGGAGCATTCCGGACGGTGCTCCGGCTGCGGATGCTTACCTTGTAAGGACAGACGCGGACGGCGATACACTCTGGACAAAGACTTTCGGAGACTTCGACCCCACAGAAAAGGGCGTTTCGGTTCAGTTGACATCTGACGGTGGATATATCGTTGCGGGATACCGGCAAATACCAGGTTCCTTTAACCCGGATGCTTACCTCGTGAAAGTAGGGCCGGACCCCGTTGCTGTCCGGGAACCCATCTCGCCAGGAGAAGATTCTCTCTGTAAAGCTCTTTCCGTTTTCCGAAGCGAGCCGAATCCGTTTACGGACAGAGCCCTGATCAGTTATCAACCGCCCGGGAACGGTGACGTGCGCATCACAGTCTACAACCTTGTCGGTGAGGAAGTCCGGACACTTGTCAGCAGGGAACGTGATTCAGGCTTACATACGACGACTTGGGACGGAAGAGACGAAACCGGCAAGGCAGTTCCAGGTGGCATCTATTTCGCCAGGGCGTACCTGAAGGGCGGGAATCCGGAACAGTGCCGGATTGTGCTGTTGAGATGAACCGGGTAGTGCTGGCATGTGTCTTGTCCGGGGAGTTTCGGGGACACATTACTT
>DFBN01000092.1 GCA_002366635.1 Caldifarciminota bacterium UBA3079 | reverse complement strand
ACGAGGCTTATGAAATCTGGCACAAAAAAGTCGGCCTGCCTGAAAACAGAATCTATCGGCTCGGCAAAGAAGACAATTTCTGGGGACCGGTTGGGGGCGGTGGTGCGTGCGGCCCTTGTTCTGAGATTTATTTTGACTTGGGGAGAAGCTACGGCTGCGGAAAGGCGACATGCGCACCAGGATGTGACTGCGGCCGTTGGAGCGAAATCTACAATATTGTCTTTCCCCAGTTCAATCAGTTGGCCGATGGCACCCGTGAGCCTTTGAAAAACCGCGGCATTGATACTGGTATGGGTATGGAGCGCCTGGCCCAGGTATCCCAGGGCAAGCGGACTATTTTCGATACCGATTTGTTTGCCCCGATTGTCAGGGAAACGAGCAGAATCCTCGGTATTGAACCGGATGAGCATAACCGGCCGATGTTCTGGGTTGCGGCCGACCATGCCCGGGCCCTGACATTTGCAATTGCCGACGGCGCGATTCCTTCCAATGAAGCCCGAGGCTATGTTCTGCGTGGTATCCTGCGCCGGGCATTGCTTTTCGCACATCGCCAGGGTGTCAGAGACCCCTTTTTGTACCGGGTTTCTGGTGCGGCCGTTGAACTGATGCGACAATGGTACCCAGGGCTTGCGGATAAAAGGGAGCAGGCCGCGTTGATAATCAAATCAGAAGAGGAAAGGTTTCTGCACACACTCGATGCCGGGCTTGAACGATGGGAAGATGTGCTTAAGAAGTATCGGTCCGAAGGCGTAATTCCGGGTGGAGAGCTTTTCCGGCTGCACGACACATTCGGGTTCCATATCGAGCTGGTCAAGGAGTTGGCAAAGGACGAGAATGTGAACCTGGATACCGAAGGTTTTAAGCAGGCGATGCAGGCCCAGCGCGAACGGAGTAAGAAGGCTGTTTCAATCGCAGGCGGTGTTCAGGCCGAGCTTACAGTCGAATTTTCCTCTTCTCCCAAGTTTGTGGGATATGAAAAGGACGAGACCGAAACCGAGCTGGTCCGTTTCGTGCCCATAAAGGATAAGGAGGTCAAGGGCAGGGTGTATGAGGTCTGTCTGAAGGATACCCCGTTCTACACTGAGGCCGGGGGTCAGATTGGCGACACCGGCAGGATTACCGGCGATGATTTTGAGCTTGAGGTAATCGACAGCTATTACAAGCANNTTGCCCAGATAGACAAGGAGCGCAGGCGTGAGATTGAGCGGGCTCATACTGCTACCCATCTGCTCCATGCGGCTTTGCGCCGGGTTGTTGGCGATTATGTGAAGCAGGAAGGTTCATTGGTAGAACCGGGAAGACTCAGGTTTGACTTTGCTGCATTCAAGCCTTTGACATCCGAGCAACTTTATCAGGTAGAGAAACTTGTGTATGAACATGTAATTGCCGACCAGAGGATAAAGCGAATAGAAAATGTCCCGCTTGAAAAGGCCAAAGCAATGGGGGCAATGGCGTTCTTTGGTGAGCAATACGGTGAAAAGGTTACTGTTGTCAAAATCGGTGATTTCTCAAAGGAACTCTGTGCCGGTACCCATCTTAGGAGCACCGGTGAAATCGGGATGTTCAGAATCGTATCAGAAACCGGTGTAGCCGCTGGCATCAGGCGGATTGAAGCGCTGGTAGGTTCGGCTGCTTATAATAAGGTTACTGAAGAAAGGCAGACCATTGAGCGGCTTCAGGAGAGTCTGGGTGTAAACGATAAGGTGCTGGTCAATAAAGTAACCGGACTTATTGAAGAGTTAAATGAGGTCTCTTCCCGGATGCAGAAATTGACCGGCCGGGTTGCTGCCAGTGCGGCCGCAGAACTTGCCGGTAAGGCGCTGAAAATCGGTGGTGTGGACACGATTACCGGCTACTTTCCTGATTTCGATATCAACGGGTTGCGTCTGGTTGCGGACCGGGTCAGGGAACTCCTGAAGGCACATTATATCGGGATGCTTTCCGGTAATGTCGGTTCGGGCCGACTGCGCTATATCGTTTTTGTCAGTCCTGATTTGCAGAAGCAATTGCCTGCTGGCAGGGTGGCAAAAACTATCGGCCAGGCACTTGGCGGCGGAGGCGGCGGCAAAACTTTTCTTGCTGAAGGCGGGGGCAGAGCAGACCGGCTTTCTTCAGGTCAGGATGCATTCCTGAATGAAGTGCGGAAATTCATAACCTAAGGTTCGGGCTGCAGGTCCAGATCCAGTTTTTCCAATCCTTTCAGCTTTTTTGCAAACGCTGATGAATCAGTTGAAATTATGTAATCGGCAAACAGATAACCAGGCGCTCTGAATCGTTGCCTGGTCATGAAATCCAGTGCCTGAACCCGACGCTGGTCACGAAGGAAACAGTCAACCTGTTTTCTGATTTCAGCATAAGCAGGTAGATAACACCAGAAAGTTTTCTTGTAGCGCTCAAGTGTTACTTTGCGACCTTCGCCTACAAGCACAGCGGTGCGGATTCTATCGGGATTGAACCCGGATTCCTTCAAACCGTAAACAATCTGTTTTGCTTCTTCGACAGGCAAATCAGTATCATTGCCGATTATCTTGAGGACACGCTGGATAAGCATTTCGCCCAGACGGGTATCGGCCAACCACCAGGTGCGGTGAATAACCGAGCTTACAAGAAGCAGGTTATCGCGGCACCGGTCAATATCATCGTCTTTCAATCGGTAGCGCCGGCGGGCGAATTTTAGCGCCTGGTTTCTGTTTGACAGGGCGATTCCACGGACTTTCAGGTTTCTGAGGAATGGACGGAGCAAACCGAATGTCATCCTGAATGTATCAAAGTCAAATGCTACTGAACGGTGAATCGTGATGCCGAGAAGGCTTTCTATTGTCCGGCACAACAGCGATTCACCACCAATCGCATAGATATGGGTAAGCTTTTCCATCCGGTTGAAGTCGGTTGCAGAATTCGGTTTTGTGATACCAGTGACATTAACGAGCAGGTCGCGGGGCAGTGCAAAGAGGTTCAATCGGCCCGAATCAAGATTTACATGGGCGATTATCATGACATCTGAATGAGAGCTTCTTTCCCTTTTATTACGCTGATAGCCTTCTTTTTCAACCGGACCGATGGCGCGGGCATCCTTGCCGATAATAAGGATATTGATAGTTCCGGTCGGTCCTGGTCTGAGTGCGGTTACAACTGGATGTCGCTTTGGAGAAAGAAGAAACAGAAGAATTGCGATAAGCAGGGCAGGAATAACCAGCACCAACCACATTCGCTTTTTTGCCATACTAATCAGCGGGTAATCCAGAGCCGGACCGGGTAGCCTTCGAACTTGTAAAAGCGGCGGATTTCCGAGATTACAAAAGTTTTATAGGCGGCTTCGACGGCCCCGGGCCTGGTTATCCTTAACTTGAACTTCGGTGGTCTTGTGCCGATTTGAGTAAGACCAAGGACTTTGTTCTTGTAATTCCTGGGGCTTTCCTGGAGTTGTCGGAGCACGGTTTTTTTCAACAATCCATTGCTGATACGGCGGCCCCCGGTTTCATAAACAAGACTGGCGTGGTGCACCGCATCGGTGACACCCTGATTCTTGAGTGCCGATGCGAAAACAATCGGTGCATATTTGACAAATGACAGTTCTGATGCGACCCATTCGTGCACTTTCTGCGTGAGGCCGGATTGGACAAGGTCAATTTTGTTAGCGACAATAACAAGTCCTTTGTTTCTGGATTCGATGAGATTGACGAGCTTTTTATCCTGATTGGTCGGGCCTTCGGTGGCATCGACTATGAGCAGGACAACATCGCATCGCCTGATAACATCAATCGCCCGGGTTACAGAATAATACTCCACCGACTGATTGACTTTTGCCTTTTTGCGGATACCAGCGGTGTCGAGCAACCGGTAATTGCGGCCTTCAAACCGGAATGTTTCTTCGACGACATCACGGGTCGTGCCCGGGATATTGGTGACAATTGCCCGCTCGTTTCCAAGCAATGTATTGAGGTATAACGATTTCCCGACATTGGGCCGGCCAAGGATAGCCAAAGTGATCACCTGATTGGCTGTTTCCCTACTTCCGGCTGGCAAGCGGCGGATTATTTCATCCAGCAATTCATCAACACCAATACCGTGTTCGGCGGAAATCGGGATAATCCGTTCACCACCTAATTTGTGAAATTCATTCGGGTCAAAACCGCGCTTGATATCGAGTTTATTGACAACAACCAGGAACTGTTTACCTCCTTTGTGCAAACGCAAGGCGATTTCCTGGTCCAGTGGTGCGACTCCTGTCTTGCCGTCAACCACCATAATGACCACACCGGCTTCTTTAACTGCTATCGCAACCTGCCTTTCGACCTGGCGGTTGATTTCATCTTCAGAATCAGGAACCAGACCGCCGGTATCGATTATCCGGAAACTGCGGCCAAGCCATTCTGTAGTTCTGATTACTCGGTCTCTGGTAATGCCGGGTTCGCGCATGGTAATTGCCACGCGGCCGCCTACTATCCGATTGAACAGGGTTGACTTGCCGGTATTCGGTCTGCCTACAAGCACTATAGTAACCATTGTATCAACCTACCCACAATACAGATGCTGTCAAGATAGACAGAAATTTACCTAAGGACGCTTGAGGGGGGATGTTTCTGGCGTCGAGCATGAGCCGTCAGGCACTCCTTGACAATCGGTCCCGGTGTTTGAATAATGGAAGCGAGAATGGTGTTTTCAGTAATATGGAAGAATTGGGCAAGGTCGTTAAAGTAAATGGCAACCGGGCCGAGGTTGAAGTTGTCCCTGGCAAGGCCTGCCATCATTGCGGTGCTTCGGGTTTGTGTAACTGGGGAGGCAAGAAAGTAAAGCTCGTAACTGCGCGCAATGAAATCGGTGCCAGAACAGGTGACTCGGTGATTCTGGAAACAACCGAACCGGGAAGTTCATATTCGGCCTTGCTGGTTTTCGGTATGCCGGTGGTTCTGATGATTGCAGGAATTATCATCGGGACCAGAATAGGTGGAGATTTACTAGCCGCAGTGCTGGCTGGTGTCGGCCTGGCGATAGCATTCCTGATTCTCAAGTTCATTGATATCAGGGCAGGTCGGTCCGGCAGGCATTTGCCCGTTATTGTCCGGCTGGCTGAAAAGGAACCCAAAGGAGGTAAAAATGAAGTATTGGCTGGCGATGATGCTGGCCGGGTTGCTAGTGATGATGTGCGGCCAGGGGCCTGAATTCGATAATCCCGAGCATGGGGCAGTGAACTTCTGGAAGGATGTGAAGTTCATCCCTGACTCGACTGGCACAGCCGGGAAACGCGGTCAGTGGACCGGCTGGTTTCACCAGGATGTAGTTGATGCTGCGCAACTTGATAAAGGAATCATCCGTGCGCGTGTGGAAGGCAAATGGCAGGAATTCAAGACAGTTGAATTGCCTGAAGGTTTCATCAAGTGGAATTTTGGCCGCAGGCTGGAGCAACTGGCCGATATGAAACAGATGATGATAACAAAGCAGATGAAAATGCCCGAGGTTGCCGGGCCCCACTCTGGAATGGTTGCCAGCCATGGCACCAAGCGCAAGGATTCCTATTTCGCTATAAATAATGCGGTCAAAGGGATCGGCTGGTTGCCCAAACCGAACAAGATTCCTGAAGTGATTGAGCTCATGAAGCAGACCTGGGATTACCAGCCCATTAGAAAGCTTGCGGTTCTTGAAAGCCTTTACCGCCGTGGCACAGAGCTGGTTGATTTGACCAAGCAGACTTCGCTTGAGCTTTATTCCCGGCCGAATTTTGAAACCCATACATTCCTGAACCAGATGGCTGACCCTGGTGTTTCGGTTGTATTCCTTGATTTGCCAAAGTCATACGAGTTGCGTTGCATCGCTCAGATGCTGCATCCAGACGACCCCGAGCTGACCGATTATGAGCAGCAAGTTGTGGATTATATCAACCTGTCGCATGACTATTTCCACGGCCATGCGCCCCAGAAGAGTATTGCGGTAATTTACCATGTGGTGCAGGTTTTCGATAATTCACCTCCAATGGGCCGTGGCCGGCGCGTTGTGCCTTCCTTGCCCTAAAGGTGTTCTATCGGTTGACAATAGTTTAGCAGGGCATATCTTAGTCTAAATGGCCAAGAGTAAGCAACTGCAGGTAGCGCCGAAGGCGCTGCCGGTTCCGGACAAGGAACTGGTAAAACGGGCCCAGGCAGGCAATGATGCTGCCTTTGAGGAACTGGTGCGCCGTTACGAGCGTAAGGTTTATAATATTTCTTACCGCCTTCTTGGCAACGAGCAGGACGCAAGTGAAGCATTGCAGGATACATTCCTGCGCGCCTACAGGTTCATCTGCAAGTTCCAGTTCAAGTCAAGTTTTTACACATGGTTGTATCGAATTGCGACGAATACGAGTTTAACTAAATTGCGGAGGCGCAAATCGCCGATAGTAGTATCACTGGATGCACCGGTGAGGTCAGAAAGCGGCCAGACGCTTGAGATACCGGACTACAAATACAGTCCGGAAAAGATTATGCGTCAGCGGGAACTCGGACGGGCCCTCCAGGAAGCGGTGGATTCGTTGCCGCCTGATTACCGTTCGGCAGTGGTGCTACGCGATATGGAAGGTCTGAGCAACGAAGAGGTAAGCAAGGTTCTGAATCTTTCGGTCGCGGCTGTGAAGTCCAGGCTCCACCGCGGCCGGATGGTTTTGCGCAGCAAGTTGGCAGACTATATTTAACGGAGTATTCATGAAAGAAGAGTTTCAAAAGTCTCCAGAATGTTCCAGACTTCTGGACTGGATAGTCGATTATCTCGACGGCAAGGTAACCGAGAAGATGCGGCAGGAGATAATACTTCATGTCCAGACATGTGAGCACTGCGCCCGGTTGTTATGGGGCATGAAACGGATAGTTCGTTACTGCCAGATGCAGACGGACTGCGATGTGCCACTTCTGGCGCACCAGCAGCTCTGGGAAGCGCTCATCTGCGAGTTCGAGACCGAAGAATAGCCGGGTTTGCCTTTTTATCCTGTTGGCGATTGATATGCGGGTTGCAGTAGGAATGAGCGGAGGTATTGATTCTTCGGTCGCAGCCGCAATCCTTCAACAGCGGGGTTTTGATGTCATTGGTGTTACAATGCGGGTGATTGATAATGATGGTTCTGTTCGCGGTAGCACAAAAACGGTAAAAGACGCACAAATGGTCGGAGCAAAACTGAAAATCCCCCATTATGTGCTTGATTTACAAGAAGCATTCAATAACGAAGTGATAAATGAGTTCTGCCGGGAATATGCAAATGGTCGAACACCGAATCCCTGCATAAGCTGCAATGAGCGTATCAAGTTCGGAATCATGCTCCAAAAGGCTTTCGAACTTGGTGCCGAAAGTTTTGCTACCGGCCATCATGCGCGGCTGAAAAGAGATGAACAAGGTATTTGGCATTTGCTCAAGGCAAGGGATAAGCATAAAGACCAGTCTTATTTTTTGTACCGGCTAAATCAGGGACAGATGAAACAAATCCTGATGCCGGTTGGCGAATACACAAAAGAACAGGTGCGACAGTTGGCACATGATTTCAAATTACCCGTTGCAGAAAAAAGCGAAAGCCAGGAGATATGTTTTGTTCCGACCGGTGATTATGCCGGTTTTCTCAAAAAAAGGAGACCGGAGTTATTCAGGCCAGGACCGGTAAAGGATATGAAAGGCAATCTGGTCGGCCGGCATCCGGGTTTTGCAAACTATACTATCGGCCAGCGCAAAGGATTGGGAATCGCATTCGGCAAAAGGCAATATGTTGTCTGCATCAAGCCCGGGGAAAATTTGATTGTTGTTGGGAATGAAAACGATGCCCGTTCCAATATCGCCGAGCTGGAAAACATTCACTGGATTTCAGGCCGAGCTTCTAGAGAGAAATTCCGTGCAGTCATCAAGATTCGGTCCCAGGGACTAGGCGGTGCGGCATCGGTTGAATTGCCTGACAATAAAACTGCAGTGGTACGATTTGACGAGCCGCAATGGGCAATCACACCAGGACAGGCAGCGGTGTTCTATCAGGGTGATATGGTCCTGGGTGGTGGGACAATTAAACAAAGTCTGGATGGAATGATTTGATTGATTCACTGGTATGTATTATTGTTAATAGATTAAAGGAGGAACAATGATTTCTTTGCTGCTGGCAATCTTGGGTTTGACGGTAAGCTCAAAGGTTGATTCCGTGGTGGTTTATCCGAATCAGGTAGCGGTTGTGCGCACCGCAAAAGTGACTGTCTCGGGTCCTGGAGAACTGGTCTTTCCAGGACTTCCGGGCGCATTGCAGGACAATTCGGTCCGAATCAAGGCACCGGCTATGAAAATCGGTGAAGTTCAGGTCAAGCGCGGATACATCTCAGAACCGACGCCATCGGTCAAGGCGCTTGAAATCCGGGTGAAGGCACTGGAAGACAGCTTGGGAAAAATCGATGATGAGCAGGCCGTGCTCAAGGCCAAGGAGGAGTTTCTTAAATCGATAAAATTGGGCGCACCGGAGATAATCTCCAAAGAACTACAACAGGGTAAGGTATCGGCCCAGTCCTGGCGCGGTGCTTTGTCATTCATGGCCGATGAGCTGTCAAAGGCAAATGCGAAGGCATTAAAGCTGAAACGCAAGCATGAAGCGGTTGATAAGAAACTTAAGGCCGGCCGGCAGGAATACCAGGATGCCCGGGCTCGTATCGAAAACCGTAAGGAAATCAGGTTCGATTATGGTGCAGATGCCGGCACATATCATATCAGGCTTTCTTATATTATCCGTAATGGTGCAAACTGGTTACCTTATTATGAACTGCGCGCACGACCTGCAAACGGCAAAGTCGAAGTCGCATATTTTGCCAAGCTGATACAGAAAACCGGCGAAGACTGGAACCGGGTAAAAGTTGTGCTTTCGACTGCCAGGCCGATGCTTGGTGCGTTTGCGCCCGAGCCCAGACCATGGTTACTGAGTTTGTGGGAACAGGTTCGACATGCATTAGGCGGTGCCCAAGAAAAAAGTGTCGAATTTGATAGGCTTCCAGCGAGCATCAAACCGATGCCGCCAGGAGCACAAACGGTTAATGTAGTGGAAACCGGGATTTCCTTGCAATATGTGATTCCGGGCAGGGTAACCCTTGCAAGCGGCGAACCGGTAAAAAAGCTCAGGTTGCATGAAACCCGCCTGCCGGCAGAATTCAGCTATTACACCCTGGCGAAAGCAAAGGCCCAGGCATTCCTTCAAGGCGAGCTGGTCAATGCCACTGACTTTGTTTTTCTCGCCGGTGAAGGCAATACTTATGTTGGCGACGAATACACCGGTTCAACCTATCTGCCCGCGGTAGCGCCCGAAGAGTCAACCGAAGTGAGTTTTGGTGTTGACGAGCGTGTCAAAGTGAAACGCGAACTGGTGAAGAGCTTCAAATCCAGGCACGGGCTTTTCAGCAAAACCGAGAAAATGCAGTTTGTTTATAAAACCACAGTCGAGAATTATCATCCAAAACCGATTAAAATCAGGATTGTCGAACAGGTGCCTGTTTCCAAGCAGAAAGAAATCAAAGTAACGGTCACAAAAGTGGAACCGAAATTCCTTGAGCAGGACAAAGACAAAGGAACCTATACCTGGAAGCCTGAACTTGAGCCAAAAGGTAAGTTCGAAATAAACCTGGAATTTGCGGTCGAATATCCGACCGGCCGCAGGGTTCAAGGGCTTTATTAAAGCGATACTTTTAACGGGGCGGTGGAAATCCGCCCCGTTTTTCTTATGTTTAACCAGATGGAACCGGTCAAAATCATCGGTGCCGGGCTTGCTGGCTGTGAAGCCGCATTGCAACTGGCAAAAAACGGTATTCCTGTCCGACTCTTTGAGATGAGGCCAGAAACCAAGACCGCGGCGCACAGAACCGGTGATGTTGCCGAACTGGTATGCTCCAATTCGCTTAAATCAGACCAGGGTGAAAATGCCCATGGCCTGCTCAAAGCGGAATTGCGCTGTTATGGTTCGGCATTGCTCGGATGTGCCCGACAGGCCAGAATTCCCGGGGGCAAGGCACTGGTTGTTGACCGGCAGCGATTCTCAGCCGAAGTGCAGTTTACTCTGGACGATGCCGGAATCGAAGTCGTTCGGGAAGAGATAAGAGAAATCCCAGACAAACTGGTTATCGTTGCGTCCGGGCCTCTGACTTCTCCGGAACTGGCCGAGTCGCTGACCGGCTTACTCGGAGCAAAGCGGCTTTCCTTCTATGACGCCATTGCGCCGATTATCGCGGCTGACTCGATTGACATGAATGTAGTGTTTGCCGCCTCTCGTTACGGCGTGGGCCGGGATTATCTTAACTGTCCTTTGACCAGGAAACAGTATGACCGGCTGGTAAATGAACTGCTTGAAGCAGAACTCCATCCAATGAAGGATTTTGAAAAAAGTTCTCTGTTTGAGCCCTGCCTGCCGGTCGAAGAAATGGCGCGCAGAGGAAGAGAAACCCTGGCCTTCGGTCCTATGAAACCGGTGGGATTGACTCTTCCGGAAACAGGCAAGCGGCCTTTCGCGGTCGTCCAGTTGCGAAGGGAAAATACCGAAGGGACGATGTTCAACCTGGTCGGTTTTCAGACAAGGCTGAAACATGGTGAACAGAAACGGGTCTTCCGAATGATTCCGGGTCTGGAACATGCCGAATTCCTGCGTTACGGCAGTATGCACCGGAATACCTATCTTGACGGGCCAGAACTGCTTTTGCCTACTTTGCAGACCAAAGTCCGGTCAGACCTGTTTATTGCTGGCCAGCTTGCCGGTGTTGAAGGTTATGTTGAATCAATCGCAGCCGGACTGGTTGCCGGCATCAATGCGGCCCGGATTGCCAAAACGCAAAAGCCGATTGAATTCCCTGAACCGACAATGATTGGTGGATTATTGAAATACATAACAACACCGAATCAGAATTTCCAGCCGATGAATGCCAATTTCGGTCTGTTGCCTTTATTGAACAAACGGGTCCGGGGTAGAGCAAAACGGAACCTGATGGCAGAAATGGCATTGGATGCAGCCAGGAAATTCCGCAGAAACCTGGCGGTTTAGCACCACATTCCCGGACAACAACCCGGCCTTTTTTACATCATGCTAACATACCAAAATAGCAGAAGTACGGGCGGGTTTCAAACCCGCCTGCCAGATGTGTGGAGTAAAAAACCGGTTAGCATTACCTGTTTCTTTTTGACTTGTCAATAACCTGCTCCAGTATCCAGAGTTCCCCTTCCATCTGTTGCAAAGGGTCTCCTGGAGCAAATTCGTGGGCCGTGAATACAAGTTTATCTCCTCCGGGTGACCAAGAGACGGTCGTAATCCAGCAGATTTTGTATGGATTGGCTCTCAGATAGGTAGTATCCCCGGTTTCAATATCAATAAGAACGATGTCATCGGTGCCAACTGAGCTACCTGGGATATGTTTCCCACGGGCAATATAGCGGTCTGACGGGTGAATGCTAGGTGGAACAATCGAATCTAATAAGGTGAGGTCGAAATAGCCAATATAAGATGGTTCTACGGATTCTTCGTCGCTGCCGTCAATGTTCACTCTGTAGATGCCTTGGCTCAGGGAACAGAAATACACTCTTCTGGAATTTGTTCTGCTGAACTTGACATCGAATATATCAGACATCGAAGTCGGAATGGTATCAATAGCCAGCCTCGCCAAGTCGAAAATAACCAAGCTACCGCCCGTTAGGGAATTCCCTGTCGTCAGAGCTATTTCTTGGCCATTGGCCGAGAACGCCAGGGCGCAGAAGGTATCGCTCAACACCTCACTCGCAGAAGTTCCGTCAACGCTTACTTTCCACAAAGCTCCGTAGCTATAATTGTAACCGAAGTCTCCTGTTCTGAGGTAATAGATTTCTGTGCCATCTGGTGACCAAGTCGGATAGAACAGGGTATTTGTTTCGTGCTCACTTCTGACCAATCTGAGCTTGGGGTTTCTTTTGAACTTCTGCCA